>JBFXAS010000025.1:0-31881 GCA_050184075.1 Gemmatimonadales bacterium
CCGGCACGGTCGAGCCCACTGTCTGCCCGCGCGCCGTGAGATAGCCCGGCCGGCCGGGCACCGCGAGCATCTGCAAGCGACCGCCCTCCGCGAGCCGGTCCCGGCGTCGGGGGATGAAGCGAAAGCAGCCGGCGCCGGGCTGCGCCGGGTTGTCGGCGCTGTACCAGGCGTCCTCGGTGAGGTAGACGAAGCCGGTGGCGGGATCGATCGCCACCGCCTCGTGCACGAAGCGCCCCATCGCCTTGAGGGGCACGGGCGTCACCGCCGACCGCGCGGCCGCCGGCACCTCGAACACGTAGCCGTGGGGCCGCTCGAAGCCCTGGGTCGGCCCGAAGCAGTTCTCCTCGCAGCTCAGCCACGAGCCCCAGGGCGTGGGCCCGCCCGCGCAATTGACCCGGGTGCCGGCCAGCGAGACGAACTCGTCGATCACCTCGATCCGCCGGTCCGTGCCGCTGCCGGCGATCCGCACCTCCAGCGAGGTGGTCCCGCCGCTCCCCCGCGGGTCGTACCACGGCGATCCGATCGGGCGGGCGAGGGCGGCGTCGTCCACCATCTCGTGGTTCCTGATCAACCTGACGTTGCCGTTCGGGAGCCGGAAGGCGGCCATCCCGTCGAAGGCGTTAGGCACCAGCAGTTCTGGATGGCCGGCGGCCGGGAGCCCGGCCTCGCTGATCTTGAGGCAGTGGAAGCTGGCGGGGATCTCGAACTCGGGAGTGTCCACCGAGGGGACCAGCGGCCCGTAGCCGAGCGCCGCCTGCCGGGCGGGGCGCGATCGGGCGTCCCGGGCGAGATCCGCCGGCGTGGCAAAGCTCCAGCGCCAGAGCCCCCGCGCGGAGGAGGCTCCAAGGACGCCACCGCCCAACCCGGTCAACCGGCGGAGGAACTCGCGTCTTTCGATCGTCATGGTCGCCCCGGAGATTGCGGATGCCGAGGCCCGTCGGAGACTCCCGGCCGCGACGCCGCTCCCGACCTGGATCGCGTCGAACGGCCCAATGGTCGCCGGGCCCGGTCGTCGGAGTCAATGATCGGTCCGGTCACGATCGGTCACACCAACCGGTACACGATCCGTCTGGTCCCGCTTAGGCGGAGGGCGCCCTCGAGCCGTGGTGCCGTGCAGAGCCTGCCGGCTCAGTTGCCCCGCGCCGGCTTGCGATAGTCGAGCGGCGGCGCCTTGTCCCCGACCAGCGACTCGTACGTGAAGGCCGGTCCGACCCGCCGCGCCTGCTCGGCCGCGGCGGCGGCCCGCAGCTCCGCCCGGGTGAAGAGGTCGTAGGCGGTCATTGCGAGCGTCTTCGCGGCGACCAGCATGCCCTTGGTGCCGATGCCCGTGCCGCCGGCGGCGATGGCCTGCCAGGAATGCGCGGCGGTGCCCGGCACCCAGGTCGCGGCTTCCGTCCCGGCCGTTGGCACGACCCAGCTCACGTCGGCGACGTCGGTCGACCCACCGGCGTCGACCTGCGCCTGGAACGGCATGATCTGAGCCGCGGCCTCGACGGGCGGGGCATCGGCCGGCAGCGAGCGTCGAATCGCCTCGGCGAACTCCCGTTCGCGTGCGTCGTAAACCGGACCGCCCACGTGCTCGAGATTCGCGTGCATCGCCTCCGCCAGCGCGAGGTTGGGCAGCATCGCGTAGATACCGTGGATGACCTCGTAGTCCACCGTCGTGCCGGTCCCCATCGCGGCCCCTTTCGCCGCCTGCACGACTCTCTCGAAGATCGACAGCACGTTCTCGGGGTCGGGGTTCCGCACGTAGTAGAAGACCTCGGCGAAGTCGGGCACGACGTTGGGCGCCGCGCCTCCCGAGGTGATGACGTAGTGGATCCGAGTCTCCTGCGGGACGTGCTCGCGCATCAGGTTGACGAGGTAGTTCATCGCTTCGACCGCGTCGAGCGCGGAGCGCCCTCGCTCCGGGGCTCCCGCCGCGTGCGCGGAGACGCCGTGGAACCGGAACTTCGCCGACTTGTTGGCGAGCGAGGCCCAGGGGGCCGCCGTGTTGCGGTCGGAGGCGTGCCAGTGGAGCACCGCGTCCACGTCGTCGAACAGGCCCCCGCGCACCATGTAGACCTTGCCGGCTCCCCCCTCCTCGGCCGGCGTGCCGTAGAGCCGAATCGTCCCGGGCGTGCCACTCGACTCGAGCCACTCGCGCACCGCGATCGCGGCCGCCACCGAGCCGGCGCCGAAGAGGTGGTGGCCGCAAGCGTGCCCGGCCGCCATGTCCGGCCGCTCCTTCCGCTCGGCGACGCGATCCTGGGTGATGCCGGGAAGCGCGTCGAACTCCGCGAGAATGCCGATCACCGGCTCGCCGCGGCCCCAGCTGGCGACGAACGCGGTCGGCATTCCCGCGACGCCCGCTTCGACGGCGAAGCCGGCCGCGCGGAGTTGTTCCTGCAGCAGGGCGCTGCTCCGCTCCTCTTGATAGCCGACTTCCGCCAGGTCCCAGATCCGCTGGGCGAGCGCGCCGAACTCCGCGCCCCGACGATCGATGCTCGCTGCCAGGGCGGTCTTGGGATCTTGCGCCGCCGCCGGTTCGGGCCGCGCCAACGAGAGCGTGGCCAGCGCCAGGGCCACGGCGGCACCAAGTGGTCGAGCTGCCGGATTCGTCATCACCTTGAGGTCCTTCGCGTCTGCGAGATGAGTGCAATCTGGGTCGCGGCGGCTGCGCTTGCCAGGCTCGAGGCGATAGGCTGGGGGATCCGGCGTCGCTTCCCAACGAATGCTCCGGACCTGCGTCCCGTCGAACCGCCAGATCCCGATCATTGGGACGTCCGTGTCCCCCAGATAGGCGACCCCTCGCCCCACGGCGCTCGCCGACGACGCGGCGAGCGATCGGACTCGACAGTCCAGCGGCCGATCATGGAGTCGAAGAGGGCAGAATTGGCGTTCGCGGGTGACGCTCCCGACCTGAGAGGATCCCGCTGCCGGCCCACACCGACGTCCGGCATGGGCGGTCGATGGAGCCGCGGCGCCGCCGCTCCTCCCCACCTGCTACGGTGCGTCGCGCCTGCGAATCCAGCAAGAGCCCCAACCCAGCGGCCGGCGTTGGCCGGAAGCCGCCGAGACCGGACCCGGCCTCACCCGAATCCACCGAGCAACCCCAGGACCACCTCGACCGCGATCAGGATGATCACGATCCACTCGAGAACCTCCAGCCTCCGCCCCATGACCCGATCCGAGAGCTTCTGATAGACCCCGTCGATCACCTCGAGCTTCCGGGCGATGGCCCGATCCCAGGCCCCGAAGTGAAATCGCTCCGAGACCCCGCCGTAGACCCGGCTCAGGAACTGGTCTCCCACCAGCTTGAGGGCGTTGCTGACCCGCTCGAACAGAACCGCGCCGTCCATTTGCAGCTCGCCGAGCCGGCGAAACGCCGCGCTCGGCGGCCGCAGTCCCCTCAGTCCACCGCGCTCGGCCGCGGCCAACAGCTCGTACGCGTCGTCGACGGCCTGGTCGAGCTCCTGGTCGAGATAACGAAGCTGGAGCAGCTGCACGTTGGCGAACTCGAGCAGCACCCGGACGTCTTCGGGCTCCGCATCCAGCACGATCGCCGCGTTCCAGTCGATGATGGTGACATCCCGACGGCCGAAGGAGAACCTGACCCTGAGCGCGTCGGCGATCTCCTCGTCCGAGAGCGGTTCGAGAGCGTTTCGGAGGATTCGCGCGGCGAGCGGCCCCGCGGCTTCGAGCAGGGATTCGCCGGGAGCCGGTCCCGCGCCGTCTCCCGGCGCGAGCTCGAAGATGAAGTAGTCCTCGACCAGCGGGGCGACCAGGGGCCGGGAGATCGCGCCGCTCAGGCCCGTGACCAGCCGGTCGACTCGTTGCCGCGCGTCATCCAGCAGCAGCGAGCTCGCTTCGAGC
This sequence comes from Gemmatimonadales bacterium, assembly GCA_050184075.1. GTDB lineage: Bacteria > Gemmatimonadota > Gemmatimonadetes > Gemmatimonadales > GWC2-71-9 > SHZU01. The sequence continues at coordinate 3,856 of JBFXAS010000025.1, forward strand.
TCGCTCGAGAGCCGCACCAGCGCGGGCAGATCCGCCTCGAAGGGGATCGAGTAGTTGATGGCCATGGCGCCGAAGTCGTAGAGCACGATACCGACGCCGCCGGTCGGGAAGCCGCCGACCGTCAGGTTCGGGCCGGGCTCCTGCAATTGGAGGGGCGGCGGACGGTAGTCGAAGTGGCGCGGCACTCGGTTGCGGACCCGCACCGACTGCCGTTCGCCAACTTGCGCGATCGAGGCCGCCCGTTCGAGATCGAGGTCCCTCCCCACCTCGAACGCGTAGCTCGCGATGCAGTGACCGGTGAAGGTCCGGGTCATCGCCGGCCCTTTCTCACCCCTTGATCACGCCGCGAGGCTCGAGTCGCGCCACCCGCCGCGCCAGGCCCGCTCGATGGACGACGTCGACCACCCGCTCCACGTCCTTGTAGGCGTGCGGTGCCTCCTCCGCCAGCTCGCCGCTCGAGGGACAGCGCACCACGATGCCCCGCTCCTCGAGCGCCCGCCTCACCTCACGACCCGGTTGGAGCCGCTTGGCGGCGGTCCGGCTCATCGCCCGCCCGGCGCCATGGCAGGCGCTGCCGAAGCTCGCGTCGAGCGCCTCGTCGGTGCCGACCAGCACGTACGAGGCCGTCCCCATGCTGCCCGGAATGAAGACCGGCTGCCCGAACCCGCGATAGCGCTCCGGCGTCTCCGGATGCGATGGGCCGAAGGCGCGGGTCGCGCCCTTCCGGTGGACGCAGAGCCGCTCGGCGCCGTGATCTTCGACTTTGGCCATGTTGTGCGCCACGTCGTACACCAGGCGGAGGTCGCCCTCGGCTCCGAAGGCGCGGCTGAAGGCCTTCCGCACCTTGTGGGTGACCATCTGCCGGTTGCTGAAGGCGAAGTTGGCCGCGGCGGCCATCGCCGAGAGATAGGCGGCGCCCTCGGCCGAGCGGATCGGGGCGCAGGCCAGCTGTCGGTCCGGCAGCCGAATCCCGAACCGCGCCATCGCTCGATCCATCCCGCGGACGTAGTCGGTGCAGACCTGATGGCCAAGCCCGCGCGACCCGGTATGGATCAACACGGTGATCGCGCCCGGCTCGAGCCCGAGCGCACGGGCGGCGGCTTCGTCGAACAGCTCCACCACTTCCTGCACCTCGACGAAGTGGTTGCCGGAGCCGATCGAGCCCAGCTGATCGCGTCCCCGCCGCTTGGCCCGCTCCGAGACGGCGGTCGGATCGGCCCCGGCGATCGCGCCGCCGGCCTCGATCGTCGCGAGGTCGGCGCTCGGGGCGAAACCCCGCTCGACCAGGTAGCCGCAACCCTCGGCCAGCACCCGGTCGAGCTCGGCGTCGGTCAGCGCGAGCGCGCCGCCCCGGCCGGTCCCCGACGGAATCCCACGACTGAGGTCGTGCACCAGAGATTCGAGTCGCGGGCGGATCAAGTCGGCCCGCAGGCTCGACGCCAGCAACCGCACCCCGCAATTGATGTCGTAGCCGACCCCGCCGGGCGAGACCACGCCGTCCTCCATCCGCATCGCCGCGACGCCGCCCACAGGAAACCCGTACCCTTCGTGCACGTCGGGCATCGCGTAGACGAAGCCGGTCACCCCGGGCAGCGTGGCGACGTTGACCAGCTGCTCGAGCGAGCGGTCGGTCGCGATCTTCTGCCACAACTCCGAGTCGGCGTAGATCCGCGCAGGAACTCGCATGTCGGCTCGGGCATCGCTCGGGATCTCCCGCAGCAGCGGCCCCCGCTCGATCGCCAGGTCGGCCAGCCCGGTTCGTTCAGACGTCGAGGACGACATCGGCTTCCACCTTTCCGTCTCCCGCCACGACCCGCGCGCCATGGAGCGTCGCGGCCTTGACCAGCGCGGGCGGCTCGGGAACGCCGCACGATCGGACCTGGGCCGAAACCCGGGTCTCGCCCGCTTCGCGGACGTCGAAGTCCACCGGCACCGCGCTGGTCGACTCGGCCAGATAGATCAACTCGTTGAGCCAGTCGACCAGCAACCCGACCCCGTCGGCTGCTTCGACCGAGACCGGAGCCCAGGCGCCCGGCTTGCCGACCGCGCGGCCACGGAGCAACAGGCCGGCGAGCGCCCGCCCGGCCTCGGCGAAGAGCTCCCGGCGGTCGGCCGCGTGAATCCGGAGCCGAATCTCGCCCGTGTGCTCGAGCAGCTCATGGTACGGCAGGTCGCTAGTGGGAACGGCCGCCATGCTCCCCTCCAGCCTATGCTCGACGTCCAGGTCCAAAGCTCCGGCAATCGCTGGTAGCCTCGAGTGAACTGCCTGCGAAGGCCTCTTCAGCGGCCGCCGGTGCCGAGGCGGCGCGCGGGAACCGATCGGTCCCTAGGCACAACCCCGCCGATCGAGTAACCTATTGTTGAAGGTCTATTCATGCTGCAGGCCGCGTTGGCGCCGCCGGCCGTGCCGACCCAGGGGAGACCGGCGGAGATGGGAGGGAGCCGGTGCGTCGGATCGTGTCGGAGCACGAGCTCAGGCGGCAGATTCGGAGGTTGCTCGCCAGCGACCAGATCTACGGCGACCTCGAGCTGCCGAACGAGGCGCTGCAGTTCCAGCGGCTGATGTCCTCGCAAGACTACTGCAATTGGGCGCTCACCTCCCTTCGAGACGGCCTGAGTGAGTGCTCGACTGGAGAGCGCGCCGCCGTCTGGCGCGCGCTCGGTAAGGCCGAACGTGAGTTCGACGTCGCGTGGCCCGTCGAGGAGGTCGAGTCCGAAACCGGCGGCCAGATTGATCGCTCGCACCGCCCAGATCGAGCAACCGAATCTGGGCGGTGACACACAGCACCTCTCCTCCTCTTGGGCTGGTTGAAGGAACGGTTAACCCGGCCCGCCGATGCGTCGGTGGCCCTTCACGCGAACCTAACCTTCGACGGGCCGATCGAATCTCGGTCCGCTCCTTGCTGAGCTCGGGCGTCGGTTCTGCCGTCGGAGGCCCTTGTGCCGGCGCCGTGTCGACAATGCGGTGAGCTCGAAGTGGACGCCCTGGATCTCGGAGCGGCCGGCGCAGCGCAGGTCTGTCGTCGCTGTGGCGCGAAGCGGCTCGACCATCCGGACGGCGCCGGCGGGCTGGCGAGCGCGTGGCTGGTGTTGAGCGAGCTCCGAGACGACCCCTACTTCCGCAAGCTGATGGACGACCCGCGGGAGATGTGGACGGTGGGCTTTCGCGGCACGCTCGAGACGGCCCGGACGCTCTGTACCGTGGGGGCCACGGGCGACGTGCGGGAACAACTGCGCCGGCTCACGGTGCTGAGCATCGGCGCCGCCTCCGTGTTCCTCCCCTTCATCGAGCGGGCAATCGAAGCGCTGGACCACGGGCACCGCTCCTCGGCCCCGGACCACTGACGCCGTGCTTGCCTGGCACCGTCGCTCGGCAATGGGGTGGAGGTGTGGACCCTCGGCGCCGCGAGGCATTTGACGCCCGAAGTCAGCCTCGGCGAACGGTCCTCGTTGAGCGCGTCGAGCCGCCAGACAGTCACCTCGAGCGGGCGGGTGACCACCGCCAGGATCGCGAGGCGGCAGGCGCAGGGCGAGGCCGCGCGGACCAGCCCCCTCGCCCGACCATCTCTCAGACTGGCTTCAGACCACGTTCAGTCGAATCGGCGTACCATCGAATCGGTCCGGTCGAAGAGGAGCCATGTCAACCGCGATCTCCTTGGAGCCGGGGCGCATCGTGCGTCCCCTGGCGACCCTCTCCATGGACGACGTTGCCACCGTGGGTGGGAAGAACGCGTCGCTCGGCGAGCTGATCCAGAGCCTGACGGCGGAAGGTGTTCGGGTGCCGGGCGGATTCGCCGTGACGGCCGACGCCTCTCGACGACACCTCGAGGCGGCCGGGCTCACCGCGTGGGTCTACGGCACGCTCGACCGGCTCGACCTGCGCGACGTCGCAGCCCTGGCCGTGGCGGGCGAGGCGATCCGGGAGCGGATCCGCGAGGCCCCGCTGCCCTCCGCGGTTGGGGCCGCCCTCCGAGCGGCCTACGATGACCTCGGGCTCGACGCCGACGGGCTGCCGGCGGCGGTGGCCGTCCGATCGAGCGCGACCGCCGAGGACCTCCCGACCGCGAGCTTCGCCGGGCAGCACGACAGCTTCCTCAACATTCGGGGCCACGACGCCCTCGATCGAGCCGTGCGCGGCTGCATGGCGTCACTCTTCACCGACCGGGCGATCGTCTATCGGGTCGAGCACGGGTTCGCCCATCGAGCGGTGGCGCTGTCGGTCGGCGTCCAGCGAATGGTGCGCAGCGATCTTGCGTCGGCAGGCGTGCTGTTCACCCTCGACACCGAGAGCGGCTTCCGCGATGTCGTCTTGGTGACGGGCGCCTGGGGAATCGCCGAGGCGCTGGTGCAGGGCCGGGTCCGGCCGGACGAGTTCTGGGTCCACAAGCCCACGCTCCGGGCGGGCTATCGCCCCATCATCCGACGCGAAATAGCCGACAAGCGGGTCAAGGTCGTCTACCCGGACGACCCGGCCGGCGGGATCGCGGAAGAGCCGGTGCCGGACGCCGACCGGCGCCGCGCGGTGCTCAACGACGACGAGATCCTCGAGCTGGCCCGCTGGGGCATCGCCATCGAGGCCCGCTACGGGATGCCGATGGACATCGAGTGGGCCAAGGACGGGCTCGATGGGCACCTGTACGTGGTGCAGGCACGGCCGGAGACCGTGCATGCACGGGCGGCGGGCCCGGTGCTCGACGTCTACCACCGGATCGGTCCGGGCAAGGTGCTGGTCCGAGGCAAGAGCGTCGGGACGCGGGTGGCCATGGGGCCCGCGCGGGTGGTCGGCTCGGCTGCCGAGCTGGACCGGTTCGCCGAAGGCGACGTGCTGGTCAGCCGAACCACCGACCCGTCGTGGGAGCCGGTCCTCCGCCGCGCAGCGGCGGTCGTCACCGACGAGGGAGGCCGGACCTGTCACGCCGCCATCGTCTCCCGGGAGGCCGGGATTCCCTGCGTGGTCGGCGCCGGCGACGCAACCGCGCGCCTCGCCACGGGCCGGCTGGTCACGGTGTCGTGCGCCGAGGGGGACGAGGGCCTCGTCTACGACGGCGAGGTGCGCTTCACCCGGGAGACGGTCGACCTCGGCACGCTGCCCAAGCCGCCCGTGCCCTTGCTCCTCAACCTGGCCAACCCGGACCGGGCCTTCCAGCTCGCGGCCCTCCCGGTCGAAGGCGTGGGGCTGGTACGGATCGAGTTCGTGATCAGCAGCTGGATCGGCGTCCATCCGATGGCGCTGATCCATCCCGACCGGGTTGGCGACCCTGACGTGCTGCGCCGGATCCGGGAGCGGACGGCGGGGGCGCCGAGCCCGGCCGAGTTCTTCATCGATCGACTGGCCAGCGGCGTGGCGCAGATCGCCGCCGCGTTCTACCCGCGGCCGGTGCTGGTCCGCTTCTCCGACTTCAAGACCAACGAGTACGCCGATCTCCTGGGCGGGGCGGCCTTCGAGCCCGCGGAAGCAAACCCGATGCTCGGCTTCCGGGGCGCCTCGCGCTACTACCACCGCCGGTATCGAGAAGGATTCGCGCTCGAGTGCTCCGCGATCCGCCGGGCCCGAGCCATGGGGCTCACCAACGTGCGGGTGATGATCCCGTTCTGCCGAACGCGGGCCGAGGCCAGGCTGGTGCTCGACGAGCTGGCGTCCAACGGGCTCCGCCGGGGCGAAGACGGGCTCGAGGTCTGGGTCATGTGCGAGATCCCGAACAACGTGATCCTGGCGGAGGAGTTCGCGGCCCTGTTCGACGGCTTCTCGATCGGCTCGAACGACCTGACCCAGCTCACCCTCGGGATCGATCGCGACTCGGCCGAGCTCGCGTCGCTGTTCGACGAGCAGGACCCGGGCGTCAAGCTGCTGATCCGGTCCGTGGTCGAAGCCGCGCACCGGAAGGGGCGCCCGGTCGGAATCTGCGGCCAGGCTCCGAGCGACTATCCCGAGTTCGCCCAGTGGCTCGCCGGCATCGGCATCGACTCGATGTCGCTCAACCCCGATTCAGTGGCCCCGGTGGCGCGCCGGCTGGCCGGGCGGCCGTCCGGCCCGCATGAAGGCGGCGCGACCCCCGCAGCCTGATCACGCCCTGCGCGCGGCGGCGGCGGCGAGCCGACCCGACCGTCGGAGCGCCTCCGGCAAGCGGCGCCAGCGCCGCGAGGCTCAGCAGCTGTTCCCGGTGCGGGCCGCCCGGGGTGCCGAACCAGGTCTCCCCGGCCGGCACGTCGCTGATCACGCCGGCTTTGGCCGCCAGCACCGCGCGCGGCTCGATTCGGAGGTTGTCGGCGATGCCCACCTGTCCTGCGATGACGGCGCCGTCACCGATGGACACCCACCGTCGCCGTCGGATCGGCGTGCGCGGCGGGAGCGATGCCCCGCTCGACCCGAGCGGACGGCGGGGCGCCGGCGGAGCCCCATCCCGTGACTCGGAGCTGGACGCCGCACGGCTCGCGAGGCTGGATTCAGGCACGCGGGGCCTCTCTTCCGCCTCCTTTCACCCGAGCTTCACGCCCACGAGTGGAGCGTGTTGGATCGGATGCAGACCTCCCGAGCGGGGACAACGGGCGGATGATCGACGATTCGACGACTCGGCGAGCCGACCCATCGCGGCGACCGACCAGCATCGCCAAACGAGGCCGGCTCCGCCGTGCGCCCAACGTGCCGGACATCGATGCGCTGCGCGCCCACTTCGATTGGGAGGCGGCGCGAGCGGACCTCGAGGGCTTGCCCGCCGGGGGACTCAACATCGCGCACGAGGCGGTGGATCGGCACGGGCGCGGGGCCGGGGCGAACCGCATCGCGATCCGGTGGCTGGGACGATCGGGCACGCGACGCGACATCACCTATCGCGAGTTGATGGACGAGACGGCCCGGTTCGCCAATGTGCTCGGCAGGCTCGGGGTGACGCCGGGCGACGGCGTGTTCGTCCTTCTGGCGCGCGTCCCCGACCTGTACGTCGCCGTGCTCGGCAGCCTCAAGGCCCGCTGCGTGGTGACGCCCCTCTTCGCGGCGTTCGGACCCGAGCCGATCCGGTCCCGACTCGACCTCGGGTCTGCCCGCGTCCTGGTCACCACGCCCTCGCTCTTCGCGAAGAAGGTGGCGCCGATCCGCGACCGCGTGCCGTCGCTCGAGCAGGTGCTGCTCCTCGACGAGCCGGGCGGCGACCAGCCGCTTGCTGGCACGACGCGCCTCGCCCCCCTCATGGGCGAGGCCAGCGCCCAGTACGACATCGCCGCCACCGATCCCGAAGGTCGAGCCCTGGTGCATTTCACCAGCGGGACCACCGGCCGACCCAAGGGCGCGATCCACGTGCACGCGGCCGTCGTTGCCCATCACGCGACCGGTCGGATCGCGCTCGATTTCCAACCCGGCGACGTATTCTGGTGCACGGCCGACCCGGGCTGGGTGACCGGGACCTCATACGGCATCATCTCGCCGCTCACCCACGGGATCACCCTCGTGGTGGACGAGGCGGAGTTCGATGCGGTCCGCTGGTACCGGATCCTCGAGGAGGAGCGGGTGAGCGTCTGGTACACGGCGCCGACCGCGATCCGAATGATGATCAAGGCCGGCGCCGATCCGGCCGGGAGCCGCCGCTTCCCCGACCTGCGCTTCATCGCCAGCGTGGGCGAGCCGCTCGATGCCGCGGCCGTCTTCTGGGGCGAGGATGCGCTCGGGCTGCCCATCCACGACAACTGGTGGCAGACCGAGACCGGTGGCATCATGATCGCGAACTACGCGTCCATGGACATCCGCCCCGGCTCGATGGGCAAGCCGCTTCCCGGCATCGAGGCGGCCATCGTTAGGCGGCTGGGCCCGGACCGGGTCGAGGTCGTGGCGGAGCCGGGCCAGGAGGGCGAGCTCGCGCTCCGGCCGGGGTGGCCCTCGATGTTCCGAGGCTACCTCAACGAGGACGAGCGCTATCGGGCCTGCTTCGTCGGCGGCTGGTACCTCACCGGGGACCTCGCCCGGCGGGACGAGGATGACTACTTCTGGTTCGTGGGACGGGCCGACGACGTCATCAAGTCGGCCGGCCACCTGATCGGACCGTTCGAGGTCGAGAGCGTGCTGCTGGAGCATCCCTCGGTGGCCGAGGCGGCAGTCATCGGCAAGCCGGACCCGATCGTCGGCGACGTGGTGAAGGGCTTCGTCTCGCTCAAGTCCACCTACGAGCACACCGACGGCTTGGCGCGGGAGATCCTCGCGCACGCCCGCCGACGCCTGGGGCCGGCCGTGGCGCCGAAGGAGCTCGTGATTCTGGACACCCTGCCCCGGACCCGAAGCGGGAAGATCCTCAGGCGTCTGCTGCGGGCCCGCGAGCTGGGTCTGCCCGAAGGCGATCTCTCGACCCTGGAGCCGCCGCCATGAGTCCCCTGACGAACGCCGAGCAGGTGCGGTTCCTCCGGGACATGCTCCGGATCCGCCGACTCGAGGAGAAGGCCGCCGAGCTCTACAGCGCGGGGTGGATCCGGGGTTTCCTCCACCTCTACATCGGCGAGGAGGCCGTCGCGGTCGGCGTGGTCCACGCCCTCGGGCCCGACGACGCCATCGTCGCGACGTACCGCGAACATGGGCAGGCGCTGGTCCGCGGGATGTCGTCCGACGCCATCATGGCGGAGATGTACGGCAAGGTGACCGGATGCGCCCGCGGTCGCGGCGGATCGATGCACCTGTTCGACCGGGCGCTTCGCTTCTTCGGCGGGAGCGCCATCGTGGGCGGCGGCCTCCCGCTCGCCGTGGGTCTCGCGCTCGCCGACCGGATGCAGGGGCGCCAACGCGTCACCGCGTGCTTCTTCGGCGATGGAGCCACGGCGGAAGGTGTCTTCCAGGAGTCGCTCAACCTGGCGGCGCTCTGGCGGGTGCCCGCGCTGTTCTGCTGCGAGAACAACCTCTACGCGATGGGGACCGCGCTCTCGCGCGCCCAGGCCCAGACCGATCTCTGTGTCAAGGCGCGGGCGCAGGGCGTTCCGGCGGAGCCCGTGGACGGCATGGACGTCGGCGCGGTGAACGACGCGTCGCGGGCGGCGGTCGCCCGGATTCGGGCCGGCGCCGGCCCTCAGTTCCTCGAGCTCCGCACCTATCGATTCCGAGCCCACTCGATGTACGACCCGGAGCTCTATCGGACCAAGGCAGAGGTCGAAGAGTGGAAGCAGCGTGATCCCATCCCGGCCTGGCGGGCCCGGCTCGAGGAGCAGGGCCTCCTGAGCCCGGGCGACGTGGAGCGGATCGAGGGCGAGATCGAAGCCGAGCTGAAGCGGGCCGTCGAGTTCGCGGAGGCCTCGCCATGGGAGAGCTACCCCGAGATGGCGCGGGACGTCTGCACCCCGAGGGTGCCATGACCACCAGCAGCGCCGGACGGCGGATCACCTATCGCGAGGCGGTGCGGGAGGCGGTGCGGGAGGCGCTCGCCCGCGATCCAGCGGTCTTCCTCATGGGCGAGGATGTCGGCCGATACGGCGGGACCTATGCGGTGAGCAAGGGGCTCCTCGATGAGTTCGGACCCGAGCGGGTGCGCGACACTCCCCTCGCCGAGCTGGGCTTCACCGGCGTGGGGATCGGCGCCGCCCTCGGCGGGATGCGGCCGATCGTGGAGCTCATGACCGTGAACTTCAGCCTCCTGGCGCTCGACCAGATCGTCAACAACGCCGCCACGCTTCGCCACATGTCCGGCGGCCAGGTGAGCGTCCCGGTGGTGATTCGGATCGCCACCGGGGCGGGACGACAGGTCGCGGCGCAACACTCGCACAGCTTCGAGCCGTGGTACGCTTCGATTCCGGGCATTCGGGTGCTGGCACCCGCGACCGTGCTCGACGCCCGGACGATGCTCAGTGCCGCGCTCGCGGAAGCGGACCCCGTGCTCATCTTCGAGCATGCCGGGCTCTACGCCATGGAGGGGGACCTGCCCGACCAGCTCGACCCGGCCGATCTCGACCACGCGGCGATCCGCCGGGAGGGCACCGCTCTGAGTCTGATCGCGTACGGCGCCTCGGTCTGGCGGGCCCTCGAGGCGGCCGACCGGCTCGCGGCCGAGGGGATCTCGGTCGAGGTCGTCGATCTGCGAACGCTTCGACCCCTCGACGATGCCACCATCGTGGCCTCGGTGCGGAAGACCCATCGCGCCGTGCTCGTCGACGAAGCCTGGCGGAGCGGCAGTCTGGCCGGCGAGATCATGGCGCGCATCGTCGAGCAGGCGTTCTACGACCTCGATGCGCCGCTCGCGCGGGTCTGCACGGACGAAGTGCCGATTCCCTATCCGAAGCATCTCGAGGATCAGGCGTTGCCCAACCCGGATCGAATCGTCGCCGAGGTGCGGCGGGTGCTCGGCGGCCATGGCTGAGTTCCGGATGCCGTCGCTGGGGGCCGACATGGTCGCCGGAACCCTGGTGGAGTGGCGAGTCCAGCCGGGTGACCAGGTGAGTCGGGGTCAGGTCATCGCGGAGGTCGACACGGAGAAAGGCGCGGTGGAGATCGAGGTGTTCGAGACCGGCGAGGTGGTCGAGCTGCTGGTCGAGCCGGGCACCAAGGTCCCCGTCGGCACGCCGCTCGCCATGATCCGCGGGTCCGGCGCCGCGGTGCGGGAGCCCGCACCCGGGACTCCGGCAACGCCACCGCCCTCGAGCGGCGCTCGCGCCGCCGGCCGTCGCCGCGTGTCACCCCTGGCCCGGAGGCGCGCCGAGGAGCTGGGCGTCGATCTGGAGACCGTCGTCGGGAGCGGCCCGGAGGGCGCGGTCGTGCTGCAGGACGTGGAAGCCGGGGTATCGCCGCCGCCCGACCGCCAACCGGCGATGCGCCGCGCGATCGCTGCGGCGATGAGTCGGTCGAAGCGGGAGATCCCTCACTACTACCTGGCCACGGAGGTCGACGCCGGCCCGCTCCTGAGCTGGCTCACCAGCCGGAACGCGAATCGCGCGCCGGCCGAGCGTCTCCTCGCGGCGGCGCCCCTGCTGCGGGCGGTGACCCTGGCCCTCGCACGGCATCCCACACTCAACGGTCGCTTCACGGGCCAGGGGTTCGAACCCAGCCGCGCGATTCATCTCGGGGTGGCGATCTCCCTGCGGCAAGGCGGACTGGTCGCCCCCGCCATTCACGACGCCCTCGACAAGTCGGTCGAGCAGCTGATGGCGGCGCTCTCCGATCTGATCGGCCGGGTCCGGTCAGGCTCGGTCCGGAGCTCCGAGTTGTCCGATCCGACGGTGACCGTCACCAGCCTGGGCGAGACCGGCGTGCCCACCGTCTTCGGCGTGATCTTCCCGCCTCAGGTGGCGATCGTCGGGCTGGGCCGCATCACCACCCGTCCCTGGGTGGTCGGCGGACAGGTCGTGCCGCGGCCGGTGCTCACCGCCACCCTCGCGGCGGACCATCGGGTGAGCGACGGACACGAGGGCGCCCGATTCCTCGCCACCCTGGAGGGGCTCCTGGCGGAGCCGGAGCGGTTGTGACGCCAGAGGCCATCCGGCGCGTGGTCCTCACGGCGCTCGTGGAGGTCGCGCCGGACGTCGATCTGTCCGACCTCAGCGACGACCGCCCACTCCGGGAACAGGTCGAGATCGACAGCTACGACTTCATGCAGCTCCTGGTTGCCATCCACGCGCGGTTGGGTGTCGACGTGCCCGAGCGGGACTACGACCAGGTGGACACACTGCCCCGGATGATCGCCTATCTCGGGAGCCGACTCCCTCCAGACCCGACCTGAGAGGCGCTCGACGCCGACCTTCGTCCTGCTGACTCGGCACGCCCCCCGTTGCCCTGCGCACGCCCCGGGCCCTCGAATCGTCGACTCACGCTGCCTTAACCCGACCTTCACCCGAGCCAGTCTAGCCTGAACCAGGCGCAGGCGTCGGCTGGAGTCCGACCCGAGCCCCGTGCTCACGGACCGGGGACCGGAAGCACGGGATGGAGCGAGGTGGCGGGAGCAGGCCATGAGACCAAATGAAACCGCGGTGGACGTCGACCTCACGACCAGGCTGGGCATCGACCAGGGATCTCGGCCCCGCCACCGCTGGTCACGAATCGCTCGATGGGTCGCCGTGGCGACGGGGATCGTCGCCGTCGCGGCCCTGATGGTGTCCCGGCGGCTTCGGACCCATGACGAGGTTGCCTACCGGACCGAGTCGATTCGCCACGGTGACCTCAGCGTGTCGGTCACCGCAACCGGAGCGCTCGAGCCCCTCACGCAGGTCAACGTGGGGACCGAGATCTCGGGAATTGTCGAGGCCGTGCTGGTCGATTACAACGACCGGGTCCGCACCGGTCAGGCGTTGGCCCGGCTCAACACCGACAAGCTCGATGCTCAGGCGCGCCAGGCCCAGGCGTCCCTCCAGGTGGCCACCGCCGCCCGGGAGCGGGCCCGCGCCACCGTCGCCGAAGTCGAGAACGAGTTCACGCGGCTCGAGGCACTCAGGCTGACGGACGCCACCTCGATCCAAGCGTGGGAAGCCGGGCAAGCGGCCCTCCGCCGCGCAGAAGCCGAGGTTGTGAGCGCCGACGCCCAGATCGCCCAGGCCGAGGCAACCGTCGCCGCCATCCAGAGTGACCGACGCAAGGCGACCATTCGATCCCCGATCGACGGGGTCGTCCTCGACCGCCAGGTCGATCCGGGGCAGACGGTTGCCGCGTCCTTTCAGACGCCCGTGCTCTTCGTGCTGGCTCGCGACCTCTCGGCGATGACCCTGAGCGTCGACGTGGACGAGGCTGATGTCGGGCGCGTCGCGGTCGGCCAGCCAGCGACGTTCACGGTGGATGCCTACCCCGATCTCGAGTTCGAGTCCGAGGTCGCCGCCGTTCGGAGCGTTCCGAAAACGGTGAGTGGAGTCGTGACGTACGAGGCCGTGTTGCGCGTCGACAATGCCGAGTTGCTGCTCAAGCCGGGGATGACGGCGACGGCCACCATCACCGTCACCGGCCTCGACGACGTGTTGCTGGTGCCGAACGCGGCGCTTCGGTTCTCTCCGCCCGAGGGTGCCGTCCCCGACGAGGCCGACGACGCGGCCGAACGCAGCGTCGTCCGATCCCTGATCCCGATGCCGCGGCGACCAGACGGTGCGCGGCGGCCATCGGATCCTGCCGGTGCCCGCAGCCAGGGGCGCGTCTGGGTCCTCGAAGGCGGCGTGCCCACACCGGTCGACGTGACCGTGGGCCTCACCGACGGAACCATGACGCACCTCGTCGCAGGAGACGTCGGGCCGGATACGCCCGTGATCGTGGACATCCAGACCCCGTCGTCGACCACTCCGCGATGACCCTGGCCGACGTCCTGCCTCGATCTGCCGGCACCCCGCCGGAGTCCCCGCCAATCGTCGAGCTGGCTCGAGTCACCCGGGTGTACGGGACCGGACCAGCCACCGTCCACGCGCTGCGCGGGATCGATCTCCGGGTCTCGGCCGGCGAGTTCGTGGCCGTGATGGGCCCTAGTGGCTCGGGCAAGTCGACCGCGATGAACGTCGTGGGGTGCCTCGACCTCCCGAGCAGCGGCACCTATCGATTCCGTGGCGTCGACGTGGCCACGCTGACTCGCGACCAGCGAGCCCTGCTCCGTCGCTACTACCTGGGCTTCGTGTTCCAGGGATTCAACCTGCTGGCCCGGACCTCGGCGATCGAGAACGTCGAGCTGCCCCTGGTCTATCGCGGCCTGCCCGCGCCGGAGCGGCGCGCCCGGGCACGGCAGGCGCTCGCCGCGGTGGGGCTCGAAGGCCGCGAGCAGCACACGCCGGCCGAGCTGTCCGGCGGCCAGCTGCAGAGAGTCGCCATCGCGAGGGCGATCGTGACGGAGCCGTCGCTGCTTCTCGCCGACGAGCCGACCGGCAACCTGGACACGGCACGGGGTCACGAGATCATGGCGTTGCTCGCCGGCTTCAACCAAGATCGCGGCCTCACCATCATGATGGTCACTCACGAGGCCGAGATGGCCGCGTACGCCCGTCGGATCGTCCGGTTTCGTGACGGGTCGATCGAGGCCGACTACCTCAGAGCGGAGCCACGATGATGCTCTGGAACGCGGTGCTCCTCGCCCTCCGCGAGATCCGGCGCAACGGACTCCGGTCCTCCCTGACGACCCTGGGCATCGTGATCGGCGTGGCCGCCGTGATCGTCATGGTGACGCTCGGTAACGGAGCGACGGCCGCGGTCACCAACGAAATCGCCAGCCTTGGCAGCAACGTGCTGGTCCTCAGAACGGGGCAACGGATGGGACCCGGCGGGGCGTCGAGCGGCGCGCGCGCCTTCGACCTCGCCGACGCCCAGGCGCTCGCCGCTCAGCTCCCGGCGCTCGCGGCCGTGGCACCGACCTCGTCCCAAGCGATGACCGCGATCGTCGGCAATGCGAACTGGTCGACCAGCGTCACCGGCACCACCAACGACTACTTCGCGGCCCTGGATTGGCAGGTCGAGCAAGGACGTCGCTTCCTCGACACGGAGCTCAGGGCCGGTCAGGGTGTCTGCATCCTCGGCGCCACGGTGCGCCAGGAGCTCTTCGGCGCGCAGGACCCGATCGGGGTCTCGCTCCGCCTCGACAAGCTGTCCTGCCGGGTCGTCGGAGTGCTCGCGACGAAGGGCAAGAGTAGCATGGGCATGGATCGGGACGATCTGGTCGTCATCCCACTCCGCGCCTTTCAGCGGCGGATCGCCGGCACCAGCGACGTGCGGTCGATTCAGATCTCGGTGCGCGAGGGCGCTTCGCTCGACCGGGTCAAGGACGACATCACCAGCCTCCTCCGTGAGCGGCGGCGGCTCGGCCCGACCGCGGAGGACGACTTCGCGATCATGGATCCGCAGGACATCGCGGCCGCGCTCACCGGCACGACCCGGGTGCTCACCACGCTCCTGGCCGCGGTCGCCGCCGTGAGCCTCCTGGTCGGCGGCATCGGGATCATGAACATCATGCTGGTCTCGGTCACCGAGCGAACCCGGGAGGTGGGAATCCGCTTGGCCATCGGCGCGCTGGAGCGAGAGGTCTTGACCCAATTCCTGGTCGAAGCGGTCGTGCTCGCGTCGTTGGGTGGACTCATGGGGGTGGTCGTGGCGCTCGTCGGCTCGGCGATCGCGGCGGAACGCCTGGGCCTGCCGCTCGTGCTCGATGCCCGGATCGTGATGGTGGCCCTGCTCTTCGCGACGGCCGTCGGGATCCTGTTCGGCTTCGTCCCGGCCCGACGCGCCGCGTCCCTCAATCCGATCGACGCGCTCCGGCACGAATAGCAGGACCCTGGCGGGATCCGCTCGACGGCTCGAGCGCGGTGAGCCGCCTCATCGGTCATCGCGGCGAGGAGGCTGTCGGCTCGATGCCTCATGGGCGCGGTGGCCCAGCAGCTCGCGGCTGGCCGCGCCCAGCGTCTCGCCGAGGCGCTCGATCAGCTCGTCGGCGGTCGGCTCGTCGATCACGAGCGGTGGAGCCACGAGCAGCCAGTCCCCGAACAGGCCGCCGTTCTGTCGACGGGAGTACAGCAGGAGACCGTGATCCAACCCATGCCGGAGCACGACCGCTCCAGGATCGACCGCGGCCGGGAACTTCGCGAGGGACCCGCGATCCGCCACGAGCTCGATCGCCAGCAGGAGCCCCCGACCTCGCACGTCGCCGATCAGCGCCGAGCGCTCGGCCAGGCGCTCGAGCCCCTGCCGAAGGCGGTCCCCGATGACGGCCGCATGCTCGATCAGACCCCGCTCCACGATCTCGTCCAGCACGGCGGCGCCGGCGGCGCAGGCAATGGGCGAGGCATCGTAGCTGTGGGACACCACGAACCCGCTCGTCGCCGCGAGCTCGTCGACGAGACGCGACGAGACCAAGGTCGCACCGAGCGGCGCGTAGCCCGCCGCCAAGCCCTTGGCGAGCACCACCGCGTCGGGCCGGGCGTCGGGCCGATGGTGGGCCGCAAGGAACCGGCCGGTTCGGAACGCCGTGACGATCTCGTCGAACACGAGATGGATGCCGTGCCGATCGCAGAGCGACCGGGCCCCGGAGAGAAAGCTCGAGTGCGGCACGTTGACACCCGAGGACTGGCCACCGATCGGCTCCATGACGAAGGCCAGGACTCGGTCGGCCCCAAGGCGCAGGATCGTCTCCTCGAGGGCCGCGAGGCTCGCCGATGCCGCCGACAAGGCGTCCGGCGCTCGGAAGGTGAGCGGCGCGGGGATCTTCTCCGATGAGACCGTGAGCGGTCCCCACAGCGCCGGGGCCGCGACGTCCCCGTTGAGACCCAGCGTGTACGCGGTCGCCCCGTGGTATCCGGGGTGCAGGGAAATCACCCGATCCCGCTCGGGACGCCCCATGGCGACGGCGTGGGCGCGGAGGAACTTGAGCGCCATCTCGACGGCCTCGGAGCCACCGGAGGTCAGGTGGACCCGCTCGAATCCCGGGCCGGCAAGCTCGGCCAACCGGCGGGCCAGCTCCGCGTTGGCCGGGTGACGGGTGGTGCGGGAGTAGGTGTAGGTGAGCGTCCGTCCCTGCGCGTGCATCGCCGCGAGCACCCGCTCGTTGCCTTGGCCGAGCCCCGCGAGAAACGGTCCGGAGCAGACGTCGATCAAGCGTCGGCCGTCGGCGTCGACGAGGTGCACCCCCTCGCCACGCACGATGGTCGGAAGCGCAACGGCCGTGCGACGAGGGAAGAAAACATCCTGAGTGCCGCCGACCGGCGGGTAGATATGCGTCATCGTTGCTCCCAGGGGCGACCCGGCTCGTTGGCGGTCCCTCGAAAGATAGCCCGCGACCCGGAGCAACCCCTTGCGCCAGGACGACAGCCAGAGTGGTCTCGCTTCGAGCGCCGAGACGGGCGACTCGCGAATGGGCGGGCTTCCTCGTCGTTGGCGCGTTCACTCGGCCCGATCAGGGCGGGCAGTCGGGTGTCCCGCCCTACCGGATCGACGTGCGGGGCCCTCAGGCCGGTCATCACGACCAGGGCCGGAAACCGATCCGATCGCCCCACCGTATCGTCTGAGGACTCCACCAAGTGTCGAATGACGCCTTCGAACGACGCCCACCACTCTGCGCCCGCGGCTCCCGCTCGATCGGATCGCGGGCTGGTCCGTGCCTTCATCGCGGACGACGAGCCGGGCGCCCGCCGGCGAATCCGGGACGCCATCGCCGGGGTCGACTGGCTCGAGTGCGTCGGTGAGGCGGCCGACGGCGCGACCGCCCGCGGGGCGATCGAGCATCACCAGCCCGACGTCCTCTTCCTCGACGTCCGCATGCCGCGGATGGACGGGATCAGGCTGCTCGAGAATCTCGCCGCCGAGCCCTACGTGGTCTTCGTCACCGCGTATTCGGAGTTCGCGGTCACCGCGTTCGAGCTGGCCGCCGTCGACTACGTGCTCAAGCCGTTCAGCGCCGAGCGGCTGGCCCGCTCCTTCGAGCGGGTCCGCTGGTCGCTCGAGCATCCGGAATCGCCCTCCGCCCTGAGCCGTGCCCGAGGCGCGCTCAGCGGCCAGCGGCTCACCCGCCTGTTCGTCCGCCGCGGTGGAGCCATCATCCCGATCGCGGTCGACACGATCACCTACCTGAAAGCGCGGCGCGATTACGTCGAGGTCCGGACGGAAGCCGGCCGATTCGTCGCGCACGCGACCCTGTCCGGGCTCCTGGAACGGTTGGACCCGACCCGATTCGTCCGGGTGCACCGATCCCACGCCGTCAACCTCGATCGGGTGCCCCACTTCGGCCGGCGCGCCGACGGACGGCTGGAGGCGACGATGCCGGACGGCACCACGCTCGTCGTCGGCCGGCGCTGCGCGGCCCGCATCCGGCAGCTGAGCCACTGACGTCGGCGCGGCGTGCCGCGGCCAGCTCCAACCGGGTCGACCGGCCGGCTCGCGAGCGGCCAACGGTGAGCCGCGCGCACTCGGGAGGGCGGTCGTACGGTGCGGCCGAATCGAAGCCAGCGGGTGCGGTCGCTCAGGACTCCCCGTCGGTCTCCGGGATCTCGAGCGTTGCCCGGACGCCCCGGCCGTCGGGGCGGGTCTGGTGCGCGAGCCGCGCCGCGTTGCCGTGAAGCAGTCGAAGCCGGTCGCGGAGGCTGCTGAGCCCCACGCCGGGGACGAACGGTGGCTTTCCCGTGCCGGCGTCATCGACCACCATGGCGATCGCGCCCGTCTCGCTCCGGCCGATCCGAACCGCGACCCGGAGCTCGCCGTCGTCGCCGCCATGGCGGATCGCGTTCTCGACCAGAATCTGCAGCGAGAAGCTCGGGACGACCGCCTCCATGACGCTCGGGTCGACCTCCCACACCAGCTTAAGTCGCTCGCCGTACCGCATCTGCTCCAGATGGAGGTACGCCCGAACCCGATCCGCCTCTTCCTCGACGTCGATCAGGTCGCCATCGTCGGCCGAGAGGCGACGCAGCAGGGAACCGAGGTGCTCGATCCCGCGATCGGCCGCCGCCGGGTCGTGCTTGACCAGATCGCTGATCGCGTTGAGCGCGTTATACAGGAAGTGCGGCTCCAGCGGCGCCCGAAGGGCCTGGACCCGGGCCGCCGTCCGCACCTGCGCGAGATCGGCTTCGAGCTGCCGCAGCCGGGCCGTGAAGCGAAGCGCGAACCCGGTCGCGGCCACCAGGACGTAGAGCAGCAGCCCGCGCCAGAGGTGCGGCGGCAGCTGCGCCTCCCAGTAGGACCGGATCCACGGCGTGCCGCCCTGCCAGAGCGCGCCGGAAACCAGGGCGAGGGCGGCGAACACCAGGGCGTAGATCGCCGCGGCCACCCCGTGCAGGACCGCCGTGCCGAGCTGACCGATCGGGTGTGCGGGTGGCCGCGCCAATCGCCTGGCGATCGGCAGGCCGATGAGGACACCCCAGCCGTGTACCACCGCGGAGAAGACGAGGGACATCGCGAGCCCCGAGCCGGTCCCGCGGGCCACGGCCTGGCCGTACAGCAGCACCGAGCCCACCCCGATGACCGCGGGCACGGCAAGCAGCAGTCCCCGCGCGGTACGGTCGGCGAAGCCCGGTCTGCCCGTTCTCAACGTGACGCTGGGGCGGTCGGCTGGGGCGGTCGGAGGCATCGGTGCCAACACGGTAAGCACGAATCCGGCCCGGGGGCCACCCTGCCGGCTATGCTCATGCGATACCCTCCCCGGATCGGGTGCACTTCCGCCACGTCTGGCACAACCTCACGCCGACGCGGCTCGCCACCGGCCCGTTCGCGTCCCGGGACGGGGTCAGGTTCGGGCTGGTCCGGCGGATGCCGTATCGGCGCGTCCCACGGTGACCGCTTCCGCGTCGTCCACCGCGGGGGCCGGCGAGCTGCCCGTGAGCCCCGCCAGGCTCGATTCCCACCGGTTCAGGAATCGGTGCAGGGCCAGCAGCCGGTCGACCGGCAGGTCATCCCGGCTTCGCACGGCGGCGAATCCCACCTCGGTCAACTCGAGCAGGTCCCGAACCGTCTCGAGACGCGAGCGCACGAACCCGTCGTAGCCATCGGCCGAGAGGCGGTAACGATCGAGCGCGGGCTGGTCTCCCGGCAGTTGCTCCACGAGGCCGACGCCGACCAGCAGCTCGAGATTCGATCGCACCGGGCCGCGGGGGAGTCCGAGCGCCGAGCAGATGCGGCGGACTCCTTGCGCCGCCGGCGTGCAGACCTGAAGCCAGCCGAACACCGCGCCGGCGACGCGGGGGAGACCGACCCGGGCGAGCAGATGCCCCCACTGGTGGGCGAACCAACGCCGGGCGTCCGGCTTCGCGGGTGGGCCAGACGCCGCGCTCATCGGGCTCGCGGGGTCGCCCGTCGGAGGGCCGCGAGGTGAGCCACGCGGCTCGATCGGTGGCCCGCCAACGCGAACAGCGGCAGCCAGGCCTTGGTGCGACTCGGACACCGTGTCGTCACGGCCGCCGAGCCGGCTTGCGCAGGGCGAATCGTTGGACGAACTCGACTCCGAGCTCGTCGCGAACGATGGCCCAGACGTGATCCAGCCCGATGACGCGCACGTCGACGCTCGCCGGAACCGACACGGTTCCGAGGAACGAGCCCGTCCGATCGAAGACATCCCAGTCCCGGCTCGGGTCCTCCGGAACGAAGAACCGCCCGACCCACAGCTCGCCCTGCGGGCCGCGAAGCAGACGCTCGAACTGTGGCAGGGCCCGCGGGCGCGGCGCGGCTCGAATGGCCTGCGTGATCACCTCGGCTTGCTTCGCGTCCTCCCGGGGAAGTCTCCTCACGAACTCCCGGATGAAGGCGTCGAGCACCGCCGGGTCCAGTCGCCGGGGCGCCACCGGACGAACGGCGGTCGCGGTGAGCGTGGCGGCTTGCCCGAGCACCACGCGGTAGTCGTCGGAATGGCCGGCAGCCACCCAATCCCCTCGGGCGGTCGCCCAGGCCCGACCGCCCCAGGGCAGCCGGATCTCCGCCGTCACCGTCTCCGACTCGGCTCCCCCGATCAGACCGCCGCCGAGCACGGCGACCCGGGCCCCGGGGCGCCCATCGGCGTGATAGGTCCAGACCTGATAGTCCTCCCGCCGGCCAGCGGCGTTGGTGGTGACCCCGACGAGCCAGGCGCCCGTGGCGAGGACGCCGACCAGCTCCGCCCGACCCACGAGGCCGGCCGGCGCTTCGAGGCGCACCGTGCGGATTGGGGCTCCCGCCGTCGAAAACACGGTCACCCGAGAAGCCGCGAAGTCGTACGCGATGATCGAATCGCCGCTCGCATCCGCGAAGGCGGCCGCGAGGTCTGCGAACTCGCCCGGCCCGCGGCCCGGTCGGCCGAACCGGCCGATCTCCTGGCCCCGGTCGCCCAGCAGCCGCACCACGCCTCGCGCGTCCGCGACGATCGCGCCCCCGTCTGCCAGGGGCTCGAGATCGACGATCCGCTCGAACCCTTCGCGCAGATCGTGAACCGACCCGACGCTGGCGGAGGGAGTCGAGGCGACCGTCCACGCTTCGGCCGCCCTCCACGTGGGGCGCGGATTCGAAGGCGTCGGCAGCGTCTGCTGCACTGCGGCGAGGGGCCGCGCCGTCATCAGGACCAGCAGGACCGTCAGCTGGACCGGGGGCGATCGGGTCATCATCGCCTGAAGATGCCCGTTCGGAGCGCCGGAGCCAGCCCGTTCGCCGAAGTGCCTGGACCGTTCGTCGCCTCCGTGCCCGATATCCTGCGCGAAGCGGGATCCGGGCGAGCAGCGCGCTCGCCAGGCCGACGATGCTCGAGACGCGATTGGTCCCAGCGAGCGCGCTCGTGGACCGGCGAGACCTGGTCTGCCGTTGGACCGGGTGGAACCGCGTTTCGACGACCCGGTTCCGGCGCTGGCGTGGCGGCGGCCGGCATTCGTGGTACGCTGCAGCGGCCGCGAATCGAAGGGCGGCCCGCCTCGAAAGGACGACCCGAGACCCATGCGGAAATGGCTCCTCGCGGCAGGCTACCTGCCGCTGCCCCTCTTCCTGGGGTCGGTGTTCGTTGCCGGCTTCTTCGTCCCCGGCTACAGCCACCTGCGCCAACACGCGAGCGAGCTCGGCCGCCCGTCGTCGCCCGTATACCCCTACTACAACTGGTTTGCGACGGCGTTGGGACTCGCCATCGTGGCCTTTGCCGTCGGCATGGTGCTGGAGCTGGCCAACCGCCGCCGGCCGATCCTGGGAACGGCGGCCACCATGCTGCTCACCGGCGCGGCCTTCGCCAGCAACGGCGTGTTTCCGATGGGGAGCCCCCTGCACGGGCTCTACGGTCTGGCGATCTTCTCGGTCATCGCCAAGCTCGTGGTCGTCGTCGAGGCCGGCGAGGTGGCGACGACCCCCCGGTTTCGCGACCTGACGGTCGTCGTGACCGTCGCGACCATGTACTACCTCTGGTCCATGATGACCGGACACGATCCGGCGAGCGCTCGCGGCCTGACCCAGCGGGTGTTCGGCAGCGCGGAGTACGCTTGGTACGCCCTGGCCGCGTGGGAGTTCCAGCGGCCGCGGCTCGCCGCCGCGAGCCCGCGCGACCCGGCGGGCTGAGGCGCCGACCCGGAGGGGAGCATGCGCGGAATCACCTGCATCGCCATCCTCACCGGCGCCCTTGGGAGTCACGCCAAGGCGCAGGATCACGATCCGAGCCTGGCCGAGCTGGCGTTCATGGTTGGACGGTGGTCGCTCGCTCTCGAGGATCGGCAGCCCAATGGGAGCATCCGCCGATCCCGCGGCACCTCGGAGGTCCGGCTGGTGCTCGACGGTCGGGCGCTCCAGGATGATTTCCGCGCCCTCGACGCCGCTGGTCGCGTCGTCTTTCGCGGCACCAGCTTCCGAGCCCCGAATCCGCGGACGGGAGGCTGGTCCATCAAGTGGATGATGGTCGGCGATCCGGGATACACGATCATCGAGGCCGTCTTCGACTCCGCGGGGCGGACCCTGACCGGCACCGGCCGCGGCGAGGACCTGGCCGGCCGATTCGAGGAGCGATTCGTCTACCGCTTCCACGGCGCCGATCGCTACGAGTTCGACATGGATCGAACCTACGACGGCGGCAAGAGCTGGATCGTCGGATTCAGCCGAATCGAGGCCGAGCGGCTGCGGTAAACGTCCGCCCTGCCTGACCGAGTCTCGGCCCGCACCTTGCTGGCACGGGATCGGTTCTGCCGACGAGGGCGGCAATGCCGGCGCCGTGTCGCCACTGTGGTGCGCTCGAGATGGACGCTCTGGCTCTCGGAGCGGCGGGCCTGGCCCAAGTCTGTCAGCGTTGCGGATCGTTCGCGCCACCGTGGAAACGGCCCAGACGTTCTGTACGGTGGGCGCGATGGGCGACGTGCGGGGGCAGCTGCGCCGGCTCACGGTGCTCAGCATCGGCACCGCCGCGGTCTTCCTTCCGTTCATCGAGCGCGCGATCGAGGCGCTGGACAGCGGGTAGGGCGTGTCCGCGCCAAACCACTGAGTCCGTCTCTTCCGGGTTCCGCCTGGGAAACGGGGTGGAGCGATCGACCGTTGGCGCCGGGAGGCATTGACGCCGGAGTCGTCCCCCCACCCCACCCACATCACTAGGCGACATCAGTGGCCTCGCCGGTCGTTTCCGCCGGCGGGGGCACCGTCCCTCCGTCACCACCCGTTCCGCTCACCGGCGTCGGGTCGCCACCCGAGCTCCGGCTGGCCGGGCCGATCAGGTTGCGCGCCGTCTTCCAGGCCGCCAACAGCTCGTCGTCCTTGGCGAAACGGTGCTTGTTGAACGCGTCGAGCTGGCGGACGGTCACCTTGAGCTGGCGAGTGACCACCGACAGCTCCGCCCGAGCCTGCACCCGGCCCTGGACGGCCGCCGCCTGCTCGTCGCCGACGACGTCGTACTGCTGCAGCAGCGCGGCGGCCTGGTCGACCACTCCGTCGCTCAGCCCGTGCGCCGCCAGTACCTCACGGTGCTCCCGCGCGGCGGCCACGAGCGCCTCCGCTGACCGGACGAACACCAGCGCTGGCCCACTCACCCGCACCGTGCGGAAGCGGCCGGCGACCGCCGGATCCTGCCTGGCGGCCGACTGCCCGGTGCGGGCGATGAGCTGGAGCAGACCGGTCACGGCCGACTTCCGAAGCTCGGCCCGACGGCTCACGGCCGCCGTCACCTTGGTCCGGTTGTCGTCGTGCAGCGCGATCAGCTCGGTCGCTCGGCCGAGGAGTCGCGTCAACGCCTCGGTGAGCGGTGCCAGGCCCGGATCGTCCGAGGGATGCGCCTCGACGAAGACCCTGACCCGTTCGGCCATCTCGATGGCCACGCGGAACCCTGCTCTGAGAATCACGGTACCCTCCTTGGGGTTGCCTCCCTCTCGACGGGGCGGTTGGGCGCCACGCCACGGTGTTGACTGCCCGGCCGGGTTGCCCAACCCGTCGGCCGGCGTCGGGGCCCGGACGCGAAGGGCATACCTCGAGGCGCCCAACCGGCCGACTTGCTCGGGCGGAGGAGCCGTTAGTGGGGCGTTATCCGGCCGGGTGCCGGTGAGAGCTCCGTGGGCCTGCGAAGTTCCGTTACCGCCCCGTTAGCAGCGGACTTGCCGGCGGGTGGAGGTCGGCAGCCTGGCCGCATCGGGGCGGCCTGTCTCTGATCAGAGACTTGGAAGAGTCGGTCGAACGGTGCCGTCACTCCGGCCAAGCGACGATCCGGCCCCAAACTGGGGATCCAGCCTCAATCGCTAGGATCGCCGACAATGGCCCGCTGCCGCGAGAGGATCTCCTCGCTGGCGCCGGGTGGCACCAGGACCCGGACGGCCTGGCGTTGCTTCGTCTCGGGCAAGTTTGCTGCCCGTTCGACCAGCCCGAGACTGACCTCGTAGCCGCGGGCGGCGAGCAGCACCCCATCCTCCGTTCGGAGGTCCTCCGCGAGTACCATCCCCACGCTCAGTAGCCTCATTGGGATCTCGTGCAACACGGGGGCCGAGGATCCGCCGGAGGCGGTCGCCCCGGGCAGCACGACGGTCCGGAGCGCGCCGAGCGCGCCTGGCGGATACCGCCCGCTGCGGCCCTGCATCGCCTCCAACGCGAGCCGTGTCGCATCGCCTCGGGCGGTCATGAGATCGAAGTCCGCCGCGACGCGCAGGATGCCGGCGCCGAACAGGACCGGGTCACCCACCGTAATCTCGGCCAGAGGCTTGCCGTCGTCGGCGGCCGCTCGGATCATCGCACGGACACCATCGAGGCGAGGGATGTTCTTGAGCAGCGCGTCGGTGACCCCCGGCAAGCGTCGCACCATCGCCGCCTCGCTCGCCTCGAGGGGTCGCCCCCTGAGCAGCGCCTCCTGGGTCTCCGGTGGCAGCGAGATCCAGCCCAACGGTGCCAGCATGGCCGCAACCTCGACCTGCCACCGCATTGGCAGGTCCAGGCGGTCCGCCAGCTGCGTCACCAGCGCCTTGACCCGGCTGGCGTGGCCGAACGACTCCGGATTGGCGAGCGCCAGCACGTCGAGGAGGGCCTTGAGGCTGCCGTGCAGCGTCTGTTCCAGGAGCACCCGCTCGGTGGTGACCAGCCGGTGCTGCTCGACCGCCGCCTCCATCACCCGAACCAGCTCCGGTGTGGGGCACGGCTTGGTGAGGAACCGGAAGACCTGCCCCTCATTGACGGCGGAGACGGCGGCGGACACGTCGGCGTTGCCCGTGAGCATCACCCGAACCACGTCCGGATACCGCTCCCGAACCTCGCGCAGGAGCGCCGCGCCGTCCATGCCCGGCATCCGCATGTCGGAGAGCACCGCGACCACGTCCGCGTGCTGCTCGAGCAAGTCGAGCGCGGCCTGACCACTGGTGGCCGTGAGCACCTCGAACCCGCGTCGGAGGTACAGCTCGAGCCCCTTGAGGATCGATGCCTCATCATCG
Organism: Gemmatimonadales bacterium; assembly: GCA_050184075.1. Lineage (GTDB taxonomy): Bacteria > Gemmatimonadota > Gemmatimonadetes > Gemmatimonadales > GWC2-71-9 > SHZU01. The sequence continues at coordinate 29,065 of JBFXAS010000025.1, forward strand.
ACGCAGAGCACGCGAGCCCGGTGGGGATGATCCACCGCTACGCTCCCGCGGCCGGCTCGGTCACGCCCGAGCCCGTTTCCAGGCTGGCGGCGAGCGCCTCCCACCCCACGAGCCGTTCCGCGAATCCCGCCTTCTTCAGGGCCCCCCGATCGATGGCGGCGGACCCGCCATGCCCCGGTCCACCGATCAGCTCGTCGGCGACGTGCACGATGGCCACCACCTCGCTCGGGCCCTCCGGCCCGGCCCCCGGTCGGTGGTGCAGGGCCACGCCCTCGACGACGCGAAACGGCAGGCCCCAGATGCCGAGAAGATAGGCGCCCGCCTCCGCGTGGGTGACCCCGAGCACTTCCCGCTCGGCCACGTGGAGGGAACAGTCCTCGTCGAGCAGCGCGAGTGCCTGGTTGTACTCCGCGGGCAGCTCGGCCCCGAGGACCAGGATGCCGATGTCGGTGAGCAGGGCGGCGGCCGCCGCGGCGTCAGCGGTCTCCCGATCGCTTCCGGCCAGGCGGGCCGCGAGCTCGGAGCGACGCACGGCCCGCCGCTGGAGATCGTCCACCCCCAGGCCCCGGGGAAGGTCGAGATCGATCGCGGCGAAGACGTGCGCGGTCGTGGCGAGCCCGGTGAGGACATCCGCGCCCAGATACATCACGGCCTGGCGCACCGAGGTGACCTCTCGTGCGGCGCCGAAGAAGGCCGAGTTCGCCAGCTGGAGCAGCTTGGCGCTCATCGCGGGGTCGTGCTCGATGATGTCGGCAATCTCCTGAACGCCGGCCCGGGGATCGGCGATCGCGGCGCCGAGTGCCGAGATCGTCGCCGGAGGCGACGCGAGACGGGAGGCCCGACCAATCACCCGCCGGACGCTCTCGTCCTGCAACAGTCCCTGGAGCGCGCAGGTGCGGGAGACGGCCCGGCGGAGCGTCGTCGCGTCGCATGGCTTGCTCAGGTACTGGTGGGCGACCGGCAACGCGCGCGCGACGGAGCTCTCGCCCGCCTGACCCGACAGCACGATCCGCGCGGCGGCCGGGAGATGATCCCGTACCCAGGTGAGCACCGCCGCGCCGTCCATGCCTGGCATCCGCATGTCACAGACCACCACGTCGAAGGGCTCCAGCGTCATCGCCGCGAGCGCCTCGGGACCACCGGCCGCGAACACCATGTCCCACTCGTGACGCTCGCGTCGCAGCAAATCCCGGAGGGCGTCGAGCACGGCCGGCTCGTCGTCGACGAAGAGGACCCGACGCTTGCGATCGTTCACCGGGTCGTCCCCGCTGCCAGGTGCCCATCGACCGGAATAGTCAGGGTGAAGGTCGTCCCGACTCCTACCGCGCTCTCGACGCCGATCTGGCCACCGTGCCGGTCGACGATCACCGAATGCGCGATCGCCAGACCCTGCCCCGTCCCCTTCCCCACCTCTTTCGTCGTGAAGAACGGGTCGAAGATCCGGTGCCGCACGCCGTCCGGGATGCCCGCGCCGGTGTCGGCTACCTCGATGACGACCAGGTCGCCCTCGTGCCGCGTGCGCACCCTGATCTTTCCGCGGCCCTCCGGCCCGTGTCGCTCCTCGATGGCGTGGGCCGCGTTGATGAGAAGATTGAGCACCACCTGGTTGAGGTCGCCCACGTGGCAGGTCACCAGGGGCAGGTCGCCCAGGTCGGTATCGACATCGGCGACGTACTTGTACTCGTTGCGCGCCATCGTCAGCGTCGCCTCGATCGCCTCGTTCAGATCCGCCGGCTTCATGTCGCGATCGTCCGGATGAGCGAATGCGCGGATCGAGCGAACGATCGTGGCGACCCGCTGCAGACCATCGAGCGCGCGGTCGAGCGCCCCGGGCAGGTGCTCCGCGAGATAGTCGAGATCCGCCGCGTCGCAGAGCCGCCGCGCGGCGGCGGCCGCCTCGTCGGGCGAGCGACCCGCGGCGACGCCATCGACCAGGCCGCTGAGCGAGCGCGTGAGACCCAGCAGGTCGGCCGCGGCTTCACGAACGAAATGGACGCTGTCCGACACGAACTGCACCGGCGTGTTGATCTCGTGCGCGACCCCGGCCGCCAGCTGGCCGATCGACTCGAGCTTCTGGGCCTGGTGAGCATCGTGCTCACGCTGGCGCCGCTCCGTCACGTCCTGCGAGACCCCGATCAGCCGCTGGAGCCGCCCGTCGCCGTCGCGCACGACACGGCCGCGCGACTCGAGATGCCGGATCTTCCCATCCGCGCGCTGGATGGCGTAGGTGCTGACAAACTCCCCCCGCTCCGCTGCCACCCTGATTTCCTCGCGAACCCGATCGACCTCCCGCGGGTGAACGTACGAGAGCCAGAGGTCGAGGGTCCCCTTGAGGGGACCCTCGGCCAGTCCGAACATCTCGCGGATACGGGCGTCCCAGGCGAGGGTCCCGGACCGCGGATCGTAGTCCCACGTGCCGAGATGGGCGCCGTCGAGGGCGAGGCGCAGCCGCTCGGCGGAGGCCACCACGCTGCGGCGCAGCAGCACCTGCTCGGTGATGTCGCTCTGGATCGCGATGAATCCCGTCAGGCCGTGCTCGCCGAAGAGCGGCTGAATCTCGGTGTCGATCCAGTAGTGCGTGCCCCGTTTCCCGCGATTGAGAATCTCGCACCTGATGCCTGTCTCGGCTGCGAGCGCCTGGCCGATCCGCTGCACCGTCGCCGGGTCGGTCTGGGGACACTGAAGCAGGCGGCCGGGCACACGGCCTCGGACCTCGTCGAGCGTGTACCCGGTCATCCGGGTAAAGCCATCGTTGACCCACTCGATCCGCCGCTCGGCATCGGTGATGATGACGGAGTTCCGGGTCCGCTGGGCGAC
>JBFXAS010000026.1:0-31589 GCA_050184075.1 Gemmatimonadales bacterium
CGACCAGTGGCTGCCCGTCTCGCGCGCGCTCGGCGAGCGCTTTCGCGGCATCGACCCCGCCAATACCCTGGTCGGGGCCAGTCTCGTCGGCGATGATTTCCTGGTGGAGATCGAGGCCGAAGCCATCCACGAAGGGAGCGCCCCGACATGAGGACCCTGCCATCGATCCTGCTCGCCGTCGCGAGCGCCGGCTGCAGCGTGTCGAACGTCACACCCGACGCCAGCCGACCGGCCGCCGAGCCGTGGACCCTCACGGCCGCCACGCCCGACGCCGGCGACGGAATCCGGATCCTGATCCTCCACGACATGGAGGGTCTCTCGGGCCAGAGCGATCCCGCCACCTTCGACTTCGGCACTCCGGAGTACCCCACCGGCCAGCAGCTGCTCGCCGCCGATATCAACGCGGTCGTGGAAGGACTCTTCGCCGGCGGCGCGACCGAGGTGCACGTGGTGGACGGACATGGGAGCGGCAATCCCGATCCCGACGTGCGGCGCGATCTGCTCGACCCGCGGGCGCAGCAGCTGATCCGCGAGACGGACTTCGACGCCTACTTCGACCTCGTCACCGCCGGCGCGTACGACGGCGTGGCCGTCGTCGGCATGCACGCGAAGACCGGCAGCCGGGGCTTCGCGTCGCACACCCTCACGCTCGGCATCGGGGTCCTGATCAATGGACGCGAGATCACCGAGACCGAGTTGGTCGGGCTCTCCTGGGGACGCCAGCGAATCCCGGTGATCTTCGGCTCCGGCGACGACCGGCTCGCCGCGGATCTCGGGACGATGCCATGGATCGAGTTCGTCACCGTGAAGACCGCCACCGCGGCCGACAGCGCCATCCCGCGCCCGTTGGACGACGTGCGGGCGGAGCTCACCGCGAGCGCCACGCGCGCGGTCGAGAACCTGAGAGCCGGACGGGCCATGGCGATGGTCATCGACGGGCCGCTCACCGCCGGTGTCAAGGCGGTTCCGCCGGCCAGCTTCGCCCGCCTCGCCGAGATCCCCGGCATCGCGTACGCGGACAGTGCGATCAGCTTCCCGGCGGACTCGCTTCGCCACGCCTACGACGTGATCGGTCGCCTGGTCGGGGTCGCGCTCGCGGGGTACTCGTCGGCGCTCTCCCAGGTCGTCCGAGAGAGCCGCGACGCCGAGTCGCTCCGGCGCGGCTACGGTGACCGGCTCTCGGCGATCTGGTTCGACTACGAGTCGGGACGATGGCGCGCCCCGAGCCCCCCGGTCGCGGCGCCGGACGGCCGAAAGTACCACGGGTACCACTGAGGGTTCAGGCTTCTTCGAGGGTTTCCTGACAGGTCTCGAGATCGATCGTGAGACCGCCCTTGGCCCAGAAGGCGTCGAAATCGCGCGGCTGGTGGCGGAGCCCGGTGATGTCCCACCACTCCGCCACGGCCAACACCTGGCTCAGAGTCTCGCCGGCGCTCTCGCCGAGCGTGAAGCCCAGCTCCCCGTACCACTCGTCCTGGTAAGGTGCGGTAGGCGCCGCGGGTGTGCGACGCGATCGCCCGGGCTCCTTCGACGTCGAGGTTCCACTTGAGCGCCGCCACGCCGCCAAGCGCTCCGTGCAGCTTGCCGAGCAGGTCCTTGAGGACCGGGTATCGAATCCGCAGGGACTGCCGGTTGGCCGTGCGCATCGCGGTCAACCGGTCGAACACGATCAACTTGCCGAGGTCATGGAGCAGGCCAAGGGTGTAGCAGGTCTCGGGCGGCAGACGGAGCGCGCGCCCTACCCGCCGGGCGATCGGCGCGGTTCGGACCATGTGCTGCCAGACCTGCTGCGCCATCGGCCCGAACTCGCCGCCCGGGCGGCAGAGCATGCCCTCGACCATCGAGCCGATCAGCACCCCATGGAGCCCAGAGAGGCCGACGCGGCTCGCCGCGTCGCGCAGCGAGCTCACCGGCCCCCCGCCCGTCGCGTGGAACGGCGAATTGGCATGCCGGAGGAGCGACTGGCTGAGGGCGGGGTCCTGATGGACCGTCGCCAGGATCGCATCGAGCGACGCGTTCGGGTCTCGGCAGGCGGCGAGCGCCTGCTGCGCGGCGAGCGGCGGACGGCGAATCGCGTCCGCCGGATCACCGTCCAGACTCCGGAGCAACTCGCCCACGTCGCCTCTTCGGTCGACGGGCTGGAGGCTCGCCGTCATGGCCCTGAGCTCCGCCGCGATCTCGGCGTCGAGATGGCCCCGGAGCTCACGGGCCTCCGGACTCCGAGACGACGCGTCCGAGGGCGCGGCCGGCTCGCTCACCGGACTGGAAGGCGGCTCGGAAACGGGGCTGACCGGCCCGGCTGTCGGAAGCATGGGCTCGTCGGTCGTCGAGCCGGACCGAGAGCCGAGCCAGGAGAAGAGGCGACGAGACATACCGGACGTATCGGCCGGCGGGGAAGCGGTCTTGAGCCGGCTATCGCCCGAGGCCGACCCGGGCCCCGACGCTGGCCACGACCGCGGACAGGGTCGTGCCCCACGCCAGATCGACCGCGACCACCGCGACCGGGAAGTCGCGCAGCAGCGCGAGGCCGGTGAGATCGAACGCCGAGTAGGCCGCCAGCCCGAACAGCGCTCCGGACCAGGCGGCCCGACCGACCGAGCCCCGCTCGACCGCGGGCAGGGTGACCAGAGCGGTCAGGGCGACGAGGTACACCAGGTAGAACAGCACCGCCGGCAGCCAGAGCACGTCCGGCCGAAGCAGGGCCGCGAGCTGTCGCTGGTAAAAGTCGGCAGCGACCAGGCCGAGCCAGACCAGGTCGAGCGCGAAGAACGCTACCAGCGAGGTCAGAAAGACCCTGAGGGATCGTGGCACTCGGCGACTCACGCGACGAAACCGGGGGCCGCCAACTCGAGCCGCCCCCGGTCACGCCGCCGGAGCAGGGGGAGCGAGACCGGACCGCTAGCGGCGGCGACGCCGCCGCTCGAGGGCCACGGCCGCGGCGCCAGCCGCGAGGACCGCCGCCGCGCCGACCGCGGCCTTCGCCTTCTTCGAGCCCTTGATCTTCTTGGCGGCCTTCTTCACCGTCTTGGCGGCTCGACCCGTGGCGCGCTTCACCGCCTTGCCCGCCTTCTTGACCCGGGCGCCAGAGGCCTTCGTGACCCGGGCGACCCGCTTCTTGATTCCCATGACTTCCTCCTCGTTAGAGCGGACCCACGAACTCTGTCGATCGCACCCCTAATATGAACCGCCCGGGCGCTGACGGGGCAATGAACGGCCCATGAAGGTCGCTTGGCAAGCTGAATCGCGGTTTGCCGGCGGTTCAATCGAGCTTCAGGATCCGAGCGGTACCTTCGAGGCGTCACCCTTCACTACCTTCGCCGGATGAGCTCGCTCGTCGCCGACCTCCGCGCCACCGGACTCGAGCTGATCGAGACCCACATCTCCCGGGTCTTCCTCGGCGAGACCGAGGTCTGGAAGGTCAAGAAGCCAGTGTCGCTGGGCTTCCTCGACTTCCGAGAACTGTCAGAGCGAAAGGCGGCCTGTGACGCCGAGGTCCGGTTGAACCGCCGGCTCGCGCCGGAGGTCTACCTCGGCGTGGTGCCGATCACCACCGAGGACGGGCGGCATCGGATCGGCGGCGAGGGACCGGTGGTCGACTGGGCCGTCCACATGGTGCGGATGCCGGACCGGGAGCGGGCGGACGTCCGCCTGGAGCGCGGCGAGCTCGACGCGGAAGGAGTCGAGCGAATCGCGAGCCGAATCGCGGCGTTCCACGCCCAGGCCGCGGATGGCCCACGGATCGGACGCTTTGGCACCGTCGAGGCGATCCTGGCGAACGTGCGCGAGAACTTCGAGCAGACCAGGGCGGCCATCGGGGAGCATCTCCCCGCCGCCGACGCGCGCACGATCGAGAGCTACCAGCTGGACTTCCTCCAGCAGCATCGCTCGCTCTTCGATGCCCGCCGCCGGACGGGCCGGATCCGCGATGCCCACGGCGACCTCCGCCTCGAGCAGATGTACCTCGACGACGAGGGCCACCCCACCATCCTCGACTGCATCGAGTTCAACGAGCGCTTCCGCTACGTCGACGTCTGCGCGGACATCGCCTTCCTCTCCATGGATCTGGCGGCGCGCCGACGGGTGGATCTCTCCGAGATTCTGCTGGCGGCCTACGCGCGCGAATCCAACGACTACGACCTGTACCTGCTGGTGGACTTCTACGAGAGCTACCGGGCATTCGTCCGTGGCAAGGTCGCCACCATGCTGGCCAACGACCCGGGCGCCGAGACCGAGACCCGGACCCGGGCGGCCGGCGACGCGCGCCACCACTTCCTGCTGGCCCTGGCGGCCAAGCGACCCAGCCTCATGGGACCGGCCGTGGTCGCGGTCGGCGGGATCATCGCCTCGGGCAAGAGCACCGCGGCCCGTCACCTCGGGAGGCACCTGGGCGGGCCGGTCATCGACAGCGACCGGACCAGGAAGCACCTGGCTCAGGTCGGACCGACCGACCCCCTGCCCGAGGAGCCCTGGGCCGGGGCCTATACCGAGTCGATGACCGCGAGGGTCTACGAGGAGGTCTTTCGGCGGGCCCGGGCGGTGCTCCAGTCCTGCCGACCGGTTGTGATCGACGCCTCCTTCCGCAGCCGAGCCGACCGGCGAGCGGCCCGGGCCCTCGCTCAACAGTCGGGCGCCCGCTTCCACTTCATCGAGTGCCAGGCCCCGCTCGGGGTCTGCCGAGCCCGGCTCGAGAAGCGGGCCCTCGGACCGAGCGTCAGCGACGGCCGGGAGGAGATCCTCCAAGCCTTTGTCTCCCGGTTCGAGCCCGTCGACGAGCTCCCACCAGAAGAGCACATTCGGATCGACACGACCGGCCCGTTCGAGGCCAATCTGGCCAGGCTCCGGGCCGCCATTCCCGGCTGGCCGACCGGTTTGACCGGCTGAGCCTCCGGCCGGGCCTGACATCGCTCGGCGAGCACAGCGTTGCTGCCAATATGGCGCATTCGTCCGGTACGGGCGTTGCTCAATGACCGGGTGGATCAAGCCAAGCGGCTTTGCGAGAAACCTTCAGAGCGAAAGCGACCACGATGGCGTCGAAAATCATTGGAATCGACCTGGGCACCACGAACTCGGTGGTCGCCGTCATGGAGGGTGGGGATCCGGTCGTGATCCCCAACGCCGAAGGCGGGCGAACCACTCCCTCGGTGGTCGCCTTCACGAAGGATGGGGAACGGCTTGTCGGCCAGGTGGCCAAGCGACAGGCGGTCACCAATCCCCGGCAGACGATCTTCTCGATCAAGCGGTTCATGGGACGGCGACTGGAAGAGGTCAAGGAAGAGACCAGTCGGGTGCCCTACAAGGTGGAGGTCGGTCAGAACAACCTGGCCGCGGTGGAGATCGCCGGGAAGAAGTACACCCCGCCCGAGATCTCCGCGATGATCCTCCAGAAGATGAAGCAGACCGCGGAGGACTACCTCGGCCACTCGGTCGACAAGGCGGTCATCACCGTGCCGGCGTACTTCAACGACGCCCAGCGGCAGGCCACCAAGGACGCGGGCAAGATCGCCGGCCTCGAGGTGCTCCGGATCATCAACGAGCCCACGGCGGCGGCGCTGGCCTACGGCCTCGAGAAGAAGAAGGACGAGAAGGTGGCGGTGTTCGACCTGGGCGGCGGCACCTACGACATCTCCATCCTGGAGCTGGCCGAAGGCGTCTTCGAGGTGAAGAGCACCAACGGCGACACCCACCTGGGTGGCGACGATTTCGACCAGCGGCTGATCGACTGGCTGGTGGCGGAGTTCAAGAAGGACCAGGGCATCGACCTCTCCAAGGACCCGATGGCGCTCCAGCGGCTCAAGGAAGCCGCCGAGAAGGCCAAGTGCGAGCTCTCCAGCACCACGCAGACGGACATCAACCTGCCGTTCATCACGGCGGACCAGTCCGGTCCGAAGCACCTCAACACCACCCTCACCCGCGCCAAGTTCGAGCAGCTGGTGGACGACCTGATCAAGCGGACCATTCCGCCGATGGAGCAGGCGCTCAAGGACGCCGGGCTCAAGCCGGGTGAGGTCGACGAGGTGATCCTGGTCGGCGGATCGACCCGGATCCCGAAGATTCAGGAGATCGTCAAGAGCTTCTTCGGCAAGGAGCCGAACCGGTCGGTCAACCCCGACGAGGTGGTGGGCATCGGCGCCGCGATTCAGGGCGGTGTGCTGGGCGGCGAGGTCAAGGACGTCTTGCTGCTCGACGTGATCCCGCTCTCGCTCGGGATCGAGACCCTGGGCGGCGTCACCACGGTGCTGATCCCGCGGAATACCACCATCCCGACCAAGAAGTCGGAGGTGTTCTCGACGGCCGAAGACAACCAGACCACGGTCGAGATCCACGTGCTCCAGGGCGAGCGTCAGATGGCGGCGGACAACCGGACCATCGGCAAGTTCCAGCTGACCGGAATCCCGCCCGCACCGCGGGGCATGCCCCAGGTCGAGGTCACCTTCGACATCGACGCCAACGGCATCCTCCACGTGTCGGCCAAGGACAAGGCCACCAGCAAGGAGCAGAAGATCCGGATCGAGGCCTCGAGCGGCCTGACCGACGCCGAGATCGACAAGATGGTCAAACAGGCGGAAGCCAACGCCTCGGCGGACAAGGAGCGGCGTGACGCGATCGAGTCCCGCAATCAGCTCGACGGGCTGGTCTACAAGGTCGAGAAGGACTCGAAGGAGTGGGTCGACCGGCTCGCGCCGGACGTCAAAACCCGACTCGACGCCGCGGTCGAAGCCGGCAAGCAGGCGCTCAAGACCGGCGATCCGGCCGGGATCAGCACGGCGCTGAGCGAGCTCAACAGCGCCTACTCCGCAGCCGGGGCGTCGCTCTACCAGAGCGCCACGGCCTCCTCGACAGAAGAGGCCCCGCCGGAGGGCGAGGCCGCCCCGGGTGGGGCGCAGGAGAAGCAGGAGGACGTGGTCGAGGCCGACTACGAGATCGTGGACGACAGCAAGAAGTAGCCGCTGCGACCCGAACCTCGGCCGGCGCATCTCCGTATATTGTAAGCAAAGGGCGCCAGCCCCGACCGGGGGCTGGCGCCGCTACAACCGGACCCAAACGAGGTAGAGTCGCACTATGTCGGTTCGTTCGTTGAATTGGCTCAAGTTCGGAGGACTGGTCGGGCTCGCCTTCGTGCTCGGCCTCATGTTCGCGGGTCTGCTCGACCTCCCGCAGTCGTCGGTGGCGCAGACCCGGGATCCCGTTTCGGTGATCCCGGCGGTGCAGTCCACCGTGCCGGCGGCGGTTACCCAGCCGCTCGCGGCCCTGAGCGACGCCTTCGCCACGGTGGCCGAGGAAGTCCGGCCGGCCGTGGTCTACATCCGCTCGCGTCGGGCGGTGCGCCAGTCGGCCAACCGACGGATCCCGCCCGGCTTCGAGGAGTTCTTCGGACGCCAGCGGGGTCGTGATTCCGACACGCCGCAGCTCGAAGAGGGCGCCGGATCGGGGTTCCTGGTGTCGGACGAGGGGTACATCCTCACCAACAACCACGTCGTGGCCGGGGCCGAAGAGGTCACCGTGAGCCTGATCGATCGGCGGGAGTTCAAGGCCAAAGTGGTCGGAACCGATCCCAACACCGACATCGCCGTGGTCAAGATCGACGCGCCGCGAAGCTCGCTCACCCCGGCCAGGCTGGGCTCGAGCGAGACGACCCGGGTTGGCGAGTGGGTCCTGGCCGTGGGCAACCCTCTCGGCGCGAGCCTCAACTTCACGGTCACGTCCGGAATCGTGAGCGCCAAGGGCCGCGGGCAGCTCCCGCTCCAGGGATACGGCACCTTTTCGATTCAGGACTTCATTCAGACCGACGCGGCCATCAACCGCGGTAACTCGGGTGGCCCGCTGCTCAACGTTCGCGGCGAGGTGATCGGGATCAACTCCGCGATCTTCTCCCAGACCGGCTTCAACGTGGGCTACGCGTTCGCGATTCCGATCGACCTGGCCCGCCACGTCATGGGCCAGCTCATCTCCAAAGGCAGGGTCGAGCGCGCGGCGCTGGGTGTCGAGGTCCGGGCGGTCACGCCGGAAGACGCGGACTACGTCAAGCTCGACGAGATCCGAGGGGTTCGGGTCGACGGCTTCGGCGATGGCTCGCCGGCCGAGCGCGCCGGGCTCCAGCGCGGTGACATCATCGTGGCCGTCGATGGCGAGGTGGTCGAGTACGTGGCCCAGCTCCAGACGCTGGTCGGCTTCAAGAAGCCGGGCACCGTGGTGAAGGTCGAGGTGGCTCGCAAGGGCGGGGCCCGCCGGACCTACGACGTCCGCCTCCAGGCGCAGAACGACGCGCCGGCGGAGCCGGAGCCTGCCACGGCGGTGGAGGAGCACGACACCACCAGCGATGCGGCGAGCGTCATCGAGTCCCGGCTCGGCATCGGGGTCTCCTCGCTCGGGCAGGACGACGCCCGCGAGCTCGGGCTTCCGCGCGAGGTCCGCGGAGTACTGGTGGTGTCGGTCGATCCGTTCGGCCCGGCCAACGACCTGCTCTTCGCCGACGCCGGCAACGTGATCACCGAGATCGAGGGCCGCGCGGTGCGCTCGGAGACCGACCTGGCCAACGCGCTCAGGAGCGCCAGCCCGGGTGAGATCGTCTCGCTGGCGGTGTGGCGCCCGGCTGGATCGCAGGGTGGCCAGACAGTGGTGGTGCGAGTGCGGGTCAGCGGCGGGCGGTAGCGCCGACCGGTCGAGCCGGCCAACGCAAACGGGGCAGCGACCAGTCGGTCGCTGCCCCGTTGCTCGTTCGGCCCGGAGCCGTCAGCGGGCCGGCGCCACCTCGATGCCGTTGGTCGTGGCGACGGAGTCCCAGTAGGCCCAGCCCCAACCGGTCACCTTCTGATTGATCGCGATGACGGGCGTCATGTTGCGATCCTGCGTCGCGTCGGCGTCAGTCGCCCCCTGGCGAGGGAAGTACATCGCCTCGATGTATTGCCCACGAATCAGCACCGGATCGTTCCGCCGCGGCTTCTCGCCCATGATCTGGAACACGCTGTCCTTGCCGATCCCGATCGAGAGCTGCTCAACGCGCCGGTCGGCCCGCTCGCACGCCACCAGGCCCAGCGCCATGCCAACCGCGGCCGCTGCCATCAGATGCCGCCCAGTGATCCGCATCACAAGTCCACCATACGGTGAGAGGGAACAAATGTAATAGGCGCCTCAAGTCCCTCGGATCGTGGCCGATTCTTCAGACAGGTTCCCGGCCCTCGGAGAACCGTGACCCAGTCGGGGAGTACGATGGACTCGAGCGCCCAGGTCGAAGCGGTGGACGAAGCCCTGCTGGAGTCGTATCGGGTGCTCCAGGACGAGGGCCAGCCCGACCTGGTGACCGAGCTGATCGACGTCTTCCTCGAGGATCTGCCCGGCCGCCTGGCGGCGGTTCAGGCGGCGGTCGACCTCGGCGACCCTCAAGCCATCCGCTCGGCTGCCCACGCGCTCAAAGGGTCGGCAGCCTCGATCGGCGCGGCCCGGCTGGCAGGGGCCTGCGCCACGCTCGAGGCCCTGGGTCGCGCCGGGGAGGTCGAGGGCGCCCCGGCGCTGGTGGCGCCGATCGAGCGCGCGGCCGCGGAAGTCGCCCCGCTGCTGATCGCCCGCCGGGTTCCGAGCTAAGCGCAAGGAACAATTGACGTTACAACCAGGAACGACACCCTCGCGCTTCGCGGGTGGGATTGATAATGTATTGCAGCGGTCGATCCCCCCGCCTCCAACGGAGGCCAAGCGAACGTGGCGAAACTGGCAGACGCGCAGGACTTAGGATCCTGTCCCTCACGGGGTGCGGGTTCGACTCCCGCCGTTCGCACGTCCATCGCCCACGTCTGACTGGAGAACCTGCCGATGCAAGGACTGGCCGAATCACTCTCCCTGGTTGCGTCGACGACCTTCCGCTGGGCGGCGGTGGCCTTCCTGGTGATCAACGGACTAGCCGCGGCGGCGGTCTGGATCAGCCGTGACCGGCGCTTGGTGAACCGGCTCACCGCACCGCTCCTCGCCGCCAACCTGCTCCTGGTCGGCGCCGGCGTCGGGGTCCCCGCCCTGGCCATGACCATGCGGATGGTCGTCAGCGCGGTCGGCGGCGCCAGCCCGGCCGCCACGATCACCGGCTCCAGTACGGAGTTGCCCGGCGAGTAAGGCCGTTTGACCCTCCGAACGCCGGGGGTCTAGATTCCCCGGCCTATGTCCAACATCACCATCACAACGACCGCCGAAGATGCGGCGTCGAAGGCGCTCCGGGTCGTGGTGCCCGTCGAGCGCGTTGCCGAGGCCGAGCGGAAGGCGGTTTCGGAGTACGGCCGTCGGGTCAAGCTGCCCGGCTTCCGCCAGGGCAAGGCGCCGGCGGCCGTGGTGCGGAAGCGCTTCGCGCCAGCGATCCGCCAGTGGGTGATCGAGACGGTCATCCGCGAGGGCTGGGAGCAGGCGCGTGACAGCGAGGGCCTCAAGCCTATATCCGACCCGTCCGTTCGGAATTTGAAGTACGAGGAGGGCGAGGCGGTCGAATTCGAGCTCCTGGTCGAGGTCAGGCCCGAGCTCAGCCTGAGCCGCCTGGGTGGCTTCACGGTGGCCCGCGAGGTGCAGAAAGTCACCGACGAGATGGTGACCGAGCAGATCGACCAGCTCCGGGAGAGCAAGGCGTCCTGGATTCCGGTGGAGGGCCAGAAGCCCTCCCACGGGAACATGGTGCGGGTCGAGGTCGCGGCCCTGGAGGATGGCGAGGCCAAGGACCCGCAGAGCTACACCATCGTGGTCGGCCAGGGGCAGACCGTCCCCGAGGTCGAGGAGCAGATCGTCCTGCTGGAGCCCGGCCAGACCGCGGACGCCCAGATCCGCTTCGGCGAGGACCACCCCGATCCCGCCAAGCGCGGCACCTCGCGGACCGTGCGGATCACGCTCCACGACGTGAAGCGCCAGGAGCTTCCGCCGCTCGACGACGCCTTCGCCAAGGAGGCGGGCGACTTCGACGATCTGACGGCGCTCCGTGCGGCCGTGCGGGCCGATCTGGAGAAGTCGGCCGAGCGGGAGGCCGACGCGCGGGTGCGGGACCAGGTGCTCCAGCAGGTGATCGAGGCCAACGGCGTCGAGGCCCCGGCCTCGATGGTGGAGCGCGCGCTCCACGCCTTCATGCACGCGTACGAGGTGCCGCCGGAGCGTCACGAGCAGTTCCACACCGAGTTCCGGCCCGTCGCGGTGAGCCAGGTGCAGCGCGAGCTGGTGCTGAGCTCGCTGGCGGAGGCGGAGAAGCTCTTCGCCACCGAGGCGGAGGTGGACGCGCGGGTGGCCGAGATCGCGGCTCGACGGGGCGCGCCGGTCGGCGAGGTCTACGCCTCGCTCGAGAAGGCGAAGCGGCTCCCGGAGCTGGAGCGCGCCATCACCGAGGAGAAGGTGTTCGACTTCCTACTCAAGCAGTCAACCGTCGAGGAGAAGTAATCGTGGCCAGCATGCTGTATCCGCCCTACATCATCGAGCGCTCGCCCCGCGGCGAGCGAACCTACGACATCTTCTCCCGGTTGCTGATGGACCGGATCGTGTTCCTCGGTGCGGGGATCAACGACGAAGTCGCCAACATCATCATCGCCCAGCTGCTCTTTCTCGACGCCGACAATCCCGAGAAAGACATCAACATGTACATCAACTCGCCGGGCGGTCACGTCCACAGCGGGCTCGCCATCTACGACACGATGCAGCACCTCCGCGCCCCGATCAACACGATCTGCATGGGGCTCGCGGCGTCGATGGGCGCGTTCCTGCTCGCCGCGGGCACCACGGGCAAGCGGGCCGCGCTGCCGCACTCGCGGATCATGATCCACCAGCCGTCCTCGGGCGCACAGGGCACGGCCGCCGACATCGAGATCGCCGCGCGGGAGATCCTCCATACCCGCGCCACGATGAACCGGCTGTTCGCGATGCACACCGGGCAGACGGTCGAGGCGATCGAGCGGGACGTCGATCGGGACCGGTACATGAGCGCCGACGAGGCCAAGGCCTACGGCATCATCGACCAGGTGTTCACTCCGACCCGAGCGCAGGAGCCAGCCGCCGTCGAGGGTTGACGGCGGGCAATCCAGAGGGCGAGGTTCCTTCGGCCTGACCGGGGCCCGAAGCCCCCCTCGCCCGGAGATGGAGGCGGGACCGACAGCATGTCAAACGACAAGCACCTCCGTTGCTCCTTCTGCGGCAAGTCGAAGGACTCGGTCCGGAAGTTCATCTCCGGCCCGTCGGTCTACATCTGCAACGAGTGCATCTCGCTCTGCAACGAGATCCTGGCCGAGGATGAAGAGCGCGACGTCGTCGACAACATCACCCACGTACCGACGCCGACCGAGATCAAGGACGTCCTCGATCAGTACGTGATCGGCCAGGAGCGCGCCAAGCGAACCCTGGCCGTCGCCGTCTACAACCACTACAAGCGGATCAACTCCGCGGCCGGCCGAGACAACTCGGTCGAGCTCGACAAGTCGAACATCCTGCTCCTCGGCCCCACCGGCGTCGGCAAGACGCTGCTGGCGCAGACGCTGGCGCGGATCCTCGACGTGCCGTTCACGATCGCCGACGCCACCACCCTCACCGAGGCGGGCTACGTCGGCGAAGACGTGGAGAACATCCTGGTGCGACTGCTCCAGGCCGGCGAGTTCAACGTCTCCGAGTGCGAGCGCGGGATCGTCTACATCGACGAGATCGACAAGATCGCGCGCAAGTCGGAGAACCCGAGCATCACCCGCGACGTCTCAGGCGAAGGGGTGCAGCAGGCGCTGCTCAAGATCCTGGAAGGCACCGTCGCCTCGGTGCCGCCGCAGGGCGGCCGGAAGCACCCGCAGCAGGAATACATCCAGATCAACACCAAGGACATCCTCTTCATCTGCGGCGGCGCGTTCGACGGCCTCGAGAAGGTGATCGAGAGCCGGCTGGGCCGGCAGACGATCGGCTTCGGCCGGGCGGGCCAGCAGGACAAGGGCGCTCCGACCGCGATCGAGCCGCAGAACCCCTTCGCGCACGTGGAGCCGGACGACCTCCTGCGATTCGGCCTGATCCCCGAGCTGGTCGGACGGCTCCCGGTGTCGGTCCCGCTCCAATCGCTCGACGAAGAGGCGCTGGTCCGGATCCTGGTCGAGCCCAAGAATGCGCTCACCAAGCAGTACGACAAGCTCTTCGAGCTCGAGAGCGTCGGCCTCACCTTCGACGAGGACGCGCTCCGGGCCGTGGCGCTGAAGGCGCTCAAGCGGGGCACGGGCGCCCGCGGTCTCCGTGCCATCCTGGAGAGCGTGATGACCGACATCATGTTCGAGCTGCCCACTCGCGAGGACGTGACCGAGGTGGTGATCACCGCCGAGTCGATCACCGATGGCAAGCCGCCACTAGTGGTCACCGAGCGTCCCCCCCGCGCCATCAAAGAGGCGTGACCGCGGACCCACTGCGCCCGCGCTCCGTCGAATTCATCGGGAGCTTTCCCGACCCGCTCCATCCGCTCGACCCCGCGCTGCCCGAGATCGCCGTCATCGGCCGGTCCAACGTCGGCAAGTCGACGCTGATCAACGCGTTCGTGGGCCAACGCGTGGCCCGCACCAGCCGGCAACCCGGCAAGACCCAGATGATGAACGTCTTCCGTCTGACCGGGTGGTACCTGCTCGACCTCCCCGGCTACGGATTCGCGCGGGTCTCCAGGGCCGAGCGGGGTCGCTTCCGCCGGCTGGTGGACGACGTGGTCGGGCGCAGGCCTCACTTGAGCGGGGTGCTCTGGCTCCTCGACGTCCGCCACCCGCCTTCGACCGACGACCTGGCGATGCGCTCGCTGCTGGCCGAGCACGGCCGGCCCACGATCGTGGCGCTCACCAAGGCGGACAAGCTCTCCCGCTCGCAGCAGCTGGCCGCCCGCCGGGAGCGGGCGCGAGAGCTCGAGGTCCCGATCGACCACCTGCTCCTGACCAGCGGGGCCAGGAAGCTCGGGATCGGGGAGCTGGCGGAGCGACTCGACGTCGTGGCCGGCCGGCCCGCCTAAGGCTCCCGGTCGGCCCCCCGGAGCCGAGCCAGCTCGGCCTCGGCCACCAGATACGCCATGTCGGTCCACGCGCCGAGCCGGAGGACCAGGCGGAAGAGCGCCGAGGCTTCGTTCGGGGCTCCGCGGGCGAGCTGGATCACCCCGGCCGCGAGGTGATGGAGGGCTTCGGCCGAGGGGTAGCCCACTCCCGAAGCCGCGAGCGAATCGGCGGAGACCGCCCCCTGCCAGGCCATCAGGAGGTGATGCTCGGCGTCGCGGAGCACTACCGCCGCGTCCGGTTTCCAGGCCGAGGCCACGGCCATCGCCTCCTGCCAGCGCCGCTGTCGCTGATACGTGAGCGAGAGCCAGACCGCGGCCTCGGCCGCCTCGTCGACGTTGCCCACGACCGCGAGGGCCTGCTCGAAGCTGAGGGCGGCCTCCCGGAAACGGCCCGCGGAGAAGAAGGCCTGCCCGAGGCTCTGGAGGATGGAGAAGCGGAGCCCGACCTTGACCAGGCCCACGGCGGGCACGTCGATGTACTCAACCGAGGTGGAATCCGAGATGGTGAGCCGGCCCGCCGCCTGGAGGTCCCGAATCGCGTAGTCGAGCCGGCGGGTCTGGAGCAGCAGCTCGCCCCGCAGCCGATAGAGCCGGGGGTCGAAGCTGTGCCGCTCCAGCGCCTTGGTGGAGAGACCGATCGCCTCCCGGAGCCGCCCCATCTGGGCCGTCCGACGGACCAGATTGAGCTGGGCGTTGGCGTCCTCGGGCTTGTCCTGGGCGATCTCGCGGGCCCGCTGGAGCCGGGCGAGCTGCTCCTGGGCCTGCTCGATCGTCATCGAGACGCTCCAGAGCGTGTCGCCGAGCAGGGAGATCGCCTGGGCGGTCGAGGGCGGCGCGGTGACGGGGGCCGGCAGGTCCACCGCCCGCCGACAGCCGACAGCCAGAGGGACGAGAAGGACCAGTCCGACGAGCCGGCGGCCGGCGGCAAGAGCGGGAACCGGGATTCGGCTCCACTGCTTGTCCATGTTTGAGTGTAGCGCCACGCCGGCCGTCGGCGCGAGCCACGCCGGTCACCGGGCGACCCGCTGCCCGGGCCCGGTCCTCCCGGCGGAGGCGATTGTGTGACGCCGGGCCGGACCCTTATATGAAGGACTCGACGAGGAGATCCCCATGCCGATCCGCCCCCTCCGCCAGCTGACGATCCCCGACGCGGTCACCCGGGCCAACGAGCGCTGGCTCGGCGAGCTGGAGGACGCCCTTTCGGCCCCGGGCGCCGACTGGTATCGGATCTGCCGCGACACGCTCTACGCGGTCCACCGACCGGGAGCGGGCAAGTACGAGGACGCCCGCCCCACGTCCGCGCTCGAAGAGGCCGCCCTCCTGGCCTTCGACCCGGCCAACGTGACGCTCGAGGCCGAGTACTACGCCGAGGTGGATACGGAGAAGTTCGCGCGGGTGAAGCCCCTGCTCTGGCTCTGGTACAGCTTCGACCGGAGCCCGCTGGGCGGGCAGAACGTCGACCTCGGCGTGCGGCTGAGGCGAATGCTGGCGGGGCGGATCTTCAAGCGCTGCGGCAGAAACTTCAAGTGCTTCCAGCACACCGAGGTGTCCTACGGGTACAACTTGGAGGTCGGCGACGACGTGGTGGTCCACCGCCACGTCCTGCTCGACGACCGCGGCGGGATCGTCCTCGGCGATCGGGTGAGCATCGCCGACTACGCCAACATCTACAGCCACACCCACAGCATCGTGGACCAGAAGGACGTCACCAATGCCAAGACGATCCTCGAGGCCGACGTGCGGATCACCTACCACGCGACGGTGCTGGCGGGAACGCGGGTCGGCGAGAACGGCATGGTCGGTGCGTGCGCTCTCGCGACGAAAGACGTGAAACCCTACCACGTCAACGTCGGGATCCCGGCGAAGTCGGTCCGGGTCAAGCCCAACGCGCCACCGGAGTCCTACGTTACGGAACGCGTCGGCCGGCACGCCGACCCTTCCCGGTAGAGCGACCGAGTCCACCCATTCTCGCGTGCCCTGATCTGTCCTCTTGTGACACGTTGGTGACCCGACCGTCCCGAAGAAGGGCCCCAGGAAGCCATTTGTGACATTTCCGTTGCAGAGGCGTGCCTGATCCGAGACGTCCCCGGTCGATGTTCAGCGTCGACTGACCGAGCCTCGAACCAGATCACGGGATCCCATCTCGCTGCCTTTCATCGGAGCCGTCCGCGCATGAGACCACTTTTCTTGGCCGCCGCCCTCTTGGGGGTGGTGGTTTCCGGATTGCCTGCCCAGTCCTCGACAGGCCGGTTGGTCGGCCGGGTAGTCGACGCAGGGCAAGGCAGGCCGATCGCGGGGGCGACCGTGGAGCTGGTGGGCACACCGGCACCGCGCGCCGCGACGACCGCCATTGACGGTCGTTACACGATCGAGGCGGTTCCGGCAGGCGAGGTCACGATCCGAGTTCGGATGATCGGCTACGGAGCGAAGGTGGTAACGGGCGTGACCGTTCCGGCCGGTGGCGTGGCGACCCAGGACGTATCCCTCTCGGCCGAGGTGATTCAGCTGGAGGAGGTCAAAGTGACGGCGGCCGCCGAACACGGCTCGGTCGCGGCGTCACTCAACGAGCAGCGCCAGTCCGTCGGGGTGATGAACGCCGTAACCGCCGAAGAGATTGCCAAGAGCCCGGATGGGGACGCGGCAGCCGCCATCCAGCGGGTAAGCGGGGTGACGGTCCAAGAAGGCAAGTTCGTCTTCGTCCGGGGCCTCGGGGAGCGGTATACGACGACGGCGCTCAACGGCGCCAGGATTCCGTCACCGGAGCCGGAGCGGAAGGTGGTGCCACTGGACCTCTTCCCGGCCGGCCTCCTCTCGAGCATCACGACGGCCAAGACCTTCACGCCGGATCTTCCCGGCGACTTCAGCGGCGCCCAGGTCAACATCCGGACCCGCGAGTTCCCGGCGGATCGCCAGTTCACGCTGTCGACCTCGGTCGGCTTCAACTCCCGGGCCACCGGCAAGACGGTTCTGCGCGCCCCAACGGAGGGGCTTGACTGGCTGGCGTTCGGCTCGCGCGATCGACGACTACCGGCCGTGGTTCGAGGTGCGGGCACCTTCGAGCCGCGCCCACCCCAATCAGAGGTGAACGCGATCGTCAACGCGTTTCGAAACGTCTGGTCGGCGCCGACCGGCACGGCGGCGCCGAACTCATCGGTCAGCTTCTCACTGGGGGGCAACGATCCAGTGGTGGGCCAGCGGATCGGCTACCTGATCTCCGGCACGTATTCCATGAGCCAGGAGGTCCAGGCGGATCAGCGGCGGGCGTACGCGCTGCCGGGCTCGGCACCCGGCCAGGTGAGCGAAATCGACCGTTTCGAGGGCTCGACGGGCCGCGCGTCGGTCCTGCTCGGAGGTCTGGCGACCCTGAGCACCGTCGTTGGCGGCGACAACCGATTGTCCTTCAACACCTCATACAGTCGCACCGCGGACAATGACGCTCGGCTCGAGACCGGTGAGAGTGAGAATCTCGGGGGCCGGTTCTCCGTTCAGCGGCTCCGGTACGTCGAGCGGTCGGTGTGGTCGAATCAGCTCAAGGGCGAGCATCGGCTCGGCAGTCGCCACGATCTCGATTGGACCGCGTCGTACTCCGATGTCGGGCGCCAGGAGCCCGATCGCTCGGAGATCGTCTACGCGCTCGACACGGACCCGACGGGCAATCCGCTGCCACCCGTGTGGTTCAGCGGGTCGAACGAGGGCGCGGTGCGCACGTTTGCCGACCTGGCAGAGCGGAGCTACGAGGCGGGGGTAAACTACGGCGTGACGCTTGGTGGTGTCGCCCGGCCGCACCAGCTGCGATTCGGCGCGCTGTATCGGTCGACCGATCGAGCCGCCGACAACGCGTCGTACAGCATTTCGGCGACGCTGCCCCGGGCGGCGCGCGAGCTCGCCCCGGAGGCGATCTTCGATGGTCGGTTCTCGGATCCAACGGCGAGCTTCTTCCGGGTCACCCCGCTCTCGGCCGGCGGCACCTACGACGCCAGCGACGAGCTGACCGCCGGGTACGGGATGTTCCAGCTCTTCCTCGGCGATCGGGTCGAGATCCTGGGCGGGGCGCGGGTGGAGCACTCGGCGGTGAAGGTCACGACCGAACCGACCGTCGGCGCGCCCGTGACCACGAGCCCGAGCTACACCGATGTGCTGCCGTCGTTGGGGCTGAACTATCGGTTGTCCGACGACCAGACCCTCCGGCTGTCCGTGTCGCAGACCCTTTCCCGCCCGGAGTACCGTGAGCTCTCGCCCGTGCAGTATCGGGAGGTCATCGGTGGCGAGAACGTCTTCGGAAACCCGGATCTCAAGCGGGCCTTGATCCAGAACTTCGACGCCCGCTGGGAGTGGTACCCGAATCCGGCCGAGGTCCTGAGCCTTGCGGTCTTCGCGAAGCGCTTCACCGATCCGATCGAGCGCGTGTATCTGGCCACCTCGGGCACCCGCATCGTGAGCTTCCTGAACGCCGAGTCGGGCAGCAACCTTGGGCTGGAGCTCGAGGCCCGGAAGAGCCTTCGCTTCATCGCGCCCGGGTTGGTCAATTTCTCCGGCCACCTGAATGCCACGTTGATGCACAGCCGGATCACCATCGGCGAGGGTGTCGCCAGCAAGATCAACGAGCAGCGCGCGATGGTGGGACAGGCGCCCTACGTGGTGAACGCCGGGATCACCTATACGTCGACCGGCGGGTCCCTGAGCGCGACGCTCCTGTACAACGTGGTGGGCCGACGCATTGTCAACGCCGCGGAGGCCCCGCTTCCAGACAACTACGAGGAGGCGCGCCACGTGGTCGATGTCTCACTTCGGTTCCCGGTGTTTCACACGCTGCAGGGCAAGCTGGACCTGCGGAATCTGCTCGACGCACCGTACGAGGTGACCCAGGGCACGGTGGTCCGCGACTACTATCGCAGCGGTCGGGCGATCTCGGTCGGCCTGGCGTGGCGCCCGTAGCGGGGCCCGCTTCGTGACGGGCGCGTGACACCGCTGATACGGCACGCAGATGGCGACTCGGTATTCCTTGTCCACTCGCACGACTCACCAATGGACCGAGGAATCTGAGGACAGGATGGACATGCTGAAACGGAAGATCGCACCCTGGCTGATCATCGGCGTCGCGCTGGGAGCCGGTTGCAGCGACGAACCGAACCCGATTGAAGACGATACGCCCGACCCACCGGGCAACGTGACGGTGACAGCAACCTCCGCCGTGACGGCCCAGATCAGTTTCACGCCGGTGAGCGGCGCAACCGGCCACATTCTCGAGCGGGCGGAGGGCGCGAGCGGGACCTTCGCGCAGATCGCCACGCCAACCACCTCGCCGTACGACGACACCGGGCTGACGCCGCTCGCGACCTACCGCTATCGCCTGAAGACGATCTCGGGTTCGAAGCAGTCGGACTACAGCAGCGTCGCGAGCGTGACCCTGCCCGATCGCGCGTTGCAGGTGGTCACGGCGGACATCAGCGCCAACACCACCTGGACCAATGCCAACCGCTACCGGCTCCAGGGCTTCATCCACGTGGCCAACGGCGCGACCCTGACGATCGAGAAGGGCACGACGATCGAGGGAGACTTCGCCACCGTCGGATCCTCGCTCTTCGTCCTGCGCGGCGCGAAGATCGACGCCCAGGGCACAGCCGACGAGCCGATCGTCTTCACCTCGTCCCAGCCGGTCGGGTCGCGGCAGGCCGGGGATTGGGGCGGGCTGATCATCATCGGCAACGGCATCGTGAATCGGAGCCCGCCGGTGATCCTGGAGGGCTCCGGGACCGGGGCGAACAATCCGGCGCTCGACTACGCCGGGGGTACCGACAACACCGACAACAGCGGGATTCTCAAGTACGTCCGGATCGAGTTCGCGGGCTTCGCCACCGCACCCGACGCCGAGCTCAACACGCTCACTCTGGCGGCCGTCGGCAGCGGCACCCAGATCGACTTCGTGCAGAGCCTCAACGGCCTCGATGACAGCTTCGAGTTCTTCGGTGGGGCGGTCGACGCCAAGCATCTGGTGTCCTACAACTCGGGCGATGATCACTTCGACATTTCCGAGGGGTACGTCGGCCGGCTCCAGCACCTGATCGCCTACCAGAACGTCCAGGTCGTTCCGCGGCCCCAGGCCGGGAACATCAGCAGCGACCCGCAAGGGATCGAGAACGACGGCTGCGCGGGATCTAACTGCACCAACGGCCAGGCGTCCCAGCCGTTCAACGTGCCCGTCGTCGCGAACTTCACGCTGGTCGGCCCGCCGGCGAGCGTCACCTCGAGCTCGGGCGGCATCGGGATGATGCTGCGCCGCGGGACCGGCGGCTTCTACGTCAACGGGGTCGTGGCCCGGTGGTCGCGCGCCGCCATCAGCCTCCGCGACCAGGAAACGCTCAATCGCAATGCCGGTGGCCTGCTCGAGTTGAAGAATCTCCTGCTCGGCGAGAACGCGGTCACCTTCCAGCCCCAAACCGGGACAACGGTTCAGGGCACGGTCGACCTCGCCGCCAACAGCATCCAGGAGGGCGCCGCGGCCGCGGCCGCGATCTTCAGCGCACTGCCCGCCTCGCCAGCCGACGCCAACACGCTCGACTGGACCCCAGCCAGCGGCTCCGAGGCCGCCACGGGCGGGCTCGCCACCTTCACGGGCGAGTTGGCTACCCGCGCTGGGACGGTCGTCACGGGGACGGCGTATCGCGGCGCGGCCGACCCGTCCGGTGCCAAGTGGTGGGCGGGATGGACCAGGTACGCTGAAAACTGACCCACTTCCACGCCGGACTGCGGGGGGACGACGCGAGAGCCTCGTCCCCCCCAGTCACGCCGTTACCTGACTCAGACCCATCGCCGATGCTCCGCACCTTCGTCACGATCCTGGTCGCCCTTGGCCTGCCGGCGCTGTCCGCGGCCGCGCAGACCGTGGACAGCATCCTCCCCATCGAGGAGCAGGTCCGCCGGTTCCGGGCGACGGTGGCCGAGCACCCAACCCGGCTTCGCGGCGCGCCGAGCCGGTCCGCGCTGGTCCTGCGTTTCGTCGAGGCCCTGGAGCGTCGCGACACTCTCGCGCTCGCCAGCCTGCTCCTCGATAAGGCGGAGTTCGCCTACCTCTACTATCCCTGGACGCCGTACACCCGCCCGCCTTACCGCCAGGATCCCGCGCTAGTCTGGTTTCGGATGAGCGCGATCAGCGAGCGCGGCCTGACCCGCTTGCTCGCCCGGGACGCCGGCACGCCGCTCGGCGTGACCGGCCACCGGTGCGATCCCGAGCCGAACCGGATGGGGCCAAACCGGGTCTGGACCAATTGTGTGGTGACCATCGCAAGGACGCGCCCTCGGCAGCTTTTCGGCTCGATCATCGAGCGAGACGGGCGCTTCAAGTTCCTGACCTACGACACCGAGTACTGACGCGCCCTCAGTCCAGCCGGAGCACGTCCTCCAGCGGGCCCGCATCACCGCCGCCGAGCAGTCGCCCCAGATCCTCGATCGCCCGCTGGCACCGAGGCCAGGAGAGTCGCGCCCCCGCCGCGTCGAGCGACAGCCACTCATGGGCATCGTGCTCGGACGAGAGCGACGGCTGTCCCCGAACGAAGACCGCGAACGCCGGCACCAGCACCACCTCGCCGAGTCGCGGAACGAAAAACGACTCCACCCGGCTCAGATTGTACCAGCGCTCACCGCTGAGCCCCGTCTCCTCGGCCAGCTCGCGGCGGGCACCCGCCAACGGATCCTCTCCGGCGTCGAGGTGGCCGTGCACGGCCTCCCAGGAGCCGGGACAGCGGCCATGCGGTCCCCGACGAAGCGCCAGGACCTCGAGGCCGCCGTCGGTCGCGCGCACGGGATAGACGTCGACGTAGCGGATCCGGGCCGGGCCCGGGGCGGCGCTCAACGGGTCAGACCGCGCGGCGGGCCAGCATGGTCTTGAGCCGGGCTCCCAGGGCACGCGGGCGGAACGGCTTGGTCAGGAAGTCGTCGGCCCCCAGCTCGAGGACCCGGACTTCGTTGTCCTCGTCCGTCTTGGCGGTCAGCACGATGACCGGCAGGTTGCGGGTGAGCTCGCGGGAGCGGAGCTCGGCGAGCACCGCGTAGCCATCCACCCTCGGCAGATTGAGGTCGAGGATCACGATGTCAGGATTGTGCTGATCGACCACCGTGATCGCCTCGGCGCCGTCGCGCGCCTCGACCACGGTGAAGCCTTGCCGCTCCAGGAGATCGCGCATCACCTTGCGGAGCTGGTCCTCGTCATCGACCAGCAACACCACCGATCCCTGTCTGGTCAGCTCGAGCTTCGCGGGCGGCAGCTCGTCGTCCTCGAGCAGCTCGAAGGCCAGGTCGGTCTCGGTCGACGCCGGGGCGTCGGGCCCCGGCTCCGTCAGCTGCGGCACCGGACGGGAGGGCCGCTTGGGCGCGGTGCGGGAGCGCGGCAGCGCGGGCTCCGGCTTGGCCGGCGCCACCGGCTGGCCTTCGCGCGGCGGATCGGTGACCCGGAGCAGCTCCTCGACCGACGTGGCGCCCGAGACCACGTGCACCAGACCGCTCTCGAAGAGCGACCGCATCCCCGCCGCCCGCGCGGCCTTCGCGATCCGATCCGCCGTGGCCGCGTGGGCCACCAGCTCCTCGAGCTCCGGATTCATCTCGAGGATCTCGACGATGCCGAAGCGACCCCGGTAGCCGGTCTGGGCGCACTCCGCGCAGCCGACCGCCTGATAGAGCACCGTCCCGGCCGGGATGTAGGGCGCGATCTTGGTCGGCACCGGAATCTCGCTCTCCTTCCGGCAGGTCGTGCAGAGCCGCCGCATCAGGCGCTGGGCGACGATGCCGCGGAGCGCCGAGCCGATCTTGTAGGCCTCCATGCCCATGTCGAGCAGCCGGGTGATGGTATTCGGCGCGTCGTTGGTGTGCAGCGTGGAGAGCACCAGGTGGCCGGTGAGCGAGGCCTGGACCGCGATCTGCACCGTCTCGCGGTCGCGGATCTCGCCGATCAGCACGACGTCGGGATCCTGCCGCAGGATCGAGCGGAGGGCCGACGCGAAGGTGAGCCCCGCCTTCTCGTTCACCTGCACCTGGACGATGTTCTGCCCGAGGCGGTACTCGACCGGGTCTTCGACGGTGACGATGTTGACCCCCTCGCCCTGAACGGTGCGGAGCGCCGCGTAGAGCGTGGTGGTCTTGCCCGAGCCGGTCGGACCGGTCACCAGGAGGATGCCCTCTTTGTGAGAGAGCAGCCGCTCGACCGCGGCCCGCTCCGTCTCGGAAAAGCCGAGGGCCGGCAACGAGAGCAGGGTGGCCCGGGTGTTGAGGATCCGGATCACCACCTTCTCGCCCAACGACGCGGGCAGGGTGGAGACCCGGAGGTCGACCGGGTTGCCGTTCACCGCCACGCGACAGCGGCCGTCCTGCGGCCGGAGCCGGTCGGCGATGTCCATCCCCGACATGATCTTGATTCGCGAGATCAGGGGCACGCCCGCCGAGCGGGGAATCTTCATCACCTGGCGGAGCACGCCGTCGATCCGGTACCGGACCACGACGCCGCCTTCGATCGGCTCGACGTGGATGTCGCTCGCGCGGCTGGTGATGCCGTCGGCGAGCAGGGTGTCCACCAGCTTGATGATCGGGCGGGCTTCGGCTTCCGCCGCGCTCACCGCCAGGTCATCGGGCTCCTCCGACAGCTGGGTGACCTCGGCCTCGTCGGTGATCCCGCCGAGCAGCTGCTCGACCAGATCGTCGGGACGGTAGAGCTCGTCGAGCTTCTCGCGGATCCGATGGGGCGAGCCGATCGCCAACCGCACCTCGCGGCCGGTCGCGAAGGCCAGCATCTTCTCCGCGTCCATGTCGAACGGGTTGGAGGTGGCCAGATCGAGCCGCGAGTCGGTGAAACGGAGCGGCACCACGTTGTAGCGGCGGGCGAGCTGCTCGGGCACCTCGTCGCGGACGCGGGGATCGACGGTCGTAAGATCGGCGATGGGCAACCGGAAGCGTTGCGCCACCTCGCGGAGGATGTCCTCCTCCGAGAGCAGCCGCCGAGAGAGCAGCAGCTCCCAGAGCGACTGCGGCTGCTCGCGGGCGAGCGCCCGCAGCTCGGCCACCGCCTCCTCCGCCACCATCGGCCCCAGGGCCGGAACCAGCCACTCGTCAGTGAACGCCACGACCCGCCACGATCCCCCTTCCGACCCGGATTCGTCTTGCGCTTCGAAGATAGGCGCGCCAGCCACTCAGAGGACGGGCCACCAGGAGCGGGCCACGTCCACGGTTAAGCCAAGATTAGGAGAGCCCCGCAGCCGAAGCCCGGCCTCGATGCGAACCGAGCGATCGAACAGCTCCACGGCCAGGCCCGCCACCGGCCGGAGCCCGTCGCTCGGCCGCCACGGCGCCCCCGAAACCGCCCCATCGGTCCCCGCAACTGCAAGAAACGGCCCGATTTCCGCCTTCGGCGCGGTCCGGCCGAAGCCCCCCAGCGGCAGCGGAATCCCGGGCACCGCCACCCGCCACTCGAGGTGCAGGTAGGCGGCCCTGCGGCCACCGTAAGCCCTGAAGGGCTCACCGGGCAGGGAACCCCACCCGCCGAGCGGGAACGAGCGCCTCGCGGGCAATCTGGCCGTTCCCAGCCCGACGCTGCCACGGGCCTCGAGGAGTCCTCCCGGCAGCTCGCGAGAGAGGCGCCCGGCTCCCAAGAGCCGAACGTAGCCGCCACCGCCGTCGCCGACCTCCAGGCCCAATCGGCCTTCGCCACCGAGCAGGCTCTCGCCGCCATCCGTCCGTCGAAGCTCGATCCGCCCGACCCATTGCGGCCCGGAGCCGAGCGCCGGGTTCGGGCGAAACACTCCCCGGCTCGGGCTCGCCGCGGCCGCGACCGACCAGGCCCACTCCCGAAGCAGCTCGACGGACACACCCGACGCCCGGCCCGGCTCGAACCTGGCTCCGACCCGCTCCAGCAGGACGTAATCGCCGAGGTCGAGGCCGCCTTCCTGCGCGGTCAGGCTGGCCACCACGCCGCTCGCGACGTCGACCGGCCCCACGTCGACGATCGAGCGGTCGGCCCGAACCGACAGGCGACCACCGGGCAGGCCCACACCAAGCTCGATTCCACCCGTCAACCGCTCGTCAACGGTGCCGAGCCCGCCCCATGCGCGAATCGATCCGGAGGCGCCGAGGCGCCAAGCCAACCCCGCTCCCAGGCGGAGTCCCTCCACCCTGTTGAAGCGCAACAAGTCGGAGACCCGGCTCACGCCGAGCCGGAATCCGGGCAGGCCGTCGAGCAGCGCTCCGCCCGCGACGCGGCCAATCTCCCGTCGGGCGGCGACCAGGTCCTCGAGGGTGGGCGCCCTCGCCGCGGAGTCGAGCACGGCTCCGATCGGCCGATCCCAGGCGTCCGGCCCACCGGGACGGGCCAGCCCGCCGATCGGGGAGGCGTTGGCGAGCCTGCCGGGTATCTCGACGCCCAGCTCGTGGTCGTCGATCGTCCAGCGGGCCCGGATGACGCTCGCCAGCGGGAAATCGAGCACGGCCGATCGCCGGGTGATCTCGATCTCCTGCCGGTAGGGGAGCCACTGCCCGTCGACCAGGGAGCGCTCGAGAAAGACCACGATCTCGGCGAGATCCGGATCCCGATAGGCGGCGGCGGTGAAGGAGAATCGGGAGCGAACCAGCGAGGCGTCATCGACCTCGACGGCCAGCGTGCCGATCGCGAGCGGGGCCGTCGGATCGCGAGGCCGGACGTCGATCCGAACCAGGCGGAGCTCGCGTCCGCCGGCTCGGACCCTGACGGTGTCCCGCTCCTCGAAGCGGTAGAGCTCGAGGCCGCGGGGCCCGAGCGGGTGCGGCAGCTCGCGGATCTCGTCGCCCTGACCGATCCGAATCAGGTCGCCGAAATCGTCGGTGACGATCCCGAGGTGGTCGCGGTGGTAGACGGTGCCGGTCGGGAAATAGGTGGTGTCGCGCCAGGCGCGGATCACTTGCTTGCTCCGCCCGCGACCCTGCCAATACACTTCGACGTCCAGCTCGTCGGCCTTGAGCAGACGGGTGGTGCGCGCCTCGGCCGGGCCGACCTCGACCAGGAAGGTGACCAGGCCGTGCGCGCGGGCGTGATAGGAGGATGACACCGCCTGATCGACCTCGAGAGCCCGCCTCGCAATGGCCCGGCGGACCAGGTCGCCGGGGGGGTCCTGACCGGCGAGCGGCCCCACCCCGACCCCCAGCAACCCGAGCGCGATCGGAACCGAGCGATGCATGATCGGCGCAAGATATCCGGGCGAATCCTGGCCGTGGCAGGCGGCGGACTGCTCCTGCTCGGGTGCGGCGGAGGCGGCGGGGTGGGCGGCGGCACCCGGGCCCCGACGCCGCGGGTGCCCCCGGCCGGGCCCCTGGCACAGGCCTTCGTGTTGGAGTCGAGCGGCGTGCCGCCGGACGACACCACCACCACCTTCGCGGCGCGGGCCAGCCGCGTCGTGCTGCTTCGGCGGGGCGCGCCCGACAACAGCCTGTTCGCGGAGATCCGGATCGCCGCCTCGGACTCGACCACCGCCGACTCGACGACCCTGTCGGTCCGTCCCCGGCCCGGCCTGTACGGGGTCGAGCTCAGCGCGTCCGGGCACCCGCCGGGCCGGATCCGCCTGACCTTCTCCTACGGGCTCCACTTCGTGGCGCCGGCCGACGCCCGCGAGCGCTACGGCAGCAACCTGGTGTTCGAGCGCACCCTCTTCGTCGCGCGGCTCGAGGGCGAGCGGCTGGTCTACCTCCCCTCGACGAGACCCGGCTCCGACCTCCTGAGCGCCGAAGTCGACGGCCCCGGCGTCTACCTCGTGGCCTCGCCCCACTGAGCATGACGACCTGGCGACTGGACGGCGTGGGCCACCCCCATCGGATCGAGATTCCGGTCGGACGGGTGGTCTCGGTGGGCCGGGCGCCTGACACCGACGCCCTGATCGGCGACGTCACCGTCTCGCGCCGGCACGCCGAGCTCGAGGGGCTGAGCCACGGGCTCCGGGTGCGCGACCTCGGCAGCTCGAACGGCACCAGCGTGAACGGGGCGCGGATCGACACGGCCGATGCCATCGCCGGCGACACGGTGACCTTCGGCAAGGTCGCCTTCCGCCTGAGCGGCGAGGCGGCGGAGACCGGCGAGAGCGCGCTCCCAGCCACCGTGGTCCGTTCGGTGGCCTTGGCCGGCGCCGCCGCCACGCCGACGGCGCGGGACCAGGCGGTCCGACTCGCACGGGTGCTGGAGCTGGCGAAGCGGCTCTCGGGCCAGCTCGAGCTGGACAAGCTGATCGCCGCGATCGTCGAGCTCACCTTCGAGCTGCTGCCCGTGGATCGGGTGGCGCTGCTCCTCGGCAACGCGGAGGGTGAGCTGGTGCCGACCCTCACCCGGAGCCGGATCGGCGAGGGGGCCGGGACGCGGGTGCCGCGCTCGATCGCGCAGCGAGCCGTGGCGGACCGGGCCCCGATCGTCACCGAGAACGCCGTGGCCGACGAGCGGTTCAAGAGCGGCTCGGTGATGCTCCAGGCGGTGCGCGGCGCGATCTGTACCCCCCTCCTCGGCGCGGGCGACCGGGTCCTCGGCGTGCTCTACGTCGACACCCTGACGGCGGAGGCGCCTTTCAGCGACGACGACGCCACCCTGCTCTTCGCCTTCGGCGGCCTCGCGGCGGTGACCATCGGCAACGTCCGCCTGGGAGAAGAGGTGCGTCGGGAGAACGAAGTCCGCGCCAACTTCGAGCGGTTCTTCGCGCCGAACGTCGCGGCGCGGATCGCCCGGGAGCGCGGCGTGATCGGCCTGGGCGGCGAGCGCCGGGAGGCCACCATCCTCTTCAGCGACGTCCGCGGCTTCACCCCGATCGCGGAGCGGATGCGCCCGGAAGATCTCGCGAGCCACCTGACCGACTACTTCACCGAGATGGCCGACCTGGTGTTCGAGCACGGCGGCACGCTCGACAAGTTCATCGGCGACGCGCTGCTGGCCGTCTGGGGCGCGCCGATCTCGGCGCCGGACGATGCCGACCGCGCCCTCCGGGCCGCCCGCGAGATGCAGGACCGGCTCGACGCGCTCAACCGGCGCTGGCTCGCGGCCGGACGCCCCCCGCTCGAGATCGGCATCGGCCTGAGCGCCGGCGAGGTCTTCGCCGGCTACCTCGGCAGCGCCCGCCGTCTCGAGTACAGCGTGATGGGCGATCCGGTGAACGTGGCCTCGCGATTGTGCGACGACGCGCGCCCGGGCGAGATTCTCCTGGATCAGGCGATCCTCGATCGGATCGCCGCGCCGCCACCGGTCGAGCGCGCGGCCGAGATCGCCGTCCGGGGCAAGACCAGGCCCGTGCTCGTCTACCGACTGCGCCGCTGATGCCGCTCACCATCCGGATCAAGAAGAAGAAGGACGGGTCCGCCGCGCTCAGCTGCGTGCGCGCCGACGGCAGCAGCACCTGGCAGCGGCAGCAGGGTGCCCAGGGCAGGTTCTTCCCGATCCACGACCTGACCCACTACGCCGTCGAGACCGAGCTGCGCTTCCGGCGCGGCTTCTACGGTCTGCTGGCGGAGGGCTGGGACATCACGGACTTCGGCGCGCCCTGGGCCAAGGGTCCGATGCCGGAGGAGACGCTCCACGCCGAGTTGATCGTCGGCTTCCTGGACGCCGACCGGGGCTCGGGCGTGCGATCGACGGCCGAGGAGCTGAACCAGCGCGGGCGGATGTACGCGACGACCCACGACATCGCGCCGCCGCCCCCGTTGAGTGACGACGCCCTCGCCCGGATCCGGGGCCGCCTGGCGGACCTGCTGCAGCGCTGGCGATCGGTGCTGCCGGGAGAGACGCTGGAATTGCCCTTCGACCTCGCCCGGGCCTAAGCTACGGGCGATCGCCAAGCCGGGAGAGGACCGGGATGGGTCACCGACGATTCACTGATCGCGAGGGACGGCACTGGGAGGTGCGGCCCCGCACCAGAGCCGAGTGGGAGCTCCAGCCGATCGGCGACAACCCCGAGCGGCCGCGATCCGTGGCCTCGCCGGGTTACGAGAAGGACCCCTACGAGCTGAGCCAGGAAGAGCTGCAGCGGCTCTTCGACGAGAGCAGCGCCCCGCCAGGCCGCAACCTCAAATCGCCCTTCAGGGACTGACGCTCACCTGAGGAAGGCGAGCCCCTCCGCGGCTCGCCGCACCACCATCACGGGCTCGCCGTCCGGCAGGGCGGCGATCGCGCCGTCCGACGCCCCGGTCGAGGCGTCGAACGAGCCGCCCACCCACTGCGCCTGGGACGCGGCACAGAGCGAGGTGCAGGTCAGGTAGCGGATCTCGGTGCTGGTCCTGGCGTACGCCAGGTGGATCCGGTCCTCGGTGACCGCCAGACTGATCGCCGCCTCCGGCACGGCGTCGCTGGTCAGCAGGAGCATCGCCCAGCTGAGGTCGGAGGCGCAGGCGGTCGAGACGCAGAGGCCGATGGCGACGAAGTTGTCGATCCCGAACGCCACGGCCGGCCGGTTGGTCTCGTCGACGACCAGCTGCAGCCGATCGGTCGCGCTGGCGGAGGCGATGAGCGACGCGATGCTCCAGGCGCCGGGATCGGTGCAGTTGCTGACGCAGCCGCCGTAGACGACCAGCGAGCCCGAGTCGTCGGTCCAGGCGGCGTGGATCTGTCCGGTCGCCGCGACCGCCAGGCTCGAGACCCGACCGACGATGCCGGAGGCGTCGATCAGCGCCGAGGCGCTCCAGCCGGCGGTGTTGCCGCAGGTCGCGACGCAGGTGGTGTAGCGGACGGTCTCCGCGTCGCGGTCTTGAAAGAGCACGTGGAGCGCGTCGTCCGGCCCGCGCGCGACCGAGGCGCCGAATCCGACGTCTCCGCTCTGGTCCTCGAGCATCACCGACTGCCAGCTCCCCACAATCCCGCAGGCGCCGTCGCAGACGCTCACGCCGAGCGCTCCGGGACCGGTCAGGTAGTAGGAGATGGCCACTCGGCCCGCCGGCGAGACCGAGAGCCCGAGCCGGCTCTCGGAACCGACGCCGTTCGCCACCACCACCGTCGACCAGTTCGACGGGGTGACGCACCCGGCTGCGCACTGCGCGTACTTGAGGTTGCCGGTCGTGGCGTCGGCGTAGGCCACGTGGACCACGCCCGCGGCGTCGGTACCCACCTGCGGCATGCTGCCGGTGCCCGGCGTCGGATCGATCAGGCCGCGGGTCGGCGCCCGGGTCTGGAACGACCAGCGGTAGGTGCTGTCGAGGCTCTCGCCGTCCATCCCCCGGACGTTCACCGTCACCACGCCGGTGTAGCTCACGCCCGGAACCAGCGCGAGGTTCATCACCGCCGAGTGCGCCGTCTCGTCGTACACGATCGTGCCGGGAATCGGAGAGGAGTTGGGAAAGAGCACCCCGATCGTCGAGCTGTTCACGGTCAGACCGTCGAGCGCCCGATCGAAATAGACCAGCTGCCGCCCGACGAAGGGCATGGCCGTGGCGCCGTCGATCGGCCTCGTCGAGTCGACCGCGAGCCCTCCCGGGACCGGCCCCGTGGCGCCGTCGTCCTTCGAACAGGCGGCGACGAGCGCGAGGGAGAGAAGGGCTGCACCTGCACGGGACAAGATCCGCATCACGGCTCCGGAAAGGGGAACGGGGGCAGGGCCCCCGGCAAGCTGGAGCTAACGAGACACCGGAGAGTCCCCGTCGCCCCGATTGGCCGGAAAGCGGTAGGGATAGCCCGCCCGGCCGAGCAGCTCGATCACCAGTCGAACCGGGAGACCCATCACCGAGAAGAAATCGCCTTCGATCCCCTCGATCAGCGCGGCGCCGTAGCCCTGGATCCCGTACGCGCCCGCCTTGTCGAGGGGTTCGCCGGTGGCCGCGTACGCCTCCAGGAAATCGCGGTCGACGGCGCGGAATCGGACCCGGGTGGTGTCGGCCGCCTCGTATTCGACGCCGGCGGCGATCAGACAGATCGCGGTGATCACCTCGTGCTCCCGGCCGACCAGCGTGCCGAGCATCGCGACGGCGTCGGCCGGGTCGCTCGGCTTCTCGAGCACCTGGCCATCGACCACGACGATGGTGTCGGCGCCGAGCACCAGCTCGCCGGGCACGGCCCGGGCCTTGTCCCGCGCCAGCCGCCTCGCGTAGGCGGCGGGCTCCTCCCGAGGCAGCGGAATCTCCTGGACGCGCGCGGGCGACACCACGATCGGGATGCCGAGCATCTCGAGCAGCTGGCGGCGCCGCGGCGACTGGGAGGCCAGCACGATCGGCGTCATGCCGGGGTCCGCTCGAGCATCAGGGTCACCGGGCCGTCGTTCACCAGCTCGACTTCCATCGCGGCCCCGAACTCGCCGGTCTGGACCGGGAGCCCCCGGTCACGGAGCCCCGCGACGAAGCGCTGGTAGAGCGGGATCGCCTGCTCCGGACGGGCGGCGTCGATGAACGAGGGGCGACGACCCTTGGCGGCGTCGCCATAGAGGGTGAACTGCGACACCACCAGCAGGGCCCCGCCGACCTCCGCCAGGCCCAGGTTCATCTTCCCGTCCGGGTCGGTGAAGAGCCGGAGGCCGACGACCTTGTCCGCCATCCAGTCGACGGCGGCCGGGTCGTCCTGGTGCGTGAAGCCGACCAGCAGACAGAAGCCCGACCCGATGGCGCCGACCACCCGCCCGTCGATCCGGACCTCCGC
>JBFXAS010000027.1:0-31312 GCA_050184075.1 Gemmatimonadales bacterium
CTCACCCAGGTAGATCACGTCGTGCACCACGCCGGGGAGCCCGTTCTCCTCGGCGGGCACCTCGCCCGGGCGGAAGAGGTCCATCCACTCGGGTCGAATCGCAAGGTCGACGGTGGCGCCCGCCGCGATCGCGGGATGCGGGGGAACGCGGTAGCGATGCTGGCCGCGCTCGACCAGCCAGCCGGCTCCCGTCGGTTCGACGGCACGACCGGTGACCAGATTCGATTCGCCGATGAAGGTGGCCACGAACGCAGTCCGCGGGTCCTCGTAGACCTCCGCCGGCGAGCCGAGCTGGGCGACCTTCGCTTCGCTCATCACGGCGATCCGGTCGGACATCACCAGCGCCTCTTCCTGGTCGTGGGTCACGTAGACGAAGGTGATCCCGAGCGAGCGATTGAGCGCCTTGAGCTCGAGCTGCATCTCCTTCCGGAGCTTGAGGTCGAGCGCCCCGAGCGGCTCGTCCAGCAGCAGGATCCTGGGCTCGAGCACGAGCGCGCGGGCGAGCGCCACCCGTTGCCGCTGGCCGCCCGAGAGCTGGGCCGGCATCCTCGAGCCGAAGCGGTCGGGCTCGAGGCGCACCAGGTCCATGGCGCGCTGGACGCGCTCGGGAATCTCCGACTTCGGCACCCGATGCTGCTCGAGACCGAAGGCGACGTTCCGGAAGACGTTCAGGTGGGGAAAGAGAGCGTAGCTCTGGAACACCATGCCGACGCCGCGATCGTAGGGGCGCAGGGCGTTCACGACCCGGCCGTCGATCCGGACCTCGCCGCCGTCGGGATCGGGCGTCTCGAAGCCCGCGATCAGGCGCAGCGTGGTGGTCTTGCCGCAGCCCGACGGGCCGAGCAGAGAGAAGAACTCCCCCGGCTGGACGGCGAGGGACACCGAGTCGACCGCGCGGGTGTCGCCAAAGCGTTTGGTCACGCCGACCAGCTCGACGGCGGGGCTGGTCCAGGCCGGCTTGCTCACTGGCTTGGGAGACTCCTCGGAGGTGCGCGCGGGGAACGTATCGGTCGGCCCGCCAGGCGACAAGACCGGTCGCGGCCTGGCGACCCTGCTCCGCCGGGTGATAGCTTCGCAGCATGAGCCACTCCGTATCGCGGCACCTCCGGATCGAGATCGAGGCGTACGACCAGACCATCCGCCGCTTCATTCCGGGCTACGAGGAGATGCTCGCCGAAGCGGTCCGCGCGATCGGCGCTGCGCGGCCGCCCGCGCGGGTGATCGACCTCGGCGCCGGCACCGGGAGCCTGAGCGAGCGGGTGCTGGATCGCTACCCGGAGGTCCGGGTCGAGCTCTGGGACGTGGATCCCGAGATGGTCGCCCAGGCGCGACTCCGCCTGGCCCGCTTCGGCGACCGGGCGAGCTATCGACTGGAGTCGTTCGATCGGGTGACGGGCCCGGTGGACGCGATCGTCGCCTCGCTCGCGCTCCATCACGTGCGCGAGCTGGCGCCCAAGCGAACGCTCTACCGGTCGATCGCGGCGGCGCTGGCTCCGGGCGGGGTCTTCGCCAACGCCGACGCAACGATCCCGCCGGGCGAAGCGCCCTCCAAGGCGACCTACCAGCAATGGGCGGATCACATGGTGGCCTCGGGCATCGAGGAAGGACGGGCCTGGCAGCACTTCGCGGAATGGGCCGGCGAGGACCGCTACTTCTCGCTCGAGGAGGAGCTCGAGGCCCTGACCGACGCCGGGCTCACGGCGTCCTGCGCCTGGCGGCTCGGGCCGTCCACGGTGACCGTGGGCGTCAAGGCCGCCTGATGCCGACCAGCGATCCGCCCGTGGTGTACGATCGGCCGATGGTCGACCCCGACACGGCCAGCCAGCTCGCGGCCCGGCACTTCGGCATCGTGGGCAGCGCCACCGAGCTGGAGAGCGAGCGCGATCGCAACTTCCTGATTCGGAGCGCCGACGGCGACCGAATGGTCCTCAAGGTGAGCGGCCGGGAGGAACGCCTCGAGCTGCTCCGGACCCAGCACGAGGCGCTGGCCCGGATCCGGGCCCGCGACCCGAGCCTCGGCATTCCGGAGCCGCGCCGCGCCGATGGGGGTGGGACGATCGTGTCCGACACGATCGCCGGCCAGACGCATCTCGTCAGCGCGCTCGGCTGGATCGACGGTCGCCCCCTCGCCCGAGCGCGCCCCCGCACCGAGCGCCAGCTTCGGAGTCTCGGCCAGCTCCTCGGTCAGGTGGCGGCGGCGTTGAGCGGTTGGGACCCGCCAGCGGCCCATCGGTCGCTCAAGTGGGATCTCGGCCGGGCGGGATGGATCGCCGAGCACCTCGGCGCGATTCCGAGGTCGAGCGACCGGGAACTGGTCCGGCGGCTCTTCTCGCTCTACCAGGAGCGGGTGGAGCCGGCGTGGGACGCCCTGCCGAAAGGCGTGATCCACAACGACGCGAACGATCACAACGTGCTGGTCTCGGGATTCGGCGAGGCATCCGTAACGGTCGGCCTGATCGACTTCGGCGACCTGCTCTGGACGGCGCAGGTGGCCGAGCCCGCGATCGGCGCAGCGTACGGGATGCTCGACACGGGCGATCCGGTCGCCGCGGCGGCCGCGGTGTTCGGCGGCTTCCACGAGCTGCGGCCGCTCAGCGACCAGGAGCTCGGCGTGGGCTTCGCGCTGATCGTGGCCCGACTCTGCGTGAGCGTGGTGAACGCCGCGGTGCAGCGCCGCTCGCGCCCGGAGCATGCCTACCTCACCGTGAGCGAGGCACCGGCCTGGCGCACGCTCCGACGCCTGGCGCCGGTGCATCCCCGGCTGGCGGAGTACCGCCTGCGGGATGGGTGCGGCCTCGAGCCGTGCCCGGCCAGCGCGCGAGTGCGGCGCTACGCCGACGCGCAACGGGCTTCCGTCCAACCGGTCGTCGCGCCGGGCGAGAGCCGTCCCGCGGCGATCGACCTCTCCGTGGGAAGTCCGATGATCCCCGCGCTCACCATGGTCGGCGACGAGCCCGCCCTGTCGGCCGCGATCGGGGCGCACCTCGCCGCCCAGGGGGCCAGGGTCGGGGTGGGCGGCTACGACGAGGCCCGACTCGTCTACCTGGCCGAGAGTTATCGCCAGGAGGGCGTGGAGGGACCGGAGTGGCGGACGATCCACCTGGGCATCGACGTCTTCGCGGCGCCAGGCACCCCGGTGCGGGCGCCGATCGCGGGTCGGGTGCACAGCGTGCGGCTCAACGCCGGCCCCGGCGACTACGGACCGACCGTGATCGTCGAGCACGCGGTTCAGGATGCCGATGGCGAGCTGCGCTTCTGGACGCTCTACGGCCACCTCGACCTGGAGACCCTGAGATCGCAGCATCGCGGTCAACCGATCGCGGCGGGAGGACTGATCGGCCGACTCGGCGGGCCGGCGGTGAACGGCGGCTGGACCCCGCATCTGCACTTCCAGGTGATCGCGGATCGGCTCGATCGGGACGGCGAGTTCCCCGGCGTGGCGGTGCCCAGCGCGAGGCGGGTCTGGACCAGTCTCTCGCCGGATCCGCACCCGCTCGCGGGGATGCCCGACCTCCGGGCCCCGGGAGCGGCGGCCCCGGCGATCCTCGCGCGACGCCGCGCGGCGCTCGGCGCCAATCTGAGCGTCGCGTACGATCGGCCGCTTCACATCGTGCGGGGCTGGATGCAGCATCTCTACGACGCCGCGGGCCGCCGCTATCTCGACGCGGTCAACAACGTCCCCCACGTCGGTCACTCCCATCCGTCGGTCGTGCAGTCGGCGAGCCGGCAAATGGCCGTGCTCAACACCAACACGCGCTACCTCCACGACAGCGTGGTGCGCTACGCCGAGCGGCTGACGGCAACGCTCCCCGAGCCACTCCGGGTCTGCTTCTTCGTCAACTCGGGCAGCGAGGCCAACGAGCTGGCGCTTCGTCTGGCCTGGACCCACACCGGCCGGCGGGGCACCGTGGTGCTCGATGGCGCCTATCACGGTAACACGGCCACACTGGTGGGCTTGAGCCCCTACAAGTGCCAGGGGCCCGGTGGGACGGGGCTCGTGCCGTTCGGCCGGGCCCTTCCGCTTCCCGACCTCTATCGCGGCCCGCACCGGGAGGACGAATCGGACCCGGGCGAGCGTTATGCCGCCTACGCCGACACGGCGATCGCTGAGCTGGCGGGCTCGCCGTTCGGTCTCGCGGCGTTCCTCTCGGAATCAGTGCTGGGCTGCGGCGGCCAGCTGGTGCTGCCGCGCGGGTACCTGGAAGCCGTCTACCGGCGGATCCGCGCCGCCGGTGGCCTCGCGATCGCGGACGAAGTCCAGGTCGGCTTTGGCCGGGTGGGCAGCCACTTCTGGGGCTTCGAGACGCAGGGCGTGGTACCCGACATCGTGGTGATGGGCAAGCCCGCGGGCAACGGCCACCCGCTCGGCATCGTGGTGACCACGCCCGAGATCGCGGCCTCGTTCGCGAACGGGATGGAATTCTTCAGCACCTTCGGGGGCAACCCGGTGTCCGCGGCCGTCGGGCTCGCGGTGCTCGAGGTGATCGAGCGCGAGCGACTCCAGTGGCGGGCGCTCGAGACCGGCAATCGGCTGCTCGGCCTCCTGCACGAGCTCGCCCTTCGACACGAGTCGATCGGTCAGGTTCGGGGTCTCGGCCTCTTTCTCGGGGTCGAGCTGGTCGCCGATCGGGCGGCGCGCACGCCGGCCCCCGAGATCGCCGCGTACCTCGCCAACCGGATGCGCGCCCGCGGGGTGCTGGTGAGCACCGACGGGCCCGAGCACAACGTGATCAAGATCAAGCCGCCGCTGGTCTTCGGGCCCCACGACGCCGAGCAACTGGCGCTCGTGATGGATCAGGTCCTGGACGAAGACGGCGTCCGAGCCCGATACCGGGGGAATGAGGGATGAGCTGGCTGATCTCGGTCGCGCTGTCGTTGGCCATCGCGCCGGTCGGCGGACTCGTGTACGAGGACGCGAACGGCAACGGACGCCGGGACCCGACCGAGGTCGGGATCGTCGGGGTGGTCGTCTCCAACCAGCACGACGTCGCACTCACCGGCTCCGACGGGCGCTTCACGCTCGGCGCGTCCGGAACCGGGATCGTCTTCGCCAGTGTACCCACGGGCTACCGGGCCACCGCCGGTTTCTGGCGCCGGGTCGACGGCGACCCGCTCGAGATCGGACTGGCCCGGATTCCGGTGGCGCGGGAGTTCGTCTTCGTGCACGCTTCGGACACCCATGTCCAGCCGAGCAACGCGGGACGGGTGGACCGGGTGCGCGCCATCGCCGACTCGGTCTCGGCCGCCCTGGTGCTGGTGTCGGGCGATCTGGTCCGCGACGCGCTCCGTGTCCCGGAGCCCGAAGCGCGGGGTTACTTCGAGCTCTACCGCGATCTGGTGGCGAGATTCCCGATGCCCGTCTGGAGCACGATGGGCAATCACGAGAACTTCGGCATCGAGCGGCACCGTTCGCTGGTGAGCCCCGACCATCCGCTCTACGGCCGCGAGATGTACCGCCACTACCTGGGACCGGACTACTACAGCTTCGACTACGGCGGGGTCCACTTCGTGGCGCTCAACACCGTCGACATCGACGACCTGTGGTACTACGGTCACGTCGACAGCGTTCAGGTGGCGTGGCTCGAGCGCGATCTGGCTCGACTCGCACCGGAGACGCCGGTGGTGACCTTCAACCACATTCCGTTCTTCAGCACCTCGGACGGGATGCGGGGCTACGACGACGGCCCGCCGGCTCCGATGCTGATCCGGATCGGCGGCAAGGATCAGTTCCGCCACACCGTGTCGAACGCTCGCGAGGTGCTGACTCGGCTCTGGCGTCATCCCTACCCCCTCGCCCTGGGCGGCCATGTCCACCTCCGGGAGCTGATCCGCTACGGCTTCGCGGGTCAGGCGACCCGCTTCGAGCAGGCGGCCGCGGTCGTCGGTGGCTGGGAGGACCGCGGGATCGCGGCGACGTCGGGCATCGCGGTCTATCGGGTTCGCGACGGAACGATCGGGGAGAGCAGCCTCGTGCCGCTGGATCGCTGACGAGCTAGCGGAGCTCGATCGCCGGCGGCGCGGGGCGAGTGACGAAGAAGCGCGCGGCCGTCGCGCGCTCCGGAAACCGACGCGAATAGACTCGGCGCCACTCCTCCATGAAGGCGGGGGCGGCGTCTCGCGCCACCAGCGCCCAGACGCTCCCACCGAAGCCGGCGCCGAACGCCGAGGCCGCCACCGCCCCCTGCGCGAGCGCGGCGAGCACCAGCGCCCGGGTCTCCGGCACCTGATTGCCGAGCGCGAGCTCCGCCCCCGCCTGCGACCGGGCCACCAGCGAGCGGACCTGGCCCAGGTTGCCCCGAGCCAGCGCGGCCACGACGCCAGGAATGATCTCGCCACACTCGGCGCGCAGCTGCTCGAGCCGCGCCAACAGCGCGTCGCGCTCCGCACCCGGGGCGGCCTCGACGACCCGGGCCCGCATCACCTCCGCGACCTCCGGCCCCTGGTCGAGCGCGCTGCCGAGCGTCTCGCAGCCAGGGGCGACGACCGGCCGCACCAGCTCCCAGAGCGCGGCGGTGCGCCGCGCCGTGTCGTTGTAGCGCTCGAGCGCGGCGCCGGCCTTCTCGGCCGCGACGCCGCTCGCGCCGATCACGAAGGTGAGGCTCGCGGGCAGCGGGCTCGCCGCTTCGCGGCGCACCGGCGCCCAGCCGAATTGGGTCAGCAGATCGGCGCCGGAGCAGAGGATCGCGGTCTGGTCCTGGTTGCCACCGAGGGT
Source organism: Gemmatimonadales bacterium (assembly GCA_050184075.1). GTDB lineage: Bacteria > Gemmatimonadota > Gemmatimonadetes > Gemmatimonadales > GWC2-71-9 > SHZU01. The sequence goes on from JBFXAS010000027.1 coordinate 6,713, forward strand.
GCCGACGCCGGTGCCGGCCGAGAACGGACCGAAGGGGCGGCCGTTCTCGACCGCGCCGGCGTAGCTCGCGAGGTCCTCCAGCGACCGGATCGCGGTCTGATAGCGCTCCCACCCGGTCCAGCCGTTTCGGTCGCCGAGCGCGAGCAGGCAGGCCACCACCAGGGCGCTCGAGCTGCTGACGCCCGCGGCTTGGGGGAGATCGCTTTTGAACGCCAGGTCGAGTCCCAACCAGGGACCCGCGAAGTCGCGAGCGAGCCGTCGCGCCACGGTTCGCGGGTAGACCTCCCAACCGCCGGGGCCGGACTCGAGCAGCGGGTCGATCGGAAACTCGGCGCGCTCGGCCGTCGCGACGTCGGTGATCGAGACAATCCCGTCGGCGCGCGGCGCGGCGACGATCGCGAAGCCCTGCTCGGTGGCCGAGACCAGGCTCCGACCGCCGGCGTAGTCGGTGTGCTTGCCGAGCACCTCGATCCGGCCGGGCACGAGCAGCTCGGTCCGCATCGCGAACGCGGAACCGGCCACTCGCGCCCCGAGCGCGCCGCGGGCCTCGGCCAGCAGCGCCGCGCGCCGAAGCGCCTCGTCGGGCAGGAATCCGCGCGCCGCGAGCGAATCGAGCTCGCTCACAGTCGCACCGGCACGTGCGCGAGCCGCTCGGCCGCGGTCGCGACGTCGGACCTCACGGTCAGGTCGATCACCCCGCCCTCGACCTCCAGCACGTCGAACCGCACGCCCAGCTTGCCGAGCGCGAAGCCGACGGCCTCCTGGATCTCGAGCTCACCCCGCTCGGAGGGAGCGATCGCCCCACAGGCCTCGAAGATCGACGATTCGAAGCGCCACGCGTTCATCCCGATCAGAGGATCGGAGCCGGCCTCCGCCAGGCGGTTGGGACTTGGCTTCTCGACGACGGCCCGGAGCCGACCGCCGTCATCCGGATCGAGCAGCGCGAATCGCGCGATCCGCTCCGCCCCGAAGTTGCTGGCCGCGACGAGGCTCGTCCGCCGAAAGCCAAGCACGCCGGAGCCGGGGAGGTCTCCGAGGGCGCGCAGCGCCGGGACCGGGTAGAGATTGTCGCCGTTCACCATCAGGAACGGCGCGTCGCGCACCACCGGACGCGCGGCGAGGACGGCGTCGGCCGTGCCGCGAGGCACGGCCTGTACCGCGCGCTCGAGCCGAAGCCGCGTCGGACGACCCGCGCCCCAGTAGCGGCTGGCGACGTCGTCGTGATCCGGACCGACGACGAGACAGACCGCGCCGACTCCCGCGTCGGCCAGCGAGCTGAGAACAAAGTCGAGAAAGGGCCGGCCGATCGGCATCATCGCCTTCCGGCCGGCGTCTGCCGCCTCGGCCTGCGGGGCCGTGAGGGCTGCGTCGGGATCTGCCGAGCGCAGCCGGCTCGCCCGGCCCGCGGCGAGCACGACGGCCCACTCGGTCGCGGGCATCACGCCGGCTCCTGCTCCTTGGCCGACCAGATCCCGGCGAGGACCCGCGCGAGGATCGCGCCGGTCAGCAGGCAGCCCGCGAGCCAGAAGAGCGCGGCCCGATGCCGGCCGTAGAGCAGGTTGCCGAAGCCGAAGAGCGCCATGTAGACGAAGCCGCAGCCGACCACCCACGCGAGCAGCGCCTGCGGAAGACTGTCCGGCGACGCGGGCAGGTTGCGCTCCGAGCGGATCATCCGCCAGCCCGGCCCGGCGGGCCGCACCAGCTCGCAGAAGCGGTAGAGCACCGCCCGCTCGGTCGGTCGGGTCGCGAGGGTGACGCCCACCCACACCACCGTGGTGATCAGCACGGTGAGCAGGAGGGAGACGTGGCTCGGAATCCCGGCGTCCATCCGCCCCGCGACGAAGAAGACCAGCGCGACCGCGAAGGAGCTGGCCATCGCCGCGATCTCGCTCCAAGCGTTGATCCGCCACCAGAACCAGCGGAGCAGGTAGAGCAATCCGGTGCCGGCGCCGATCGAGAGGATCAGGTCGAAGCTGGCGCGGGCGGTGTCGAGCACCAGCGTGATCGTCGCGGCCACCAGCATCAGCAGGGCCGTGATCCAGCGACTGACCGCGACGTAGTGCCGCTCCGTTTGCCCGGGGCGGAGGAAGCGGCGATAGAAGTCGTGGACCAGGTACGAGGTGCCCCAGTTGAGCTGGGTCGAGATGGTGGAGACGTACGCCGCGAGCATCCCGGCCAGCGTCACGCCGAGGAAGCCCGCCGGCAGGAAGCGGAGCATCGCAGGATAGGCCATGTCGTGCCCGACCAGCCGGGGGTCGACCCAGGGGAATTGGGCGGCGATGTCGCTCAGGTTGGGATAGACGAGCAGCGAGGCCAGGGCCACCAGGATCCAGGGCCAGGAGCGGAGGGCGTAGTGGGCCACGTTAAAGAGCAGCGTCCCGGTGAGCGCGTCGCGCTCGCTCCGGGCCGCGAGGATCCGCTGCGCGACGTAGCTCCCGCCCCCCGGCTCCGAGCCGGGGTACCAGGCCGACCACCACTGCACGGCAAGCGGCAGCACCAGGACTTGCGCCGTCACCCCCCAGTCGCGGAAGTCCGGTAGCAGGCTCAGCTTGGCGGGATCGACCCGGGCCATCAGGCCGGCGAGTCCGCCCACCTCCGGCTGTCGCAGCGCGAAATACGCCGTGGCGATGGCGCCCGTCATCGCGATGCCGAACTGGATGAAGTCCGTGACCAGCACGCCCCAGAGCCCCGAGGTGGCGGCGAAGACCGTGCTGATCACCGCGCCCATCAGCAGCGTCTGTCCCATCGACCACCCGAAGAGCACGTTGGCGATCTTGGCCGCCGCGAGATTGACGGTGGCCATGATCACGGCGTTGAAGAAGAGACCGAGGTAGACGGCGCGAAAGCCGCGCACCAGAGTGGCCGCGCGGCCTGCGTAGCGCAGCTCGTAGAACTCGAGGTCGGTGAGCATGCCCGAGCGGCGCCAGAGTCGGGCGTAGAAGAAGACCGTCATCATCCCGGTGAGACAAAACGCCCACCAGGCCCAGTTGTTGGCGACGCCGTGCTCCCGCACCAGATTGGTGACGAAGTTCGGGGTGTCGGTGCTGAAGGTGGTCGCCACCATCGACACCCCGATCAGCCACCAGGGCGCGGTCCGGCCGGACGTGAAGAATTCGGTGGTGTCGGCGCCGCCCCGGCGGGCCAGCAGCGCCGCCGGCAGGTAGGTGAGCGCCAGGGAGCCCACGACCAGGATCCAGTCGAGCGTGGTCAGTTGCATCGAGCGGGCCTCGCACGCGGGTCAGGGATCGGGCTCGGCGGCAACCTACTCTCGGACGAGGGAGATTCTAGACGCGATGGCGACTCCGGTCCATCTGCTGCTCAACCCGGCGGCGGCCGGGGGACGGGCCGGCCGGCGGTTCCGCCGGCTCGCGCCCGCGCTCGAGGCGGGCCTCGGCGATCGGCTGGTGGTCCACAGGAGCCCTCGACCCGGCGCGCTCCGCGAGCTCGCCGCCGGACTGGCACGCGAGCCGGGAACCGTGGTCGCCGCAGGAGGCGACGGCACCTCGGGCGAAGTGATCGGCGGCCTCGCGACCGCCGGGCGCGAGCTCGTCGCGCGGCTCTGGTGGCTGCCGTTAGGCTCCGGTAACGACCTGGCCCGAACCCTCGGCGCCCGCGATGGCGCCGCCGACTTCCTGGTCCAGGTCGACGCACCGGCGACGCGCGCCATCGACCTCGGCCGCCTGATCGACCGGGGCCCCGACGGCGGCGAGCGGATTCGACTGTTCGGCAACTCGCTCGCGCTCGGACTCCCGCCGGAGGTGCTGCTCGCCACCGAGCGCTACGGCAAGCCGCTCGGCGGGGCGCTCTCTTACGCGGTGGCGGCTGTGCTCACCCTGCTCCGGCATCGTCCGATCGTGCTCGGGCTGGACCACGAAGGGGCCCCGGCGAGCGAAGCGCCCTACCGGCTGATCGCGGTCTCCAACGGCGGGCGGTTCGGCGGCGGGATGCGGATCGCGCCGGAGGCACGGCTGGATGACGGCCTGCTCGACCTGGTGACGGTCGGACCGATCCCGAGGCTCGAGGCGGTCACCGTCTTCCCGAGCGTCTACCGCGGGCGCCACCTGTCCCATCCGGCCATCGCGCTCCGCCGGATCGAGCGGCTGGAGATCTCGGGCCGGGGAGTCCTGCCGCTCGAGCTCGACGGCGAGTGCGACACCGTCTCCCTGCCCTGCCGGGTGGAGGTCGTTCCCGGGGCGCTCCGGGTGGCGCATCCGGCCGGAGGATAGGCTGGCGCCTAGACGACGCATCACGCGATCGTCGGAGTCGGATGGCTCTTCGGGATCGCGGCCAGCCCCCGTGACGCCGGCGCCCAGGAGCTGCGCGCCACGATCGTGATCTGGACCCGTCCGGGTCCGGCCCGGTGTCACTTTTTTCCCAGAGCAAGCATCCAACTCATGCGACGAGGACGCCCCCGGACCGGCGGCGCCTTCGTTGTTTCAACCTGAAACTTGGCCCTGCGGCGGCTCGTCCGGTGAAGTCGGATCAGGCACGAGGAAGGCGGCGATGAGCGCTCGGGAGCGGCTACTCCAGCTGCGACAGCGATTCCGGACCATCCGGGGAGCCAGATGGGCCCGGCTCGCAGGGCGGGCCCTGATCGGCGGCGGGGCGCTCGGGCTGCTCGGCATCGGCGCCGAGGCGGTCGTCCGGGCGCGGATCGCTCCGCCGGAAACCCGGGTGCCGAGCACCGTGTACTCCCGTCCCACCGCCTGGGGCAACGCACGCAGGGCCCGCCCCATTCCGATCGGCCCGGTTCGCACCGACTTGGCCGAGTCCCGAGTCCCGATCCGTCTCAGCGAGATTCCCGATGAGGTGGTCGAGGCGGTCCTCGCGGTCGAGGACCAGCGCTTCTTCGAGCACGGGGGCCTCGATCTCCGCCGGATCGGCGGGGCGTTGCTCGCCAACGTCCGGGCCGGCGGGGTGGTGCAGGGCGGCAGCACGATCACCCAGCAGCTAGCCAAGAACCTCTTTCTCTCCGCCGATCGGACGGCGCTTCGGAAGCTCCGCGAGGCGGCGATGGCGGGCGTGCTGGAGCGCGAGCACACCAAGACCGAGATCCTCGAGGCGTACCTGAACGAGATCTACCTCGGTCAGGATGGCCGGCTCGCGATCCACGGCGTGGGCGCGGCCGCGCGCTACTACTTCGGCAAGCGACTCGACGATCTCTCGCTCGGCGAGGCCGCCACCCTCGCGGGCATGATCCAGGCGCCGAACCGGTACAGCCCGATCCGGCATCCGGAGACCGCGCGCGACCGCCGCGATCTGGTGCTCGGCCTGATGGAGGCGCAGGGCCGAGCCTCCGAGCGCTCGGTGGCGCGAGCCAAGCGCGAACGACTGCGGGCCAGCGCCCATCCGGCCGACCGGCTCGAGGCCCGGTACTTCCTGAGCTACGCGGCGGGAGATGGATTCGGCCGCTTGCCCGAGCGGGGCACGGCGGTCTTCACGACCATCGAGCCCACGCTACAGCGCGCCGCCGAGCGCGCGGTGAGCGAGGGGCGGCGTGGCGACCCGCAGGCGGCGCTGGTGGCCCTCGACCCGCGCACCGGCGACGTCCTCGCGATGGTGGGCGGCCGCGACTTCGCCACCTCCCAATTCAATCGGGCGACGGAAGCCCTTCGCCAGCCGGGCAGCGCGTTCAAGCCGATCGTGGCGCTCGCGGCCCTCTCCCGCGGCAAGCGGGGCCCGGCCTTCACGCTCGCCTCGGTGGTGCCGGACGAGCCTTTCAGCGTGGCGACGCCCGCCGGACAGTGGGCGCCCCGCAACTACGACCGCTCGTTCCGCGGACCGGTGACCTTCCGCGAGGCGTTGGAACAGTCGCTCAACGTTCCCTTCGCCCGGATCGGGATGGAGATCGGCCCCGATCGGATCGTCGAGACCGCCCGTCGGCTCGGGATCTCCAGCCGACTCCAGGCGGTACCGAGCCTGGCGCTCGGCAGCTCCGAGGTGACCCTGCTCGAGCTGACCCGGGCGTACGGCGTCTTCGCGAGTGGCGGGCTCCTCGCGGAGACCCGGGCCGTCTACGGCAAGACCCGGATCGGCACCGACGAGGTCGAGCTGCCGCCGCCGTCGGTCGAGCGGGTGGTCGATCCCGCCGAGGTCTTCCTGGTCACCTCGGCCCTGGAGGGGGTGATCGCCCGGGGGACGGGCCGGGGCCTCGAGGAGTTCGATCGCTGGGGTGAGCTGGCCGGCAAGTCGGGCACGTCGAACGACTGGCGCGACGCCTGGTTCGTCGCCTACTCGCCGTCGCTGGTGGTGGGCGCCTGGGTCGGCTACGACGACGGCACCAGCCTCCGCCAGACGGGCGCCCAGGCGGCCCTGCCGATCGTGCGCCGCTTCCTCCAGCTCGCCGACCGGGTGAGGCCGGAAGAGCGGTTCGAGGTCCCGGACGGGGTCGAGGAGGTCCGGCTGGCGCGCTCCGACGGCGGCTGGTGGGGCCTGGACTGCGACCCGACGCCGGAGGTGTTCCTGGAGGGCACGGCGCCCGAGGAGCGCTGCGAGGGGTACGTCGCCCGCTGGCGCAGCCGGGACGCCGACGACTGGGTCCGCGCGCTGGAGCGGCGGGCCGAAGAGTTGGCGAACATGCTGGCGGAGCGGTACTCGGGCAGGCGGCGCGGGCGGCGCTGACCCAGGGCGCGATCGCTGCCGAACCCAAATCCCGGCGGCGCCCCGGCGCCGCCGTGGGTCGTTTTGGAGCACTGGTACAGTCTGACAGGTACCAGTGCCCGCTCTTGGGCTTGCTGGTGCCGGTCCCACTCCCGCCGTACCTTTGGAAATTCTCCGAGATTCACGTCCCGACACGGCCCCAACTCGAGGTTGTCCAGTGATCGTTTGGAAAGGAATCGTGCTTGGCGGTGCCACCCTCGCGCTGGTCGCGAGCGCCGCGGCGGCTCAGACGCCCGCCCGGATCGAGGTGAGCCCCGCCAGTCTGAAGCTGCAGGTGGGCGATACCGCGCAGCTCAGCGCCAAGGCGTACGACGAGAGCGGCAAGCTGATCGACGCCCCTCTGATGTTCTTCTCCAGCTCGCGGCGCCGGCTCGACGTGGACCGCCAGACCGGCCAGGCGGTGGCGGTCCGCGGCGGGAGCTACACGGTGCGGGTCTTCTCGCTGACCGCGCGCGGCGTTGAGGCGTCGGTCGACGTGGAGGTCGCGTATCCGCCGCTCGCCCGGATCGACCTCGCGCCGACCGGCGATCGCTTCTTCGTCGGCGCCGCGGTGCGACACACGGCCAAGGCGTACGACGCGGTCGACGACTATCGCCGTGACGCGACCATCCGCTGGACGACGGACAACCCCTCGATCGCCTCGGTCAACCGCTTCGGGGTGCTCGAGGCGCACCGGCCCGGCTCGGTGACCCTGAGCGCCACCGCCGAGGGCGTCACGGCCAAGCATGCCTATCGAGTCGTGGCCAATCCGATCGCGTCGGTGAAGCTCACCGCCAGCGCCGATTCCGGCCGCACCGGTGACGTGTTCCACTTCTCGGCCGAGGCGCTCGACGCCGACGGGCGGAGGGTGGCGGACGCGCCGATCACCTACACCCTGGTGGCCAATCCCGAGGACACGGTCGTGGCGCAGATCCCGGCCGCCGAGATCGACCAGCAGGGCCGCTTCGTGGCGGGCAAGGCCGGGAGCTACACGATCCTGGCCGTGGCCCCCGGCCGGACGGCCCAGCAGACGGTCACCATCAGCAACCGGCACGTGTCCCAGCAGATCGAGTTCGTGGGCCAGGCCGCGGTGCGGGACGTCCACACCTCCGACCTCTGGGTCTGGGAGGGCACCGACGGCCGCGACTACGCCGTGACCGGCACCCACAGCGCCCAGGGCGCCACCTATTTCTGGGACGTGACCGATCCCTCGAGCCCGGTGCTGACGGACAGCCTCGTGGTCGACGCGCGGACCACCAACGACGTCAAGGTGTCCGAGGACGGCCGGATCGCGGTGATCTCCCGCGAGGGTGCCTCGAACCGGCGGAACGGCATCGTGATCCTCGACGTCTCCAACCCGCGCGCCGTGAAGGTGCTCTCGCGCTACGACGACGAGCTCACCGGCGGGGTCCACAACCTGTTCATCTACAAGCAGCACGTCTACGCGGTCAACAACGGCCGCCGCTTCGACGTGATCAACATCGAGGATCCGACCAAGCCGCATCGGGTCGCGCGGTTCGAGCTGGACACGCCGGGGCACGGCATCCACGACATCTGGATCGTGGACGGCGTGGCCTACACCTCCAACTGGGGCGACGGCGTAGTCGTGATCGACGTCGGGAACGGCAAGTGGGGCGGCAGCCCGTCGAATCCGGTCGAGGTCACTCGCTTCCGGGACGTGGGCGGCGCGACCCACGCGGCGTTCCCGTATCGGAGCCCCACCGGCAAGTTCTACATCTTCATGGGCGACGAGATCGGTCGGCAGGTTCCGGGCGGCGGCGAGAACCGGCCGCAGGCCATGTCCGGCTATGTCCACATCGTCGACTTCACCGATCCGGAGCACCCGGAGGAAGTCGCCCGTTACGAGGTGCCCGAGGCGGGCTCGCACAACATGTGGATCGAGAACGACGTGCTCTACGCGGCGTTCTACAACGGCGGGATGCGGGTGGTCGACATCTCCGGCGAGCTCAAGGGCAATCTCTTCTACCAGAATCGCGAGATCGCCCGCTACATGGCGTACGACCCCGGAGGCAAGGTGGCCAACGCGCCCTTCACCTGGGGCGGCCAGCCGCACAAGGGCAACCTCTTCTTCGCCGAGTACAACAGCGGGCTCTGGGCGGCGAAGCTCAAGCCACGGCTGGTGCTGACCCCGTGACGCTGAGCGATCTGGCTCGGCGCGGCGCCGCCCTGGCGCTGCTCGTGACGGGGCTGGTCGGGGCTCGGCCAGCCGCCCTGCCGAGCTATCTCTTCTACGTCGCGTCCGAGTCGGACGACGTGGTCACCCTGGTTCGGTTCACGCCGGGCCAGGGCTTGAGCGCCGAGAAGGTGATCACCGTCGGCTGGCTCCCGGCCGAGATCGAGGCGCCGCACGGCGTGTTCGTCGACCCCGACGGCTCGACCTGGTATCTCACCCTCGGCCACGGCTTTCCGTTCGGCCACCTGGTGAAGTACGCGACCGGCGCGGACACCGTGGTCGGGATGACCGAGCTGGGTCTCTTCCCGGCGACGGTCGCGGTGCCCAGGTCCGGCGGGGTGGCGTTCGCGGTCAACTCCGACTTCCACGGCGACATGAAGCCGAGCACGGTTTCGGTGATCGACCTGGAGACCATGACCGAGCTCGACAAGGTCGAGACCTGCACCATGCCGCACGGCTCCCGCTTCAGTCCCGACGGGAGGACCCACTATTCCGCCTGCATGATGGACGACCAGGTCGTGGCCATCTCCCTCGGCACCCTGGCCGTGAGCCGGCGCCTCGATCTGGTGACCGGCGGGCCGCCCGGGACCAACGGGCACGCGGGGCACGGGGCCGAGCGCCAGCCCTGCTCGCCGACCTGGGTGGCTCCGCATCCCGACGGCCGGCGGGCCTACGTCACCTGCAACAAGGGACACGAAGTCGTCGAGCTGGACCTCGAGTCGTGGTCCGTGCTGCGCCGCTTCCCCGCCCCAAAGGCGCCCTACAACGCCGACGTGTCGCCCGACGGCAAGCACCTGCTGGTGACGCAGAAGGCGAGCGCGGAGCTCAGCGTCTTCGACCTCGAGTCGGGAGAGCGGATCGCGCTGATCCCGTCCACCCGCACCGTGACTCATGGGGTGATCGCCTCGCCGGACAATCGTTTCGCGTTCGTCACGGTCGAGGGCGTCCGGGGCGAGCCCGGCACCGTCGAAGCGATCGATCTGGGCACAATGAAGCGGGTGAGCACGCTCGACGTCGGCAAGCAGGCGGGTGGGATCGCGTTCTGGAAGATGGAAGACCGTTAGGTCCATCCGTCGATGCGCGAGATCTTCAACACGGTGCTGTTCACGATTGGCACCAACCCGATCACCCTGGCGAGCCTGACCGCCGGGGTGGCGGTCCTGATCCTCACGATCTGGGGATCGGGCAGGGCGAGGCGGGCCATCAACCGGGCCCTGACCAAGCGAGGCGGGCCCCCGGGCACGGTCGGCACGGTAACCGGCCTGGCCTACTACGTGATCCTGACCGCCGGCTTCGGAGTCTCGCTCTCCACCGTCGGCATCGACCCCTCGGCGCTCTTCGCGGCCGGCGCGATCTTCGCGATCGGCCTCGGCTTCGCCATGCAGAGCATCGCCCAGAACTTCGTCGCCGGGGTGATCCTGGTCGCGGAGCGGACCATCACGCCGGGCGACATCCTCGAGGTCGAGGGCAAGATCGTCAAAGTGCAGGAGATGGGCATCCGGGCCAGCATCGTCCAGACGCGCGACGGTGAAGACCTGATCATTCCGAACGCGGTCCTGATCCAGACCAGTGTCAAGAACTACACCCTGCGGGACAACGCGCTCCGGATTCGGACCGCGGTCGGCGTGGTGTATCGCTCTGACATGAACATGGTCAAGCGAGTGCTGGTCGACGTCACCAATCGGGTGAGCGCCAAGTGGTCGGCGTCCGAGCGCCACGCGCAGGTGCTGTTGCTCGACTTCGGCGACAACGCCGTGGTCTGGGAGGCGGCCGTCTGGATCGACGATCCGTGGGAGTACCGGCCCGCCCTCTCGAGCCTCCGTGAAGAGATCTGGGCGGCGTTTCAGCAGCATGACATCGTGATCGCCTTCCCGCAGCTCGATCTCCATCTCGACGACGAGGTCGCCGGGCCGCTCAAGGCCCTCGCCAACACGGTGGCTTGACCGTGATGCTCCCGTCCTTCAAGAAGCGCCCCACCCACCCGTGGGGGCGAGGCCGGGCACCCTGGTCACGGCCGAGTCCGCGGTGCCGCCCAGGATCCGGGTGCTCCGCTACGACCGCGAGACCATCGAGGATCTCGGCTCCCCCGAGCCCGAGGCGCTGCCCGGCCTGGTCCAGCCCGGAATGGTCACCTGGATCGACGTCCAGGGTCTCGGCAACGAGCCCCTCCTCCGCGTCATCGACGACGACGAGTAGGCCCCGGGCAGGTCGCCTCGGCGCCGAGCGGATTACTCGGTGTTGATCGCTTCCATGGGATCGATCGCCGCCGCGCGCCAGGCCGGACCCGCCGAGGTGAGCAGGGCCAGCGCGCCGAGTGTCACCCCCACGGCGACGAAGGTGAAGGCATCGGTCGGGCTGACGCCGTAGAGCAGGCCCCGAATCAGGCCGGAGAGGGCCAACGCGCCTCCGAGTCCGAGCCCGAGTCCGACGCCGGTCAGGATCAAGCCCCGGCCGAGCACGGCCCCCACCACGCGCGAGCGATCCGCCCCGAGCGCGACCCGGATGCCCAGCTCGCGCCGTCGCTCCGCCACGCTCCTGGCCAGCAGACCGTAGATGCCGGCCCCCGCCAGCAGGAGCGCCACACCGGCGAACGCCTGGAAGAGCCGCATCAGCGAGCGACGGGACGCGGTGGCATTGGCGATCAGCTCCGCGCCGGTCGCCACGGTGCTGACCGCCAGCGCGGGGTCGATCGCGGCCACCGCGGCGCGAGCCTGGGCTTCGAGCGCCAGCGGGCTGCCCGTGGTGCGCACGACCGCCACGTAGGTGCCCTCGGACCACGGCCATTGGGTCGCCGGGACGTAGAATTGGAGCGACTGCTCGGTGTCGAGGCTGGCGTGACGGACGTCGCCGACCACCCCGACGATCCGGCGCCAGCCGGAGCCTCCGACCTGAATCCGGTGACCGATGGGATCTTCGCCCGGCCAGGACTTGGCCGCGAATGACTCGTTGATCAGGGCGACCGGCTCCATCCCGGTCCGGTCGGTGGGCTCGAAACCGCGACCGCTGACCACCGGGATCTCCATCGCGGCGAGGTACCCGGGGCTCACGGCGTAGCGGTCGGCGGACGGCGCGTTCGCCGGGTTGGCGATCGGCTTCCGCTCGATCAGCACGCCGTACGAGTCCATGTTGCCGCCGAGGGGGATCTGGGTGGCGAACCCGACCGAACGGACACCGGGCGTCTGCTCGAGCCGTTCCACCAGCTGATCGAAGGTCCGCCATTCGACCGCATCCTCACGGTAGCGGGAACCCGAGGTGGTGACCTGGAAGCTGAGCAGACGGTCGGGATTGAAGCCGGGAGGGACGTCGAGCACGTGCCCCAGGCTTCGAATCAGGAGCCCCGCCCCCGCCAACAGCATTACGGCCAGTCCGACCTCGACGACGACCAGCGCGCCCGTGGCCCGCCGACGCGCTCGCGACGGCGTAGCCGCACGATGACCGAGCGCCCGCGCGCCCCGGCGCGACGCGCAGAGCGCCGGCAGCAGTCCGGCCAGCAGGGCGATCGGGACCGTGAGCGCGATCGCCGTGAGCAGGACCCCCCAGTCGATCGCCACCTGCTCGATCCTGGGGACGGCGCTCGCCGGATCGGTCGGAGCGAGGCGCAGGCCCAGCGCGGCGAGCCCCACCCCTCCGACCGCACCGGCAAGCGCGAGCAGCCAGGCTTCGCCCAGCACCTGGCCCGCCAGTCTGCCCCGGCTCGCGCCAAGGGTGGCCCGGACGGCGAGCTCGTGCTCGCGCTCGAGCGAGCGGGCGACCATCAGGTTGGCCACGTTCACGGCGGCGACCAGCAGCACCAGCAGCCCGGCACCGAGCGCGAGCAGCAGCGCCGGACGGATCCGCGCGGTCAGGGTCTCGGTGAGCGGCTCGGCGACCATCGTGACGCCCGAATAGTCGGTGGGGCTGACCGCGACGAGCTGGGCGTACAGCCGGTCCAGCTCGTCGGCGACGACCGCTGGCTGGGCGTCGCTCCGGAGTCGCGCCACCGCCCGGAGATGGCGGCAGGACCGACACGCCTGGGAGAGCCCTCGCTCGTAGCCGAGTGGCCGCCAGAGCTCCACCGTCGGCCCGAGCAGGCTCTCGAACCCACGCGGCAACACGCCGATCACCGTGTAGGCAACGCCACCGATGTCGACGCTCTCGCCCACCATCGAGGGGTCCCCTCCGAAACGCCGCTCGAACAGCCGGTGACTCAGGACCACCACCCGATGCCGTCCCCGGTCCTCCTCGTCCGAGAAGTCGCGGCCGATCGCGGGCGCGACGCCCAAGGTGCGGAAGACGCTGGCCGAGACCGACTGCCCCACGACCCGCGCCGGGTCGTCGACGCCACCGATTACCGGCGACCAATAGGAGATGGCGGCGGCGGATTCGATCGTCCGGCTGTCGCGCGCCAGGTCGGCGTAGGTCTCCCAGCCGAGGTTGCTCTTGGATCCGTCGGGCTCCCGCTCCCAGATCATCACCAGTCGATCGGGATCGGGATACGGGAGCGGCTCGAACAGCACGGGCTTGGCCACGCTGAACACCGCGGTCGTGGCGCCGATGCCCAGTGCCAGCGTGAAGACCACGACCCCCGCGTACGCGGGAGCGCGAAACAGGGCATGCACGGTCTGGCGGAGTCCGGCACAGAGCATGAGCGGTCCTCCCCGCGTGGGCCGGCGCACGGCGCGCTGCACCGCCACGCCACGCGAACGGAAAGGGCGAAGCGCCGCCAGCGTCTGTCGCCAGAACCAGCGGCGCGTGCGATGGCCTTCGACGTAGGCCTCGATCAAGTCGCCGACAAACACCTCGCGCTCGGCGGGAGGCACCAGGCGCTCGAGCAGCCAGACCGCCAACCGGGGCGGAGCGCGACGGCTGATCACGGCGCCGATCCGAGGTCGAGCCCGGCGGCGAGCCGACGGATCGCGCCAATCGACTCGTTGAGCGCACGGCGCCCCTCCGCTTCGATCCGGTAGCAGCGGCGGCGGCGCCCGCCGCGCACGGGAGTCGGCTCGCCGACGCTCGAGGAGACCAGCCCCTTCTCCTCGAGCCGGGTCAGCGCGCGATACACGGCGCCCAGCGCCAGGCCGCGGCGCCCGTGCCGCTCGATAGTCTCGAAAACGCTGACCCCATAGGCGTCGTCGCCGAGCCGCGCCAGGGCGAGGAGGACCAGCTGCTCCAGCTCACCGAGATTCATAGTTTCTCCGTACGAGACGAACAAATATGCGGTTTCGGCGCGACCCTGCCCAGCGGGAGCCCGATTTGCCGACCAGGGAGGGGACTCGTACAATTGGCCGGGCCGGCCTAATCCTTTTCTCGGCAACGGCTTCCAGTTCCGGTCCCGGGCCACCCTCCGGCACCGGCAGCGCATCGCCCGCGGCTCGGCGTCGCGCGGTGGCGATTCGGTTCGAGACCGAGCAGGCGGCCGCCACCGCAGTTGAGGGAATCGGACTGGGTTCGGCGCTCTCGGAGGGTAGAAGCAACCCCCACCTTCCCCACCCTGGAAAAGCTCGTGACGGACCAGGACCGCTGGCGACAAATCGAGGGTCTCTTCCAGGCGGCGAGCGAGCTCGCGTTGCCCGAGCGGGAGGCCTATCTGGCGACCGCCACCGGCGATCCCTCGATTCGAGCCGAGGTCGAGGCGCTGCTCGCGGCGTCGGTTGAAGGCGACGGCTTCTTGCGCGACCCGATCCAGCACGAGCTGGCTCAGTCTGCGCACAAGGTCGCCGAGCTGGGCGAACGGGTCGGGCGCTACCACCTGATCCGGCAACTCGGCGCCGGCGGGATGGGACTGGTCTATCTGGCGCGTGACGACCAGGGTGTCGACGGCACCATGGTCGCGATCAAGTTCCTCCGCACCGACCTGGGCTTCGTCGACGGGGAACGGCGCTTCCGGGCCGAGCAGCGGATCCTGAGCGGCCTCCGCCATCCCAACATCGCCACCCTGCTCGACGCCGGCAGCACCGACCGCGGGATTCCCTACGTCGTGATGGAGTACGTGCCGGGTAGCCCGATCGACGAGTACTGCGAGTCGCAATGGCTCACGCTGGAGCAGCGGATCGACCTGATGATCACGGTGAGCGAGGCGGTGCACTACGCCAACGAGCGGCGGGTGGTGCACCGCGACCTCAAGCCCGGCAACGTGATGGTGAGCCGCGGTGGGACGCCGAAGCTGCTCGACTTCGGGATCGCGAAGCTGCTCGACGCGGAAGGCGTCGGCGCCCGTACCACCCGAACCGGCATGGTCATGCTGACCCCCTCGTACGCGAGCCCCGAGCAGATCCTCGGCGGCGACATCACCGCGGCGTCCGACGTCTACTCGCTCGCCGTGGTCAGCTACGAGCTGGTGACCGGCAAGCGCCCCTACACGCTGGCACTGGGCACCCCGGTCGAGACCGCGCTCCAGATGGAGCGCCTCACGCCCACCTCGCCGACCACCCACCGACCCGACCTCTCCCCGGCGCTCGAGCGGATCCTGCTCACCGGCCTCGCGACGCACACGGCCAGGCGCTACCCGTCGGCCGAGGCCTACGCGCGCGATCTGAGGCGCTGGCGCGCCGGCGAGCTGGGCCAGTAGACCGATCCCGGGGCCGCTCTCCCAATCGAGGATGTTCCGCTCTCCGGGGCTCGGCTTGACGGGCCGGCTTTGCTGAGGCAAATTGGTAACTGAATGGTTACCAATAGCCAGGCCGACCCGGCGTTCCGCGCGCTCGCCGATCCGATCCGTCGCGAAATTCTCGCCCTCCTGGCGGACCACCCGCTCCCGGTCCACGCGATCGCCGAGGAGTTCGCCGTGAGCCGCCCGGCGGTCTCGAAACACCTCAGGATCCTCAAGCAGGCTGGTCTGGTCCGGG
This sequence comes from Gemmatimonadales bacterium, assembly GCA_050184075.1. Lineage (GTDB taxonomy): Bacteria > Gemmatimonadota > Gemmatimonadetes > Gemmatimonadales > GWC2-71-9 > SHZU01. Next base: position 22,370 of record JBFXAS010000027.1, read on the forward strand.
ATACGCCGATGGGGCGCACCACCTATTACCGGCTGGAGCCGGAGCCGCTCGCGGAGGTGGAGCGCTGGGTCCGGAGCCTCTGGAGGGACCGGCTGGGCCGGCTCAAGACGCTGATCGAAAAGGGAGAGCGGTGATGGAGCAGCTCGAGAGCATTCGGGAATCGGTGCGGATCGCTCGCCCGCGGGAGCGGGTCTGGCGCTATCTGGTCGAGCCGGCCTCCGTGGCGCAGTGGCTCGGCTGTCTGGAATACGCCGAGCGGGTCGGTCAGGTCTTCTACATGCAGCCTGACGACGCGAAGCGTGGGGCCGGCGTGATCGACGGCGCCACCCATTGCGAGGTCCTCGAGCTCGGGGCGCCGGAGCGCTTCGTCTTCAGCTGGTATCTGCCCGGCACCCCCAAGACGACCGTCGCCATCACCCTGAGGGACGACGGCGACGGAGGCACCTTGGTCGAGCTGGAGCATTCCGGTTGGGACCAGTTCGAGCGCCCGGCGGTCGAAGCGATCCACGCCATGCTCACCGGCGGTTGGCGCTCACAGGTGCTGCCCGGGCTCCGGTCGCTGGTCGAGCGGAGCGAGACGAGCGGTCACCCGGCGGCCTGACGGAAGGCCTGGTCCAGGACGTCGAGCGCGAAATCGACGTCCTGCGAGGTGATGCACATTGGCGGCTTGATCCGGAGCACGTTGCCGGCGATGCCCCCCTTGCCGATCAACAGGCCCAGCTCCTTGGCCGCCTCGAGCACGTCGGCGGTGGCCTTGGCGGCGGGTTCCTTGGTTGCCCGGTCGGTCACCAGCTCGACGCCCTGCATCAGTCCCATGCCGCGCACGTTGCCGATCAACGGGTGCGAGGCCTGGAGCCGCTCGAGGCCGTCGCGGAGCCGCCGCCCTTGCTCGAGCGCGTTGGCCTGGAGCCCGTCTTCGTCGATCACGTCGAGGACGGCCGACGCGGCGGCCGCTGCCACGGGGTTGCCGGCGAAGGTATTGAGGTGGAGCCGCGAGGTGAGGGCCTCCGCGATCTCCGCCCGGGTCGTGACGGCGGCGATCGTGGTCCCGTTGCCGAGCCCCTTGGCCATGGTCACGATGTCGGGGGTGACTCCCCAGTTCTGGAAGCCCCAGTAGTGGGTGCCGGTCCGCCCGAAGCCGGTTTGGACCTCGTCCGCGACGCAGAGTCCCCCCGCCTCGCGCACCGCTTGGTACGCCTCGCCGAGGTAGTTGGGCGCGCCGTGGGTGACGCCGCCGACGCCCTGGATCGGCTCCGCGATGAAGGCCGCGATCTTGCCCGGCGTGGAGAAGCGGATCAGGTCGCGGAGCTCGGCGACGCTCCGGCTGGCGATCTCCTGCGGCGTCCCCTCGAACGGGCTCCTGTAGGGGTCGGGACAGAAGGTGTGGTGCACGCCGAACCCCTGAGGGGTCGGGTGCTTCCAGGTGCTGTGCGAGGTGAGCGCCTGGGAGGCGGGCGAGCCGCCGTGATAGGCGTTTCGGACGGCGATCACGTCGTAGTTGCCGGTGTAGAGCCGGGCCATGGTGATCGCGAGGTCGTTGGCCTCGCTGCCGCTGTTGACGAAGTAGGTGACGTCGAGCCCTTTGGGCATCCGGCTCGCGAGCTTCCTGGCGAGGATCGGGAGATTCGGATGCAGGTAGATCGTGGTGGTGTGCTGCAGGGTCTCGACCTGGTCGCGGATCGCGCCGACGATCTTCGGGTGGCAGTGACCGCACGATACCGTGACGATCCCGGCGAAGAAGTCCAGGTAGCGCTTGCCGGTCTCGTCCCAGACCCACTGCATCTGCCCCTCCACGATCATCAGGGGATCGCGGTAGAGCATGAACAGCGACGGGTGCAGGTAGCGCTTCCGCATCGCCAAGACCTCGGCCTTCGAGGGACCCCGGTAGGGCCGGGGTCGGTGGTCGGTCGGCGGGAGGATGGGTGTCGTGGCGGTGGACGGCATGCTCGGAGCCTGAGAGAGTGAGTTCGCCTAAGATACGCGCTTCGGGACGGGACGACACGGTCGCCGGGCCGGTCGCGGCGGGGTGATCCTCACGACATCCAATTGGTGCCGGCCTCGCGATTCCACTTGACGGTGGTCTTTCGGCTCTGGGTCCAGAACTCGATCGACCCGCGGCCGGTGACGTCACCGACTCCGAACTTGGAGTCGTTCCAGCCGCCGAACGAGAACGGCTCCCGGGGCACCGGCACGCCGACGTTGACGCCGATCATGCCCGCGTGCGCCTTGGTGGCGACGTAGCGCGCCAAGCCGCCGTGCTCGGTGTAGACGGAGGCCGCATTGCCGTACGGGGAGGCGTTCTCGATCGCGATGGCCTGGTCGACGTCCTTGGCACGGACGATGGCGAGGACCGGCCCGAAGACCTCCTCCCGGGCGAGCCGCATCTCCGGACGCACGTGGTCGACGATGGTGGGACCGACGAAGAAGCCGCCCTCGCGCCCAGGCACCTTCACGTGCCGGCCGTCGAGGATCACGGTGGCGCCCTCGGCCTCGGCCTCGTCGATGTAGCCCACGATCCGGTCGCGCGCCTCCGCGCTGATCACCGGGCCCAGCGTGACGCCCGGGACGAGCGCACGGGCCACCTCGAGCATCCTGGCGATGATCGGCTCGACCCGGTCGACCGCGACCATCACCGAGGCCGCCATGCAGCGCTGGCCGGCGCAGCCGGACATGGAGGCGACGATGTTGGTGGCGGCGAGCTCGCGGTCGGCGTCGGGGAGCACGATCAGGTGGTTCTTCGCCCCGCCCAGCGCCAGGCAGCGCTTGAGGTTGGCGGTGGCGCGGCGGTAGACGACCTGCGCCGTCCGGGTGGAGCCCACGAAGCTGATGGCCCGGATGTCGGGATGGTCGCAGACGGCCTCGACCGCATCCTTGCCTCCGTGAGCCACGTTGAAGACCCCGGCCGGCAGCCCCGCCTCGGCGAGGAGCTCCCCGATCCGGACGGCGGAGAGGGGCACCTGCTCGGATGGCTTGAGCACCATGGTATTGCCGAGCGCGATGGCGTTCGGAATGGTCCAGTGCGGCACCATGGAGGGGAAGTTGAACGGCGTGATCGACGCCACCACCCCGAGCGGCCAGCGGTCGATCCGGCAGTCGACGCCGCGGCTCACCTCGAGGATCTCTCCGGCAGCGATCTGGGGCAGCGAGCAGGCGAACTCGACCACCTCGATCGCCTTTTCGACCTCCGCCCTGGCCTCGGACATCACCTTGCCGTTCTCCTCGCTCACCAGCTCGGCCAGCGACTCGAGGTCCCGCTCGAGCAAGGTCTTGTAGCGGTAGAAGACCTGGACCCGCTCCTTGATCGGGGTGCCCGACCACGCCGGGAAGGCCCGCTGCGCGGCGGCGACGGCCCGATCAACCTCCGTCCTGCCGGAGAGCGGGACTCGGGCGATCACCTCGCCGTGGCTCGGGTCGAAGACGTCGAGGACGGCCACGTCGGCGTCGACCCGCTGTCCGTCGATGAAGTTGGGAACGGTGGCGTATTTCATGGTTGGGATGGTCAGGGCCAGTAATAACTACCCCGATCGAGCAACCGGGGCCAGTTGAGCGGTGGACGCGTTCCAACGACGCGGGGTATCCTGGCATCAGACTCCGCGACCCCGACGACACCGGCGGCGCACCAACCACCGAGGAGGATCCCCGGCATGCGACGTCGCGCGCCGCTCATTCTGACGGTGATCTCGATCGGCTTGACGAGCCAGCTCGGAGCCCAGGACCAGGCCGCCAAGCCGATCGGCGCGGTGGTCATCCACCCCTTCATCGCCCCGCGCTTCGCCTGCACCGAGCATTACGAGGGCGAGCTGCCCTACGCGTTCGACGCCCTGGGAACCGACTGCTTCGTGACGGTCGAGGGGCGGTCGTACCGGACCGACGGACGCAGCAACTCGGACTACTACATCTTCGGGGAGCCCGTGCTGGCGCCCTTCGACGGCGTCGTGGAGAAGGTGGTGATCAACCCCGTCGTCAACCAGCCCGGCACCCTGGGCGAGCCGCCGGCCACCCTGATCATCTTCCGCCGGGCCGACGGGGTCCGGGTGATGTACGGTCATCTCGATTCGGTGGCCGTCGCCGAGGGCGATGCGGTGGAGGCCGGCCAGGGCGTCGCCGTGGTCTCGAACAACGGCATCTCCCGGGGGCCCCACGTCCACGTCGGCGCGGTGGACGCGAGCGGCGATCCGGTCCAGATCCGCTGGGACCTGCGGGCGATGGCCCGGCTCCGGGCAAAGCGTTAGGTGCCGGCCAGCGCCATGCACTCGATCTCGACCCGCGCGCCGAGCACCAGCGCGGCCACGGCGACGGTGGAGCGCGCCGGCGGGTCGTCCGGCCAGAAGGTCCGATAGACCTCGTTCATCGCGCCATAGTCGGCGATGTCGGCGAGGAAGACGGTGCATTTCACCACCCGGTGCATCGCGCTGCCCGTCGCCTCCAGGGTCCGCTTGATGTTCTCGAGCGACTGCCTGGTCTCGGGTCCGATACCGCCCTCGGCGAGGCCGGCGCCCGGCACTCTGCCCAGCTGACCGGAGAGGTAGAGCATGTCGCCGACCTTGACGACCGAGCTCAGCACCGGATTGGTGGAGGCGCCCGGGAACTTGAGCACCTCCTTGGTGGCCTGCGCGGCGAGCGCGGGGGCCGAGGCGAACAGGGCCGCGGCCGCGAGGAACGGGACGGTGCGCATCGTGGGGTCTCTCTCGGGTTCGAATCCCTAATTACTACCCGCTCGACGCAAACCGGACCAGCCCGCGACGCGAGCGCGACCGACCGGCTCGCCACGTCCTTCGCCACGGGGTACGCGTCGAGCAACCGGCTCCTCGATCGGAGCTGTTCGCTGACGTCGCGCAGGCGGACGAGGGCGGCGCTCAGCCGGGAGGCCGCATCGCGAAGCTCGAGACCGAGGGCCAGCTGGGAAGCGGCGGGACGGCCGCCCCACGAAAGCACACGGCGGGTCGGCGCGGCGCTGGTCACCTGGCCCGACCACTCCGCTATCTTGCGGGATGCGGCCGATCCCTACGCTCGTGCCGGTGCCACCGACGCCCGGCCAGCCGGTGACCGTCGATCGCTCTCCGTTCTGGATCGGGTCGGGGAGCGGCAGCGCCCTCAAGGTCCATCTCCCGACGGTCGGCGAGCGGCACGCGTCGATCACCGAGCGGGAGGACGGCTACTACCTCTCTCCGTTTCCGGGCGCGGGCCCGACCCTGCTCGACCGCCGGCCGATCGGCGGACCCGCTCGGCTGCTCGACGGGCAGATCGTCGAGCTCGGACCCACGGCCCGATTCGAGTTCGTCTCGGGAGAGCCGCGGGTGGCTCCGGCGCTCGAGGTGGAGGAAGAGGCGGAGCCCGAGTACGCGCCGGCTCCCGCGCAGCGCAGGCGCTGGTTCCGGCGCCGGCGCCGGCGCTCCCGGGCCGGATTTCCGGTCTGGGCCTACGCGGCGATCCTGCTGATCGTCGGCGCCGTGGGCGGCGGCGGCTATTACCTCTACACGCTGTTCAGCGGTCCCAAGGATGGCGAGCGGGCCGCCGCGCCGCCGCTCACCCCCGAAGAAGGTCAGCTCTATGATCGGTTGATGGCCGAGGCCACCCGGTCGATCGAGCGGGGATCGATGCTGCTCGACCTCGGGCTCGAGGAAGCCGCGCTCCAGCAATTCAGCCAGGCGATCTCCACCTTCGAGGCGAGCGACCTCTCGTCCAACGCGTGGGTCCGGCCGAGCATCGAAGCCCTGGTGGAATCGGTGCGGCGGATCTATCAGGAGAACAAGGGCAACGTGCCGAGCGGGTGGCGCAACGCGCGAGGCCAGGCGGCCGACCTGAGCCGGATCATGTCGGCCGCGCTGACCACGGATCAGTTCACCAAGGCGATGGAGATGGTCCGCACCGAGTTCACGGCGAAGTTCGGACGCGACGTGGTGATCACCGGCAGCGACCATGCCGAGCACCTGTCGCTCTACGGCAGGGGCGGGGCGCTGGACATCCGGGTGCGCGACCTGACCCGGGAGCAGGTCGACTTCCTGATCTCCACCTGCGTCACCCTCGGCGTCCGGGTCAAGGACTTCTCCCGGGACGAGGTGCTCCAGGCACAGATCGCCGCCGCCAAGGCCCGCGGCTGGGACGATCGGGCGGGCACCGGTCTCCACATTCACGTGGACCGGTTCCGCGACCGCCGCGATCGCTGGACCGTGAGTTAGCGCACCCAGACCGTCTTGACGTTGACGAACTCGCGAATCCCGAAGTCGGCCAGCTCCCTGCCGTAGCCGCTCTCCTTGATCCCGCCGAACGGCAGCCGCGGATCGGACTTCACGAAGCCGTTGACGAAGCAGCTCCCCGCCTCGAGCTCCTTGGTGGCGATCCGGGTGCCGCGCTCGACGTCGCGGGTGAAGACGGCGGCACCGAGGCCGAAGACCGAGTCGTTCGCGACCCGAATCGCGGCCCGCTCGCTCTTGACCGGAATGATGGCGGCCACCGGGCCGAAGAGCTCCTCCTTGTAGGCGACCATGCCCTTCTTCACGTCGGTGAGCACCGTGGGCGGGTAGTAGGCGCCCGGGCCGTCGGGCACCTCGCCGCCCAGCAGGCAGCGGGCGCCCTGCTCGATGCTCTTGCGCACCTGCTGGTGGAGCTCGTCGCGGAGATCGACCCGCGCCATCGGCCCCACCTCGGTGGAGGGGTCCATCGGGTCGCCCACTCGGGCGCGGCGCATCCGCTCGACGAAGCGTCGCTCGAACTCCTCGCGCACCTCGTCGACCACGATGAATCGCTTGGCCGCGATGCAGCTCTGGCCCGAGTTGATCAACCGGCTGGTGGCGCAGGCTTCGACCGCGAGGTCGAGGTCGGCGTCCTTCAGCACGAGATAGGGATCGCTGCCGCCGAGCTCGAGCACGGTCTTCTTGAGCTTGGCCCCCGCGGCGCGCCCGACGGCCCGGCCCGCGCCCGTGCTGCCGGTGAGGGTGACGGCCCTGACCAGCGGATTGCGGATCACGCTCGCGACGGTCTCGTTGTCGATCAGGAGCGAGCGGAAGAGACCCTCGGGAAGCCCGGCCTCTTTGAGATTCTGCTCGATCGCGAGGGCCGACCCGGGGACGTTGGAGGCGTGCTTGAGCACCCCGGCGTTCCCGGCCATCAGGGCCGGCGCGGCGAAGCGGTAGACCTGCCAGAGGGGGAAGTTCCAGGGCATGATCGCCAGCACCACCCCGAGCGGCTCGAAGGCGACGAAGCTGTTGCTCGCGTCGGTGGCCACGGTCTCGGGCGCGAGAAAGCGCTCAGCGTGCTCGGCGTAGTACTCGCAGACCCAGGCACACTTCTCGGCCTCGGCCTTGCCCGCGGCGGCCGGCTTGCCCATCTCCTCGGCCATCAGGCGGCCGAGCATCCCGGCGTCGGCGCGGAGTCGGGCGCCGGCGGCGCGCAGCACCTCGGCGCGCTCGGTGAACGAGGTCTTCCGCCAGGCCCGCTGCGCTTGGTCGGCCGTCTTGATGGCCTGGCGAACCTCGGCCGGCGTCGTGGCCTGGTACTCGGCGACGCGCTTGCCGGTTGCTGGATTGATCGAAACGAAGCTCATCGGTCAGTCTCCTCCGCCCACGGCGGCACCGGGAGCCCGGCGGCCGACGTCGTCGGGTAGCGGATCTGCACCGCCATCTCGTGGACGCGGTCGATCGATTGGGTGAGGTGGAAGGCCGGCCGGCAAGAGCCGGTTGCCCGGGGTCGTCGCTCGCGGTGTGGCGCGTGCCCCAGCCGTGATCGAATCGGGTGCAGAAGAGCGGCGGCTCGAGAACGCGGGCAACGAAGCGCGCGGCCGTCTCGTGCTCACCCTCGAGACGGCTCATCAGGGTGCGCTCATGCGCATCGGAGGGGTGGCCGCCCCGGCCGTGCGCGGCCCCTACGCTCGGGCCAACCGCGGACGGGCGGCGCCCGAGCCGAACGCGGCCGCGATCTCCTCCTCGAGCACGGTCAGGCCGCGATCGAGCTGCTCGTCGGTGATCACGAGGGGCGAGAGCACCCGAATCACGTTGCCCCTGGTGCCGGCCGGAATCGCCAGCACGCCGCGGGCGGCGGCCCGCTCGATCACCTTGGCCACCTCGGCGGCCGCGGGACGGCTCGCGTCCCCGTCGTGCGCCAGCTCGACGCCGATCATCGCGCCGAGGCCGCGAACATCGCCGATGGCCGGCACCGTGGCTCGCAGCGCCTCGAACCGCGAGCGCACCTGGTCGCCGATCGCGCGGGCGCGGGCGTTCAGGTCCTTCGCCTCCATCGTCGCGATCGCGGCGAGCGCCGCGGCGCACGCGACCGGGTTTCCGCCGTAGGTGCCGCCGACCGTCCCGGGCGCCACCTTGTCCATGACCTCCGCCTTGCCCAGCACCGCCGCGATCGGCAGCCCACCACCCATGGACTTGGCCCAGGTGGAGAGGTCCGGCACCACCCCGTAGTGCTCGTAGGACGCCCACGTGCCCGTGCGGCAGAAGCCGCTCTGGACCTCGTCGGCGATCAGGAGGATCCCGTGAGCGTCGCAGATCCGCCGGAGTCCCTGGAGGTAGCCGACCGGCGCCGGGACGAACCCGCCCTCGCCCTGGATCGGCTCGATCAGGACGGCCGCCACCTGCGCCGCCTCGACCACCGACGTGAAGGCCCCCTCGAGCCGCTCGAGCTCGCGCCGCACGAAGGCCTCCTCCGAGAGCCCGTCGCCGTAGAGAAAGCGGTTCGGAAACCGCAACCGGTATACCTCCGGTGCGAACGGGCCCGAGCCCTTCTTGTAACCGGTCTTGGAGGTCAGCGTCATCCCGAGCAGGGTGCGCCCGTGAATGCCCTCCGTGTAGCAGATCACGGCCGGGCGGCCGGTGGCCTGACGCGCGATCTTGACGGCGTTCTCCACGGCCTCCGCCCCGGTATTCAGCAGCAGGGCCTTGGTCGGCCCGCCGTGCGGGTGCTGCGACACCAGCTTCTCGCAGAGCGCGACGTACGGCT
>JBFXAS010000028.1:0-31004 GCA_050184075.1 Gemmatimonadales bacterium
ATCGATGCCGAGGGCGTCGGCCGCGATCTGGGAGACGATGGTCGCGACACCGGTACCGATGTCGTGACTCGCGGTCTCGACCCGGACCTGGCCGGAGCGCTCCAGCGCCACCCGCGCGCTCGAGCCGAACCGGAAGGTGGCCATCAGCGCGCTGGCCATCCCCACCCCCACCAGCTCGGCGCCGTCGCGCATCGATCGGGGGGCTGCCGAGCGGCCGGCCCATCCGAAGCGCTCGGCGCCGATCTCGTAGCATTGGCGCAGGGCCTTGCTCGAGAACGGCTTGCCGGAGCTGGGGTCCCGCTCGGCGTAGTTCCGGAGCCGGAGCTCGAGCGGATCGAGCCCGAGCCGCTCGGCCAGCTCGTCCATCGCGATCTCGAGCGCCACCATTCCCGGGCCCTCGTGCGGCGCCCGCATGAAGGTCGGTTGGGGCTGGTGAAGGCGGACGATCCGATCGAGGGTCTCGATGCTCGGGCACGCGTACATCGAGCGGCTACCGAGACTGCCGTGCTCGACGTAGTCGTCGTGGATCGCGGCGACGCTCACGCTGTAGTGACGGATCGCCGTGAGGCGGCCATCGCGATCGGCCGCGAGGGTGACGTCTTGATCGGTCTCGGGCTGATAGCCGTGGGCGGAGAAGCTCTGCTCTCGGGGCAGGACGATTCGCACCGGACGGCCCACGACCCTGGCCGCCACCGCCGCGAAGATCTCGTGCGGCCAACAGGAGCCCTTGGCGCCGAAGCCGCCGCCGACGTGCGCCGCGCGCACCCGGACTCGATCGAGCGGCACCTCGAGCAGCTTCGAGAGCGCCTCCCGGACGCCGCCCACCCATTGGGTCGAGGTCCAGAGCTCGAGATCGTCCCCGGTCCAACGAGCCTGCGCCCCCGCGGGCTCCATCGCGGCGTGGTGCCGGTTGGCGGTGCGATAGCGACCCTGCACCACCACCGCCGCCCCGGCGAGGGCCGTGTCGACGTCGCCGGTCGCGGTGCGGGTCGGGGCCCAGTCATCGATCTCTTCGGCCAGGTCGAGGTGAGCCGAGAGGCCGAGACGTGGCGGCCGGGCAACGATCCGGACGCTCACGGCGGCCGCGGCGCGCTCGGCCTCGGCAGCCGATTCCGCCAGCACCAACGCCAGCGGCTGGCCCGCGTGCGCCAGATCGAGCTGCTGGAGCGGGTGGCGCTCCTGGCCGAGCGTCCAGTTGGCGAGCGGGGGGAGGGCTGGGAGCTCGCCCGGCCCGAAGACGGCCACGACGCCGGGCAGCCCCCGAGCGGCACCGAGCTCCAGCGCCTCGACGCGGGCGGCGGCGACGCCGGACACCACGAAGCGTCCCTCCAGACCGCCGTCGTTAGGCAGGTCGGCCAGGAACGGCGCGGCACCGCGGACCTTCGCGGGGCCGTCGACCCGAGCCCGCGGAGCGCCGATTCCGGTCATGAGACGCCGAGCCGGTCCAGGGCCCGGACGATCAGCCGCGCGGCCAGCTCGACCTTGAAGCGATTGTCCTCCAGCGGTGCGGCGGCGGCCAACTCGGCGGCGACCGCGTCGCGCACGTCGCGCGGACCGGGCAATCGGCCCCGGAGCCGGTCCTCGAGCGCGCGGCATCGCCACGGTCCACTGGCGACGCCGCCGAGCGCCACACCGAGGCTCCGGATCACCCCACCTTCGAGCGACGCCGTGGCCGCGCAGGAGACCAGCGCGAAATCGAAGCTCGCGCGGTCGCGCACCTTGAGGTAGGTCGACCGGGCCGTCGCCGGCGCGGCGGAGAGCAGCACGCGGGCGATCAGGCCGCCACCGGCCAGCGGGCCGCCAACGGTCCAGGGCCGGGTCGGCGAGAGGAGCTCCTCCAGCGGGAGACGTCGCTCGCCGGCCGGCTCCAGGAGCTCCACCTCGGCGCCGAGGGCCACCAGCGCCACCGCTGGATCGGACGGGTGAGCGGCGATGCAGACCCCGTGGTTGGGGAAGATCCCGGCGCCACGATGGTCCCCGGTGCGCGCCGAGCATCCGCTGCCCGCCTTGCGAAGCTCGCAGGGAGCCGGTGGCCCGCCCCGGAGGTAGGGACAGCGCGGCAGCTGGAGAAGGCTGCCACCCAAGGTCGCGCTGGCCCGGATGGCCGGGCTGGCGGCGCTCTCGATCGCCTCGACCAGCGCGGCGGCCCGGGCCTGAGCCAGCTCCGCGCGGGCGACGGCCGCGAGTCGAGCCGCTGCTCCGAGCGCGAGCCCGCCGTCGGCGAGCAGCTCCACGTGATTCAGGCCGATTCGGGCCAGGTCGACCAGCGCGGTGGGATGGAGCAGGCCGTCGCGAAGCCACGGCACCAGCTCGGTGCCGCCCGCGAGAAAGACCGCGCCGGCGTCCCCGGCGACCAGGTCGGAGGCCTCGCTGGCCGCCTCGGGCCGGAGGTACCGCGGGTCGCTCATCGCTGGAGCGAGCGGATGGCGGCCACGATCTGAGGATAGGCGGCGCAACGACACAGGTTGCCGCTCATCCAGGCGCGCACCCGCTCGTCGGAGTCGGCGGCACCGCTTTCGAGACAGGCGATGCCGGCCATGATCTGTCCGGGCGTACAGAAGCCGCACTGGAGCGCGTCGTGCTCCACGAAGGCGACCTGGAGGGGGTGGGGCTCGTCCGCGCCGACTCCTTCCACCGTGGTGACGGTCGACCCGTCGAGCGAGACGGCCAGCATGAGACAGGAGAGCGCGGGCTGCCCATCGACGAGCACCGTGCAGGCGCCACACTCGCCGCGGTCACAACCGCGCTTGGCGCCGGTGAGCCCCAACTCGTCCCTCAGCAGGTCGAGCAGCGTCGTCATGACCGCGGGATCGAGCGATCGGCCGACGTGGTTGACCGTGAGTCGAACGAGCATGGGGTAAGGATGCCCTCTGCCGACGGTCATCTGCAAGGGCGGCGTGAAGTGGACTTCACGGACCGTTGGGGCTGGGTTCACGCTGCTCGCTTGACCTTGAAGTTGCCGTTTGAATGACCTTTCGCCGAGCGGCAACCCTCGATCACGGACGGACCCCGCATGAACCTCCGCGGTCCAAGACCTAGGCGCCAGCGAGCGCACCGGCAGCCGACTCTCCGAAGCCGGATGGGCCGATGAGAGCGATGGACCGACGGACGTTCGTCGGGGGGGCGGTAGCCGCCTCCGCCGCGGTGGCGATCCCGGGCGGCGCCCCGCCGGCTGAGGCGTCGCAACCGCCCACCCACCGGACCCGTGCGGGCGTGGCGTGGCAGCGGGTTCCCTGCCGGCTTTGTGGCGTCGGCTGCGGGATGCTGATCGGCGTAGCCGGTGGCCGCGTGGTGGGCGCGAAGGGCGATCCGAGCTCGCCGATCGGTGAGGGACTGGCGTGCGTGAAGGGCTATCACGCGCCCCAATCGCTCTTCGGGCGCGATCGAATCACCCGCCCGATGGTGCGACGAAAGGGGGCCTTGGTCCCGGTGAGCCCGGCCGAGGCGTACGACTTGATCGCGGCACGGCTTCGAGAGACGATCGCCCGCTCCGGCAAGCAGAGCGTCGGCCTCTACGGATCGGCCCAGTGGACGATGATCGACGGCTATGTCGCGGCCAAGCTCTTCAAGGGTGGGCTCGGGTGCAACAACCTCGAGACCAGCGCGAGGATCCATACAGGGAGCGCCAGCGTGGCCGCGCTCGGGACGTTCGGGATCGACGGGGCCATTGGCGGCTTCCACGACCTCGATCACGCCGACACGATCGTCCTCTGGGACGTCGATCTCGCGGAGACGGACCCGGTGCTCTTCTCGCGCATCCTGGCGCGACGGCGGCGGGACCCGGCGGTCCGGCTGATCGAGATGGCCTCCCGCACGACCCGAACCAGCTACGCGGTCGACCGCTCCATCCTCTGCGCGCCGCATGCCACGGTCGCCATCGCCAATGCGATCTGCCACGAAATCGTCCGAGGTCCCGGGCTCGACCGCCGGTTCGTGGAGCGACACCTCTCCTTCTACCGGGGCCGGACTGACTTCGGCGACGGGGCCGGGCCGCTCGCGGAGCGTTCGGAGCAGGTCTCGCTCGCCGACTATCTCCGCTTCCTCGACGACTATGACGCGGCCTCGGCGGAGCGTCATTCGGGTGTTCCCGCGGACACCGTTCGCTGGATCGCGTCGCTGTACGCGGACCCGACGCGAAAGGTGACTTCGGTTTGGGGCCCCAGCGTGTCCGCCTCAACCCGGGGCACCTGGAACAACCAGGTCCTCTACAACATCCACCTCCTGGTGGGAAAGATCGCCTCGGCCGGGAACGGCGCCCTCTGTCTGACGGGGCAGCCCAATGGCGGCTGGGCCACCCACGATGCGGGCTGCCGGCCGGACGGGCTCCCCTCCGGCACGGTCACCGAGCCGACGGATCGGGCGCGCGCGGCGGAGATCTGGGGTGTGCCGGCCGATCGGATCGACCCGAGCCCCGGCCTCGCCGCGATCCCGATGTTCCGGGCCCTCGACGACGGTGCGCTCAAGTTCCTCTGGATCCAGGCGACCAACCCGATGTTGAGTCTGCCCGACCTCGCCCGGTATCGGCGGGCCGCCGGGCAGCCGGACCGCTTCGTGGTGGTGACCGACGCCTATCCGACGCCGACGACCGACGTCGCCGATGTGGTCTTACCGGCGGCGCTTTGGCTCGAGCGGGACGGCATCTACATCAACGGCGGACGCCGAGTCCAGCATTTCACCCAGTCGGTGGCGCCGCCCGGCGACGCCGCGAGCGACGCGTGGCACATGATCGAGGTGGGCCGTCGAATGGGCCTCGCGGAGCTCTTCCCATGGAATCGAGCGAGCCTCGTCGCGTCGGTGTGGGAGGAGTACCGGCGATTCCACTCCGCGCCAGCGACCGCCCTTCCTGCGCTCGAAGCACTTGCCGCTCGGGCCGGAGTGCTCTGGCCGGCCGTCGGCGATCGAGAGGTCGAATGGCGGTTCCGTCCAGACGCCGACCCAGCCGCCGATCCGAGCGTCGGTTCGATCGACTTCTACGGATGGCCGGATCACCGGGCCCGGATCTGGCTCCGACCGCATCAGCCGCCCGCCGAGCGGCCGAGCGAACGCTACCCGTATTGGCTGGGCACCGGACCGGTCCTGGAGCACTGGGGTGGCGGCGCGTTGACCCAGCGCATCCCGCCGCTCCACCGCGGATTGCCGCACGCGTACGTGGAGCTCAACCGCGAGGACGCCGCCAGGCTCGGCGTCCGCGATCGATCTCGGGTGCGGGTGGTGAGCGCCCGCGGGGCGATCGAGGCCGAGGCAAGGATCGACTACCGGTCGCAGCCGCCGAGGGGTTCGGTGTTCGTCCCCTGGTTCGACGAAGGTGTGGCGGTCAACCGACTGACCGGCGATCGCACCTGTCCGCTCTCGGGCCAGCCCGACCGGAGCTGCGCGGTCCGAATCGAGCGAGTCGCCGGCGGGGCGAGCTGATGCGCCGGCGCGGCGCGAGCCTCCTGGGAATCTTGGTGGGCCTGCTGCTCGCCGGGTCGGCGGCCCTCGTCGGGGCCGCCCTGATGGTGGGCGGCCGCCGATACGCCGATCGCCCCCGGGCTGAGGAGGCACCGCCCGTGGCGCGGCCCGTCGGCGCGACCGAGCCAATCGCGGCCGAGGCCGGCGTCTTCAGGACCCGACTCGCCATGCTTGCGATCGGTGATCCGGCAACCCCGCGGCGAAGCGCCAACCCCAGGACGCTCCACTCGTTCCGGCTTCGCCGGGCGTTCCCGGGCGCGCCGCCCAGGATTCCGCACGGGCTCACGACCGAGGAGTATCGAACCGTCACCTGCAACAGCTGCCATCGTCGGGGCGGCTTCTCGCCTCGCTTCGGCGCCTACGTGCCCGTGACCCCGCACCCAGAGTGGGATGCCTGCCTCCAATGTCACGTCGGCGACGACGAGATCACCGGCGTGGTGCTGCCGAGCCACGATCCCAACACGATCTGCCGGCAGTGCCACGATCCGACCAGCCTGGCCGAGACGATCACGGCGCCGGAATGGCTGACGTCCGTTTGGCCCCAGATTCGTGGCTCGGTGGTGGACGGGCCTCCGCCGCCGATCCCGCACGACCTCGCGACGAGGAACAACTGCCTGGCCTGCCACGCGGGCCCCGGCGCAGTCGCCGAGCTCCGGACCAGCCACCCTGAGCGCGCCGATTGTCGGCAATGTCACCTCGCGTCGTCGGACGGGGTCGGCGAGTTCACGCGACCCGTGCCCGAGCGAAGCAGTGCAACGGGAGCGATCCAATGACATGGGGATGGACCCGCGCCCGCTGGCTCTATCCGATGGGCGTCGCGCTCTGCTTCGGCTGCGACTGGCCGGAGGCGCGGGAGCCCGCGTCGGCCTTTGAGCCCCCGGAAGGTGTCGAGAGCGCGGCGCGCGCCGACTCGGGCACCGAGCCGACGCCGCTCGATCCGGGCATGCTCTCGACCGTCGCCACGACGCCGGTCTCCCTGCCTCCGTACACCGACGAACATCCTTTCGAGGTGGCGCTCCGCACCGGAGAGCAGGTCGCGGGACACCATCGCCGCTTCGGGGCCATCACCCGTTCGATCGCCCTGCGGATCAGGACTCCGGACCTCAGCCAGTATCCCTGCACGTCGTGCCATCTCGGCATCACCGTGGCGATGGCCGACGAGCGGGTGCAGGATGCCCATCAGAACATCAAGCCGGTGCACCCCCAGGCAACCGGCGCCGTCTGCTCGACCTGTCACGCCCCCGACGACGTGGAAAAGCTCGCCGTCAAGAGCGGCGAGCGTCCCACGCTCGATCACGGATATCGCCTTTGTGCCCAGTGCCACTTCCCCGAGGTGGACGCCTGGGCGGGTGGCGGGCACGGGAAGCGGCTCGACGGCTGGCGCGGTCGGAGGGTGGTGATGAACTGCACCGACTGCCACGATCCCCACAACCCGGCGGTCGAGCCGCGGACCCCCTTCCGCGCACCTCGTCTGCCTTCCAGCGGCAGTCACTGATGCGCGACTCCGCCCCGCACGGATGAGGTGACGGACCATGACGACACGGCGCCCCAACGACACTCGCTATCCGCTCGCCGCCCTCGCGACCGGTGCCCTCCTCGGCGCCGGCCTCGCCGGCGGCCTCTATCTCCTCGGCCTGCCCCCAGCCCTGGCCGGCGGCCTCGGCCTCGGCGTCTTCGCCGTCCTGGGCGCCGGCATCAAGTACACCGACCAGTGGGAACAGGCCGTCGTGCTCCGCCTCGGCCGCTATCGCGGCCTCCGCGGTCCCGGGTACTTCGCCATCGTCCCCATTCTCGATCGCGTCGCCTACACCATCGACCAACGGATCCGCACCGCCGCCTTCGGCGCCGAATCCTGCCTCACCCGCGACACCGTCCCCGTCAACGTCGATGCCATCGCCTTCTGGGTCGTCCGCGACGCCGAGCGGGCCGCCCTCGAGGTCCAGGACTACGATGAGGCGGTCATCCTCTCCGCCCAGACCGCCCTCCGCGATGCCATCGGCAAGCACGACCTCGCCGAGCTGATCCAGTCCCGCACCGAGCTCGGTCACGGCCTCAAGCTGGCCCTCGAGGCCAAGATGCGCACCTGGGGCATCGAGGTGCAGTCCGTCGAGATTCGCGACGTCATCATTCCCGCCGCCCTCGAGGACGCCATGTCCCGCCAGGCCCAGGCCGAGCGCGAGCGCCAGGCCCGAATCATCCTCGGTACCGCCGAAACCGAGATCGCCCATAAGTTCGTCGCCGCCGCCGACGCCTATCGCCTCGATCCCGTCGCCCTCAACCTCCGCGCCATGAACATGCTCTACGAGTCCATCGCCAAGCGCGGCTCCCTCATGGTGGTCCCGTCCGCCCTCGCCGACGCCCTCAACACGCCCGCCGTGATGGGACTGCTCGGCGCCGCGGAGCGGGTACCGCGACCGGCGACCCCGCCCCGGGCGGAGCGACCCGGCCGGGACGACGTGGACCAATGATCCGCGCGACTCGCCCCGTCGAACCGGGAGACGCGGCCATGAGCGAGCCGGCGCGAGCGACGATTCCGCGCAACGAGGACGACGGCAGCGTCCTGCAGAAGCGGGTCGACCGGCGACAGGCGCTGGGCATGCTGGCGGGCGGGCTCGCCGCCGGCGCGGCGGCGGCCAGCGCGTGCACGCCGGTCAGCGCGATGACGCCGGAGGAGCGCGAGCTCAAGCGACTCGAATGGGAGCAGTTCACCCAGAAGCACTACCGGCGGATGACCGAGGGAGAGCGCGCGGAGACCGTGGCGCGGCTCGAGCGGTTGGCCAAGCTCAAGCACGACGAGAACGTCACCATCTCCACCACCGACGCGATTCCCGGCGTGCTCTACGGTTACGCGTTCAACATCTCGAAGTGCAAGGGCTTCCGGAATTGCGTCGAGGCCTGCATCAACGAGAACAACCTCGACCGCCAGGCCGACATCCAGTACATCCGGATCTTCGAGAAAGACGGGGGCGGCGTCGACCTCCACGACGCCGACGCGACCTTCGAGCACGAGGTCCCCGTCGAGGGGAGCTTCTACCTCGGCACCCAGTGCTTCCAGTGCGCCAATCCACCCTGCGTGCCCGTCTGCCCCGTCGGGGCCACCTGGCAGGAGCCCGACGGCATCGTGGTGATCGACTACAACTGGTGCGTCGGCTGCCGCGCCTGCATGGCGGCCTGCCCGTACTGGGCCCGGCGCTTCAACTGGGACTCGCCGGACGTACCCCTCGAGCAGGTGAATCCGAATCAGCACTATCTCGGCAATCGGGCCCGGAAGCAGGGGTGCACCGAGAAGTGCACGTTCTGCATCCACCGCACCCGGCAGGGCCGCCTCCCAGCCTGCGTGGAGGCCTGTCCGACGGGTGCGCGCGTCTTCGGCAACTTGCTCGACCCTGACTCTGAGATCCGCTGGGTGCTCGCCAACAAGCCGGTTTTCCGCCTCAAGGAGGAGCACGGCACAGAGCCCCGTTTCTGGTACTTCACCGACTGAGGCCGGCATGCATCTCCGTGCGTTCTTCGCCAGTGCCTTTCGAGGAGTGACCACCGGGGGCCGCGGCTATCACCTCTGGATGGCCGCGCTCACCGCCGTGATGCTGGTGGGCGGCTACGCCTATTTCTACCAGGCCACCCACGGCTTGAGCGTCACCGGGATGAACGATCACGTGAGCTGGGGTCTCTACATCTCCAACCTCGCCTTCCTGGTGGGGGTGGCGGCGGCCGCGGTGATCCTGGTGCTCCCGGCGTACGTGCTGCACGACGTCGACTTCGTCCGCGCCGTGCTCATCGCGGAGGGCGTGGCGGTGGCCGCGCTGGTGATGTGCCTGGGATTCGTCACGGCCAACAGCCCGGGCTTCCCGTGGAAATGGTGGCGCCTCTTCCCGGTTGTCGGACTGCTCAACTGGCCGGACTCGATGCTGGCCTGGGACGTGATCGCGCTCAACGGCTACCTGGTGCTCAACCTCGCGATCCCGTTCTACATCCTCTACAGCCACTTCACCGGGCGTGAGCCGTCGAAGAAGAAGTACGTCCCGTTCATCTATCTGTCCGTGCTCTGGGCGGTCAGCATCCACCTGATCACGGCGTTCCTCTTCGCCGCGCCGTCGGCACGGCCGCTCTGGCACACCCCGCTCCTCGGGCCGCGCTTCCTGGCCTCCGCGTTCACGGCGGGGCCGGCCTTCATGATCCTGCTGCTGGCGCTGATTCGGACCCAGACCAAGTACGCGATCCCGGACGTCGCGATGTCGAAGCTGGCGACGGTCACCACCGTGGCGGCCCAGATCAACCTGGTGATGCTCTTCTCGGATCTCGTCTTCGAGTTCCGCTTCCCGACCGAGGAGGGGCGGAGCGCACACTATCTCTTCTTCGGACTCGGGGAGCACGACGCGCTCGTCCCGTGGATCCGGACCGCCATCGCCCTCAACGTGGTGGCGACCCTGGTGCTGATGATCCACCCGCTCCGCAAAGACACCCGCTGGCTGATCCCGGCCTGCGCGACGCTCTTCGTCGGCATCTGGATCGAGAAGGGCATCGGCCTGGTGATCCCGGGCTTCATCCCCTCGCCGCTCGGCGAGATCGTGGAGTACACGCCGACCTGGGTCGAGCTCTGCGTCACCGCCGGGATCTGGGCGATGGGTCTCTTCGTGCTCACCATTCTGGTCCGGGTGGCGCTCCCGATCGAGCTGGGCGAGGCGCGGAGCCCGTATCTCGAGCCGCCGCCGTCGCCGGCCGAGCGCTCCCGCGCGACTCGGCCGCGGTATTCGGAGTTCCGGCCGATCCGGACCCGGTGAGGGAGGCAGGTCGAGCCCGAGGCATTGCTCACGCGGGGTGACGGACCCTGACGACCGTCGCCCCAACGACGCTCGCCCTCCGCTCGCCGCCCTCGCCACCGCTGCCTTCCTCGGCACCGGCCTCGTCGGCGGTCTCAATCTCCTCGGCCTCCCCCCCAGCCCTCGCCAGCGGGGCGCCCGAAGCGTTGGGAGCCTAACGACCGCTCGGAATCCCCGTCCCGTGACAGGCCACGCAGAGCGACGGGTTCTTGCGACGCAGTCGATCGGGATCGAAGCCCGGGCCGTGTGGGCTGAACCGGAACCCGCCCCCAACCGCTGAATGACACGCCGTGCAATCGCGCTCGGCGTGGCAGGAGGCGCAGGACTCCAGACTCTGCCGCGCCGCCTGGCCGTGGCCGACAAAGAAGACCTGCCTGCCGTCGTGGAAGCCCTGGCCTCCGAGGCGACCATTGACCCGGAAGCCGGCCTGTTGGTGACAGCTCTGGCAAAACTGCGCCGGATTGTGGCAGTCGCTGCAGTTGGCCTCTCGGGTGTAGGCGGAAGCCGGGTGCCGGGTCAGGAATCCCGCGGGATGGAACCCGCCGCCGCCGTCAGCCAGCGGACGATGACAGTCGAGACAATCCGCCCGCACATGGCAGGCTTCGCAGCTCGACGGCCGGCTATTCGCCTCGGGGCCGTGGGTTTCCGCGAACGACGCCGTGTGGGACACCGGTTTGGTGCGATGGATCGAGGGCCCGGCGGCGCGGCCGGGTCCGGGCATCGCCAAGCCGGTGATGACAGCCGGCCGGCTCTCGACGTGACAGGTCGTACAATTGGGCTGCACGTGACAGTTCGCGCAGGTGGCAGTCGACCGCCCGGCATCACGGCCGTGATCGCGAATGAACGAGCCCTTGGCGTGACCCGTCGGGGTCGGCAACTCCGCCTCGATGGCCAACGAGCGTGGATCCGCGGCCAGCGCCTGGATCGGCTCGACCTCGGGCGCGTTCACGTGGCAGGTGATGCAGAAGTCCCGCGCGTGACAGGTGGCACAACTCGCGGCGACGGCGGCCCCGCCGCGCCCTCCCCCGGCCCGGGCCAGCTCGCCGTGGCCCTCCAGCCCGAACCCCGGCCGCTCGTGAGAGGGAGGCTTGGGAAAGGCCGCGATCCGCTCGCGGGGAAGGGATCGGGCGTCGGCCAAAGCGAGATGGCAGGTCGCGCACGACGAGTCGGCGATCGCCAGGTGCGACTCGCCCGGCTTGTGGCAGCTCATGCACTGACCGGACACCGCGGGCTGCACGGTCATGCGGGGGGCGCCCGGCTCGTTGTGACACGACCCGCAGAGCGCGATCTTCGCTGAATCGTCCGGGGTCTTGGCCAGCGCCTGCCGGGTATGGGTGAGGTGGTCGAACGTGAGGTTGGTGGCGCGCGGACCGGCGCGCGGCGCCCACTCCACGCGTTGCTCGATCGCGCCGTCGTGGCAGGCCTGGCAGGACGCGGTCGCGGGCCACACCGCCGCACCCTGCTCCACCATACCCGCGTGACAGGTAGTGCAAAGCGGGAACACCTTCGCATGCTTCCCGTGCGGGAAGGCCTCGGTCGCCGGACGCCGCGCGGCCGCGACGGCCGTCGCGAGCGCAACCATCACGAGGAAGGCGACCCCGAGACGTCTCCCGCTCACGGCACCCTCCGGCGAGCCGGTGGAAGGGGCGGGCGATCGGCGTTCGTGCCGAACGCCAGACTGATCCCGCTCCGCAGCCTGAACTGATCCAGCGAGGAGCCCGCCGCGTCGGGACGCTTCCGCTTTTCGTCGAACCACGACGCGTCCGCCCAGATCCGCCACTGGCCCGCCGTGCGCCACTCCGCCCGCCCACCGATCCAGTTTGCCTCGGCGTCGTAGTAGCGGAGCTCGAGCGGACGAGCCAGGCTGCCACCATAGACGCTCAGGTTGAGGCGGCTCGAGAGCGAGTAGCTGACGCTGGCGTCGACGAAGCGCGACGCCGCGCCGGGACCGAACTCACCGAGCCAACTCAGGTCGAGCGCCAGACGCGAGGTGGGCGTCGCGCTCGCGCCGACGCTCGCGCGCCAGCCGCGATCCTCCACGTCGACGAGCGGGGTCGAGGCTTCCGCGTCGTCATACCAGAACCGCTCGCCCCGCCCTCGCAAGGTGAGCCAGTCGGTTACCCGCACCTGGGTCGACGCGTTCAGCGCGTTGTAGGGCACCGGACTGAACGCGCCCCAGAGCGTCCAGAGGTTGAAGAACGGCCGATAGCGACGGCCGCCGACCGTCACGCTCCAGCGAGGATCGATCCAGCTGGCGGTGAGATCGGCGCTGCCAAGATTGCCCTCAGCGAGGTTGTAGTCCGCCCCGGCCACGACGCGTAGCGCGCGCCACGGTCGCGCGGTCACCGAGAGGGCCGCTCGCTCGGAGACGAAGTAGTCCGTCTCCGGATCGACCTCGCGCCGGTACTCGGCGCGGACCTCCGCCGGCCCGGGCGCCCAGGCCACCTCGGCGCCCGCCGCCAGTTGGCGACTGCCCGGACGCCATTCGTCGAGCGGGTTGAGCACGGGGCTGGTCACCGGCACAGCCGCGGCCTGGCCGAGTCCCCAGCCGCCGTAGGCAGTGAAGTCGAGGTCGAGCGACGGCAAGCGGTATCGCGCCCAGGCGCCGTCGACCCCCAGCGGCTCGAGTCGCGAGTTGACCAGGAGACGGCCGGCACGACCGGTGAAGCGCCTTCGGGCATACTCGAGATACCCCTCGAGCAGCTGGACGGTCGGGTCGGAGCCGGGCCAGACATCGGCGTCGCCGGCGTCCGCGACGATCCGACCGAGGGCGTGCAGGGTGAGGCCTTGGACGCCGAATCCCCACGCGACCACGCTCGCCGTGGTCGAGACCGGAACCCCGCGGCGCTCGGGCCCCGGACGATAAAAATGGCACCAGGTGCCCGCACTGCAGTCGACTGCGAAGCCGTCGGGCGTGTAGAGCCCGCCGCCCGCTCCGGTGACCACCGTGGAGGCCAGCACGCTGTCCTCCTGCACGCCGCGATAGGACACCGCCTGCGCCCGCGCGTCGAGCCGCACCCGATAGCCCTGGGCGGCGAGTGTCGCGGGCAGGGCCAGCGCGAGCGCCAGCGGACGGAGGCAGAGCCTCATGGGCCACTCGGCGCGGCCAACCGACTGCGGAAGGCGCCGGGTTCGCTCAAGAAGTGGCAGACCGTGCACTCCTTGGGCTCGTAGTGATCGGCTCGCTGCGGTTGATGACAGGTGGCGCAGAGCGAGCGCGTCGGGGTGAGCAGGGTCACCGTGGCTCGGGTATGACAGGCGTCGCACCTGGTGTGCGACGAGGCCGCGTCGTGCTTCGAGATGACGTCGCCGCTATGGCACGACGAGCAGTCCCGCCGGGCGGCATGATGGTCCTCGTGACAGGTGCGGCACTCCCGCACCGGCTGGCTCGGCGCCATCGACACCGGGGTCGTGTGACAGTCGATGCAGCGACGCTCGGCGTGAGTGCGGTGAGCGAACGCCACCGACCGAGGCCGGGGCGCCTCGTTGGGCACGACAACTCGAACCGACACCGTCTTGAGCGGCTCGATCTCCGCCGGCTGGTGACAGGTGGAGCAAGTGCTTTGGGCGGGATCCTGATGATGGCAGATCTGGCAGCCGCGGGGCGGCTCGAACGCCAGGCGGCCGTGACCGGCTCGGCTGGTGTGGCACTGGAGGCAAGCGAGGGAGCGATGTCGTGCATGGGGAAAGGTGTCCTGCCCGATCGCTTGCGGAGCGAGCTGGAGTCCGACGCCGACGCCCAGGGGCCCGCCCAAAAACACGCCGCCGGAGGGTCGATCCTCCGGCGGCGCGCTCGAAGTCCTCCGGAGGCTGTCGCCCGCTGGCGGTGCCGGCAGGCTCGACCGCCTGAGCGCTCGCAAGGTGTCGAAGGGGAGCGGCGGCCTGAGCGCCGAACGCTGGCGCACCCGGGTATGACAGGCCTCGCAGTCGCTCGCGTCGACCCTCGACTGATGCGGCGGGTGGCAGGTCAGGCAGTTCTCGACACCCTTCCGATGCTCGCGCCCGACGTGGAAGATCTCCGTCTCCCAGTTGTCGTGACAGCCGGCGTTGGTGCAGGAGGTGATCGCCTCCTGCGGCGTCTTCTGCTCGTGGGGGTTGTGACAGGTGCCGCAGGTCCCGCCGTGCGGCTCGAGCTCGAGCTTGAAGTCGGCGAGCACGCTCTGCATCTCGTGGCAGCCGAGACACTGCCCGCTCGCGGGCACCAGCGAGCCGCGCGCCGAGTCGACCGTTGCGAGCAACGGCACGTCGGCCGTGAAGCGATGGCAGGCCGTGCAGTGGACGGCCGTCTGATCGGCCATCTTGCCCAGCACGATCTCGGTCTCATCGGAGCGGTGGCAGCCGCTCTGGCCGCAGGTGGTGGGTGCCGGCACGAAGCGGTGGACCTCGTTGCCATGACAGGCAATGCACTGGAGTCCCTCAAGCGAGCGCTCCGTCGACTCGAGGTGTACCCGATGGCCCGCCGTCGAGGCGATCCGCTGCCAGACCGCCGTGTCGCCCTCGACGACGTGGCAGGTCATGCAGACCTCGTTGGGCACCCCCGCGTGCTCGCCGATCTCGTCGGGTCGCTCCGCCACCCAGAGATAGAGCTGGCGGAGGCTCGCCGTGATCGGCTGCTGGTGGCAGTCGTGGCACGACAGCGTGTCGTGCTTGTCCTGATGGGTCACGAACTCCTGAAAGGCCGGGTCCATCACGTGACACCCGGTGCAGAAGCCGTTGTCGTGCTGAGTGTAGTCCCAGGCGACCGCGCTGAACTTGGTGAAGCCGAGGACCAGCGCGAAGACGGCGACCCCGAGAGCCACCTGAACCCAGCGCTTGCGAGCAGCCAGCCAGGCGATGATCGGACGCCGACGGCGGAAGATCATCACCAGAAGCACCAGGCCGACGATGGCGCCAATGAACACGCCGGCCATCTGCACCCACCAGGGCACGACGTCGAGCAGGAACCGCACCGCGGACGCCACTCCGCCCGGAAGCGGTGACCGCACCACCACCGAGTCGACGCCCTCGGTGGGTGCATGTGCGAGCGCCGCCGCGGTGTCTTGGAGACCCGCGGCGGCGGCTTGCAAGGACGGCGCGTCGATCACGCAGCCCTATGCCGGTGGATCATTGATCCATGATAGGGAACGACTCTCGTTTGATCAACGGCTGCCCCCGGCCCCCGGTCGCGACCGGCTGCGACCACTTGTCCCACTCGGCCTGAACGGAGGCCGGCGGCGCCGGGAGAAATCCGAAGATCGCCCGCAGATAGCTCGCGGTCGCGGACAGTAGCGCCTCGCACAGGAACTTGTTGTGGGCCCCATACGAGCCGTCCTCGTGGCTCTCATGGTCCACCCCGCAGACCCGGACGTTGAACTCCGCGCCGTCCGCGGCGGTGAGGTTGTTGTCACTCGGGTTGAGGTCGCCCGGCGCGCTGACCTTGACGCGCGGCAGGTATCCGCCGTCGGTCGGGAAATCGTCGATCGTGCGATTCCCGTTGAGATCGGTCCAGAGAATATCGGCCAGGTTCTTGAGCGTCAGTCTGGCCGAGTTGTACAGATTCGCCGCGATCGCCTGCGATGCGGCCGGATCGCCTGGCACGTTGTGACAGCCTGAGTTGGTGCAGGCGCTCCAGTTGCGGGCGGTCGTGGTGAAGGCACACTCCGTCTCGCCGGACGGGACGCCCGCCGCGTCGACGCACGGTGCAGCCTCGAACTGGTGCCCGGTCGACTGGAACACGAACCCGCCCTGCTGGTCCGTCACTTCGAACCGGTTCACGTGACACCCGGCGCAGAGCTTCGGATTGGCGGTGGTGGCGTGCGAGCCGTAGATCCGCGCCGTGTCGTAGACGAAGTTCGGCGGACGCCAGCCGGCGAAGCCGAGCAGCACCGCCGCCTGGACGCCGTGGGGCTGATTGGCCCGCGAGCTGCCGATCTCGGGCTCGGCTTTCCGGAGATGGCAGCTCATGCAGAGGTGCTGGGCCGGATCGGGCGAGGTGATGCTGAGCCGCAGCTGATGTTCGTACGGACTGCCGTGGGGGTCGTGACAGGTGGCGCAGCTGGCCACCGGCAAGAGGTCGGATGTGTTCTTCTCGACGTAGTCCGATTGCTCGCCCCAGCGGGCCAGGGCACCCCGCGCCCCATGACAGCCAGCGCACGAGGCGGTGTTCTGCCGGGAATTCGCGGTGGCGTGCTTCGACTGAGACCACTGTTCCACGAACGGGTGGTGTACACCCGAGTGGCAATCGGCGCAAGTGCCCTCACCGTCGGCCGAGATCTTGGCGAACGGCCGATCGGTGATGTTGCCGGCCCCGACGCCCTCGACGTGATCCAGGCCCGGACCGTGGCAGCTCTCACACTGGACATCGCGATACGCGGAGTCCTGGACCGCGTCCCAGCCGGACGGAGACGCCGCGTCGTTGCCGTTCCCGCTCACGGTGTGGCAGCTGAAGCAGAACGACTGCGCCGTCCCGGCCGGCAGCTGGTCCAGCGTCTGGTACGCGTGGGCGTGCTTGGTGTCCTTCCACGTGGCTTGGAAGTCGACATGGCAGTTGCCGCAGGTGGTCTGCTGGGTCCCGACCGTGTAATAGCCGAGGAACCCGGCCGTCTGATCGGGAGGCGGATTGAAAGGCTCGCGTTCCTGGAAGACGATCTTCTCGGTGGTACATGACGCGAGCAGCGCCACCGCGATTCCGAGGACGCCAGCGGACTGGAAGAGACGGCTGGGACGCACAGATCACCTCGTTGAGCTTGTCGATCGTGGTCCTTCTATTTCACCTCAACGGGTCCTAAGATGGGACGCCAGACAGCCCCGATCAAGCCTTGGGCGGGCACTCTGAGTGTTCTTTCACGAACCCCTTAGACAGTTCTCATCTCCCTATGGCTAAGTAGCTTGCGCGATCGACCACCGGTCCAGGAGCCGCCTCCGATGAACCAGTCTGCCGCCGCGAACCGAGCCGCCTGTCCCAAGTGCGGCGCCACGGCCTCGGGCCGCTTTTGCAGCGAATGCGGCACCGCCGTCACCCCGGGCTCCTGTCGCCAGTGCGGCAAGCCGGTGCCCTCCGCCTCGAAGTTCTGCCCGGAGTGCGGTGCCCCGGCGGGCGGCGGGCCACACCGGGGCCGGGGCGACCTGATCCCGTGGATCGTCGGCGCCGGGCTGCTGGTCGTGATCCTGGTACTGGTCGCCCGGCAGGACCGAGCCGCGGCCCCCGAGGCCCCGGCCG
The DNA here is from genome assembly GCA_050184075.1 of Gemmatimonadales bacterium. GTDB lineage: Bacteria > Gemmatimonadota > Gemmatimonadetes > Gemmatimonadales > GWC2-71-9 > SHZU01. Next base: position 17,470 of record JBFXAS010000028.1, read on the forward strand.
CCCCATTCGCTGGGGCGGCTGGCGGCGGCGCGCCGCCCGATATCAGCAACCTGTCGCCGCGGGAGCGCTTCGATCGGCTCTACAACCGGGTGATGCAAGCCAGCGAGAGCGGCGACACCGCCCAGGTGGCGCAGTTCACGCCCATGGCGCTGATGGCCTACGGCGACCTGGGCCAGGTAGACGCCGACGCCCGCTATCACGCCGCCATGCTCCGGCTCCACACCGGCGACCCGGCCGGGGCTCAGTTCCTGGCCGACTCGATCCTGGCCGAGCACCCCAGCCACCTTTTCGGCCTGATGGTCGAAGGCGCGATCGCCAGGTGGAATCAGGACGACGCGGGGCGGACCCGGGTCGAGCGCGCCTATCTCGCCGCCTACGAGAAGGAGATCGCGAGCGGCCTGCCCGAGTATCGCGAGCACCAGACCGCGCTCGAGAACTTCCGCTCCCAGGCCAGCGCCCGCGCCAAGTAGCGCCCCACCACGGAGGTCGTGATGCCGAACTGGGCCCACCTGCATGTGATGATCAACCATCTCCCGATCATCGGGCTGCCGCTGGTCACGCTGCTGCTGGTGATCGGGATGGGTCGCCGGTCCCGGGAGCTGGTGGCCACCGCCGCCGCCCTCACCGTGCTGCTCGGCGCCGGGTCGCTCCTGGTCAAGCACTCCGGCGAGGAGGCCGAAGAGGTGGTCGAGGAGCTCTCCTGGGCCGACCGGCAGGTGATCCACAACCACGAAGAGGCCGGCGAGAAGGCGACCCTCGCCGCGCTGGCAACCGCGCTGGTGGCGGTCGTGGTCGGTGCCCGGGCCATCGGGCAGGCGGTGCTCGGCCTGACGGGCCCCGCCCTGCTCCTGGTGATGCTCCTGGGCAGCTCGGGACTGATGGCCTGGACCGCGCTCGAGGGCGGCGAAATCCGGCATGACGAGTTCAGCCTGCCGGCCGATCGCCCGCCAGGCGGCGACGAGGACGACCGTTAGGCGCTCACGCCGCCCTGACGCCGCTCCGCCCTGCCGCCAGCGCTCGATAGAGCCCGGCCAGCCGATCCAGCGCGTGCCCCGCGTCCCGTGACTCGGCCCACGCGCGCGCCCCGCGGCTGAGCCGGCCGCGGAGCCCGCGACAGAGCAGCAGCTCCTCCATCTGGTACGCCAGGTGGCGCGCGTCGCCGTCCCGGTAGGCCAGCCCGTTGACCCCCGCGCGAAGGTGATCCGCCAGCACCCCGGTGGCCGGGGCGATCACCGGGAGGCCGCTCGACATCGCTTCGAGCATCGGGGCCGCCGTCTCCAGACCGCCCCCGATCACGCAGGCGTCGGCCGAGGCCGCGAGGGTCGGCCAGTCGCAAGGGCCGCGACCGTCGACCGGCACGGCGGTCAGCGCGCCGGCGGCGGCGGCGCCCGATTCGCCCCAGAGCGGCATCAGCAGCGACGCCGAGTCGGCGCCCAACCGCTCGACCACGAGCCGGTGCGCCAGGGCGGCGGTGGCGAGGCCGCGGTCCGGCGCCGGACCCGGGAGATAGAGGAAGACGAGACGCCGCTCGACCCCCACCGCCCGTCTGAGCTCGGCCGAGCGCCGCGCGGGATGGAAGCGGTCGAGCTCGACCCCGCCGTCGAACGGGATCACCCCGCGGATCCCGAGTCGGGCCAGCTCACCCAGGGCCGCCGCGGACAGGGCGACGGTGGAATCGCATTGCCGGTGAAAGAGCGTGAGGTAGCGCCCGAGCCCGCCGCCCAGCGCCCGGAGCCGCCCCGCCGCCCGACGGTAGGTGGAGACGACCGGAATCCCGAGGCGCCGGGCGGCGAAGAGCCCCATCCAGCCGATGGTGAGCTCGGTGGCGCAATGGACCACGTCGGGCCGGACCCGCTCGAGCAGCGCCACCACCCGGGCGAAGGCCGGGCTGGCGAGTCGAATCTCGGGGCGGGCCCAGAGTCCGAGAGTCGGCAGGGCGAGCCCCGGCTGGTCCGGCCCCGGATCGGCCGCGGCCCCCACCCGGGGGGCGATCACGGCCACCGTGGCGCCCCGACCGGCCAGCGCGCCGACGGCGCGCCGGAAGAGGCGGTCGACCGGGTCGAGCCGGCCGGCGACGACGTCCGTGCAGTAGACGAGACGCATCACCTAACGTCGACCGGGAGCGTTAGGCTGTGATCACGACTCGGTCACGGTTTCATCAACGCGGCGTCGCCCGGCCGCCCGGGGCCTAACGACCGCCCCCGCCCTTCCCCGGGGCCCGGCCCCGGATATGTTCGAAGGCCGCCGGGGACTCCCCTCCGGCCAGCCGAGGCGCCCCGTGCCCGATCTCGCCAGCGGACTGATCTACTACCTGGTCTTCCTCTTCTCCACCACGCTCCACGAGGCCGCCCATGCCTGGGCCGCGAAGCGGGGGGGCGACCTGACGGCCTATCTCGGCGGACAGGTCTCCCTCGACCCACGGCCCCACATCAAGCGCGAGCCGTTCGGCATGGTGATCCTGCCGCTGTTGAGCGTCGCGGTGTCCGGCTGGCCCTTCGGCTTCGCCAGCGCCCCGTACGACCCGAATTGGGCGCTCCGGCACCCCCGCCGCGCGGCCTGGATGGCGCTCGCCGGACCCGGCGCCAACCTGCTGCTCGTGCTGCTCGCCGTCCTGCTGATCCGGATCGGGATGCTGGCCGGCGTGTTCTACCCGCCCGAGTCGCTCAGCTTCGGCCACGTCACCGGCACCAACGGGGGCGGGATCTGGTCGGCCGTCGCCATGCTGGTGAGCGTGTTCTTCTCCCTCAACCTGGTGCTCCTGATCCTCAACCTGATCCCGGTGCCGCCGCTCGACGGCAGCGCGGCGATCCCGCTCCTCCTGAGCGACCGGGCCAGCGCCCGCTACCAGCGGTTCATCTGGGGCCAGCCCGCGCTCACCTGGATCGGCCTGCTGGTGGCCTGGCGGCTCTTCGACTCGATCTTCCAGCCGCTCTTCTGGATGGCGGTGCGCCTGGTCTATCCCGAGGTCAGCTACGGCTGAGGTCCGCAGCGCCGCCGACTGGCGCCGCGATGAGGTCGGGTTCATCATCCCATCACGCGCCGCTCACTCGGGGGGCGCTAAGGTCCGCTCGACGACCCTCACCGGGACGGAGATCCCATGATTCGCTCGATTCTGGTCCCGCTCGACGGCTCGAAGTTCGCCGAGACCGCGCTGCCGCTCGCGACGGCGCTGGCCGATCGCACCCAGGCGAAGCTCCGGCTGCTCACTCTGCACGAGCCCCGGCCGGATCTCCCTGCCGGTCTCGACGCACCGGCCGTCGAAGGCGAGAGCGTGGAGCTCCGCTCGGCGGCGCAGGCCTATCTCAGCGAAACCACCGACCGACTCGGCCAGCCCGGCGGCGCCCCGCCCAGCGCCGAGCTGATCGACGGCGCCCCCGGGCCCGGCCTGGTCGAGGCGGTGGACCGGTTCCGCCCCGACCTGGTGGTGATGGCGACCCACGGGCGGGGCCCGATGAGCCGGTTCTGGCTGGGTAGCGTCGCCGACCATTTCATCCGACACGGCACCACGCCGGTGCTGCTGGTCCGTCCCGGCAAGGGCGAGCCGCCGTCGACGGTGCGCAAGGTGCTGGCGGCGCTCGACCTGTCGGACGAGTCGGCCCGGATCCTCGACGTGGCCGGCGCGCTGGCGCGGGCGTTCGAGGCGGAGCTGGTGCTCTATCACGTGGTGGAGCCGCTGGTCGGAATGGTGGACGGCGCTCTCCCCTTTCCGATGCCGGTGGCGCCGGGATCGCTCGACCGCGCCAAGGACGAGGCCAACCGCCGCATGGCCGAGCTCGGCCGACTCGCCGCGGACCGCGGGCTCACCGCGCAGATCCGAGTGGTCACCGGGGTCGGCGCGGCCGCCTCGATCATCGAAGAGGCGCGCGAGGGCTACGATCTGATCGCGATGACCACGCATGGTGCCGGCGGGGTCCGCCGGCTGCTCCTGGGTAGCGTCGCCGACAAGGTGATCCGCGCGAGCGAGCTGCCGGTGCTGGTCTTCCGGGGCGAGACGACGCCCGCCTAACGTCCGGTCCGCAGCGCGGTCACCGGATCGACGCGGGCCGCCCGGCGAGCCGGCAGGTAGCTCGCCAACAGCGCCACCAGGCCGATCGCCCCGGTCACCACCGCGTAGGTGACCAGGTCGAGCGGCCGCACCCCGTAGAGCAAGCTGCCCATCGCCCGGGTGAGCCCGACGGCGGCGAGGAGCCCGATCCCGATGCCCACCCCGATCACCAGGGTCGCCTCGCTCACCACCATGCGGCGGACCCGGCCGGGATCGGCACCGATCGCGATCCGGACGCCGATCTCCTGGGTCCGCTCCGCGACGATGTACGAGATCACCCCGTAGATCCCCACCAGGCCGAGCAGCAGCGCGGCGGCCGCGGCGATCGAGAGCATCACCATCGCGAAGGCGGGTCGCGCCATCGAGGATCGGAGCACCTCGGCGACCGCCCGGACGTTGGCCACCGGCAGATTCGGATTGAGCTCCCGCACCGCCTCCCGCACCAGGCCGGCGAGCGCGAGCGGATCGGCCTCCGTGCGGACCACGTAGTCGAGCGAGCGCGGCACCCAGAGAGCGTTGTCCCAGAAGTTCTCGACCGCGAGCGGCCAGTAGATCGTCGCCGGCGCCGCCACCGCCATCCCGTCGTAGTGAACCGACGCCGTCACGCCGACGATCTCGAACCACTCGCTGCCCAGGAAGTCGCGGATCCGCTGGCCGAGGGCGGCGGGGACGCTGCCGAATTCGGCCCGGGCCAGCGCCTCGTTGACCACGACCACCTGGCGGCGCGTCTCCACATCCTCGGCGGTCAGCGGGCGGCCCGCGAGGAGCGGCACGCCGAGCGCCTCGTGGTAGCCCGGGCCGACGAACCGGTAGGAGCGAACCGGAGGCACCTGCCCGGGCTCCGTGGGGCGGCCCTCGACCGCGATCGGGTTCGAGTTGGTCAGCTCGCCCGACAGCGTGAAGCTCGAGACCCCGCCGGCCGCCTGCACCGCCGGGATCGCGCGCAGCCGCTCGATCAGCTGAAGCTCGAAGCGGGCCACGGCCGCCTCCTCGCGGATCTCCGCCCCGGGCAGGTCCAGCCGGAAGACCATCGCGCGCTCCGGCTCGGAGAAGCCCGGGTCGACCCGGCGCAGCGCCTGAACCGAGCGGACCATCAACCCGGACCCGATCAGCAGGACCATCGCGAGCGCGACCTGCACCACGACCAGACCGTTCCGGACCCGGTGACGCTCCCGCGCCGCGCCCACCGCCCTGCCCCCTTCCTTGAGGATCGACTGGAGCTCGGCGCGCCCGTGCCGGAACGCGGGATAGCTGCCGAAGATCCCGGCCGCCAGGAGCGAGACCCCGAAGGTGAAGAGCCCCACCCTTGCGTCGATCCCGATCTCGCGGAGTCGAGGCAGGCTGCTCGGGCCCAGCGCGTGCAACAGCTCGAGGCCGGCCGCGGCGATCACCAGCCCGACCACGCCGGCGGCGAGCGCGAGCACCGCGCTCTCGAGCAGGAAGCCGGCGACCAGCTGGCGTCGCCCGGCCCCCAGCGCGGTCCGGAGCGCCACCTCGCGCTGGCGGGCCTCGGCCTGCACCAGGAAGAGGTTGGCCACGTTGGCGCAGGCCAGCAGCAGGACCAGCCCGACCGTGCCGGCGAGCACCCAGAGAATGGTGGAGGCCTCGCCGACCACGGCGTTCTTGAGCGGCACCACCCGGGCATGAAAGCCCGCCTGCTGCAGCTGCTCCCTGGTGATCGGACCCGGATAGCGCTCGAGGGCCACGTCCATCAGGCGATCCAGCTCGGATTCGACCTCGGCCAGCGCGGCACCGGATCGGAGCCGCCCGAGCGCGGGATAGGCGAAGTTCATCACCGTGGCCGTGGCCGGATCGACCCGCATCGTGACCCACACGGAGGCGTCGAGCTCGAGCAGCCGGGTGTCGGGATCGAGCACCCCGATGACCTGATAGGGCGTGCCGTCGACGGTGACGTTCCGGCCGACGACCGAGGGATCGCCACCGAACCGACGGGTCCAATACCCGTGGCTCAGCATCGCCACCAGGGCGGCGTCCGGGCGATCGTCGTTCCGATCGAAGGTGCGCCCGACCACCGCCCGCGCGCCGATCAGCGGGAGAACCGCGTCGCTCACCGCCACCGCCGCGACGCGCTCCGGCTCTCCCTGACCGGTGAGGTTGGCCGAGTAGCTCCACCAGATGCCGAGGTCCTCGACCGAGCGCCCGTCCTCGCGGTAGGTCAGGTAGGTTGCTTGCGAGAGGTCGGCGTGCATCTCGCCGACCCCCGGAGCCTCGTGGTAGATGCTGACCAGGCGCTCGCTCTCCGGGTAGGGTAGCGGCTTGATCAGGACGCCGTCGACGACGCTGAAAATCGCGGCGTTGGCTCCGATCCCGATGGCGAGCGTCAGGACCGAGACGCCGGTGAACAGGGGGACGCGAAGCAGCCGGCGCACGGCCTGGCGAATCTGGCGCAGGAAGTCCGACACGGGTCATCCTTGGGGAGAGGCTCGCCGTACGCTGCCGGCCGTGAGCATGTTTCATTCTGAACAGCAAGAGGGAGACTCAGAGACGCGATGCCGAGCAATCCCATCCGAACGGCCCTGGTCCTTTCGATCTGCGGCGCGTCCTCGCTCGCCGGCCAGGAGCCGGACGCCGATCTCCTGGCCCGGGCTCGGGCCGTTCACGATCGAGTCCTGACGCTCGACACCCACGTCGACATCGACCCAACGGACTTCACGGCAACGAAGAACTACGGGGCGGATCTCCCGACCCAGGTCACCTTGCCCAAGATGGAGCGGGGCGGACTCGACGCGGCCTTCTTCGTGGTCTACGTCCGACAACGGCCGGCCCTCGACGGGCCCGGGTACGAGGCGGCGTATCGCGCCGCGCTCGAGAAGTTCGCCGCGATCCAACGGCTGGCCCAGGAGATCGCCCCCGATCGGATCGGCCTCGCCCGGAGCGCGAGCGAGGCGCGTGCAATCCACGGCGAGGGCAGGAAGGTCGCTCTGATCGGGGTCGAGAACGGCTACCCGCTGGGCGAGGACCTTGGTCGGATCCGGGAGTTCGCCGAGCGGGGGGCCCGGTATCTCTCGCTCGCCCACAACGGACCGAACCAGCTCTCCGACTCCCACACCGGAGCGGCCCTCCATCAGGGGCTCAGCCCGCTTGGGCGGCGGGCCGTGACCGAGCTCAACCGCTGGGGCGTGATGGTGGACGTCTCGCATCCGTCCCGCGCCTCGATGCTCCAGACCGCCGCGCTCACCAAGGCGCCGCTGGTCGCGTCGCACTCGGCGGTGCGGGCGCTCTGCGACCACAGCCGGAACCTCGACGACGAGCAGCTCGACGCGTTGGCCCGGACGGGCGGCGTGATCCAGGTCGTGGCGCTCTCCCGATTCCTGATCTGTCGAGACGGGGAGGCCTCGGTGAAGGACCTGGTCGACCACATCGACTACGCGGTGCGTCGGATCGGGATCGATCACGTGGGGATCAGCTCCGACTTCGACGGCGGCGGGGGCGTCCTGGGCTGGCGGGACGCCAGCGAGACCCTGGGCGTGACCATCGAGCTGGTTCGCCGCGGCTACGATGAGGCGGAGATCGCCAAGCTCTGGGGAGGCAACCTGCTCCGGGTGATGGAGCAGGTGGAGCGGATCGGCCGGGAGCAGAGGGGTGAGCGGTGACGCCCTGCCGGGCCACGGTTTCGACGGGTATCTTGGCCTCCCGATGAGCGCGCCGCGCTTCGACCTCGGCCTGCGCCGGGAGGACAAGAGCCGCTGGGAGCGGCGGGCCCCGATCACGCCGCTCCACGTCCGCGAGCTGGTTCGCGACCTGGGCCGCTCGGTCGTGGTGCAGCCGTCGAGTTGGCGGATCTTCCCGGACGAGGCCTATCGGGAGGCCGGTGCCATGGTCGCCGAGGAGCTGAGCGGGGCCCGGGTGATTCTCGGGGTCAAGGAGATCCCGGTGGACCGGCTGGTGCCGGGGCGGCCCCATCTCTTCTTCGCCCACGTGGTCAAGGGACAGCCCGCCAACATGCCGCTGCTCGCGCGCCTGTTGAGCGAGCGGTGCACGCTGATCGACTACGAGCCGATCGTGGACGCGCGGGGGCGGCGGCTGATCTTCTTTGGGCGGCACGCCGGCTACGCCGGCATGATCGACGCCCTCGCCATCCTCGGGCGGCGATTGGCCGCGCGGGGCGTCGACACCGCGTTCAGCCAGGTGCGCCTGGCTCACGAGTATCCCGACCTGGCCGCGGCGCTCGCGGCGCTCGGCGGCCCGGTCAGCGAGCGGATTCGCGAGCGGGGAGTGCAGGCCGAGCTCCATCCCCTGGTGGTCGGCTTCACGGGAGGCGGTAACGTGACCCAGGGCGCCCAGCAGGTGCTCGGTCAACTGCCGCTGGTGGAGATCTCGCCAGGCGAGCTCCCGACGCTGGCCTCGAAGGAGCTGTCGCGGCAGGTCGTCTACGCCGTCAACTTCAGGCGGGAGGATCGCGCGGAATTCAGCCGCCACCTTCCCTTCCTCACCGTGCTGGTCAACGGCATTTACTGGACCCCGGGCGACCCGGTGCTGGTGACCCGGACCGACCTGGTCGCGCTGCTCGGCGCGAGCGCCCGACCCAAGCTCGAGGTGATCGCGGACGTCTCCTGCGACGTCGACGGCTCGATCGAGGCGACCGTGCGCGCGACGACGCCGGACGAGCCGGCGTACGTCTACGACCCGACGACCGGCGCCGAGCGGCCCGGCGTCGAGGGGCCAGGTCCTGCCGTGCTCGCGGTCGACAACCTGCCGGCCGAGCTGCCTCGGGACGCGTCCGAGCACTTCGGCGACTCGCTCTTCCCGTTCCTGGCGGACCTCACCGTGGCGGACTATTCGGTTCCGTTCGAGCATCTCGAGCTTCCCAGCTCGCTCCTCGACGCGACGGTCACCCATCAGGGCGCCCTGACGCCGCGCTATCGCTACCTCGAGCGGTTCCTGCGGGCGGACCGGCCATGAGGCGCGCGCTGGTGATGGGCGCGGGCCTCGTCGTGAAGCCCCTGATCGACCACCTCACGGCCCGGGAAGATCTGGAGGTCCGGGTCGCGACGATGAACGTCGAGCGCGCGGAGCGGCTGCTCGCCGGGCGGCCGAGGACCAGCGCCGGCCTGGTCAACGCGACCGACCAGGAGTCGCTGCTCCACGAGGTGGGCGGCGCCGACGTCGTCATCAGTCTGCTGCCGGCCAATCAGCACATCCTGCTCGCGGACGCCTGTCTCCAGCTTCAGACGCCGCTGGTCACCACCTCGTACGTATCCGAGTCGCTCCGAGCGCTCGATCCGTTGGCTCGGCAGCGGGGGGTCCTGATCCTCGGCGAGTGCGGCCTCGACCCGGGAATCGACCACATGACGGCCGCCGCCGAGGTCCGCCGGATCCACGGCGAGGGCGGCCGGGTCACCAGCTTCGCCTCCTCTTGCGGCGGCCTGCCGGCGCCGGAGGCGAACACCAACCCCTGGGGCTACAAGTTCGCCTGGAGCCCGCGCGGCGTGGTGGTGGCCACCCGCAACCAGGTCCGCTACCTCGACGAGGGCCGGATCGTCAGCCAGCGGTTTCCCGAGTACTTCGCGTCGCCGCGGACGATCGAGGTGCCGGAGGTCGGCGTGCTGGAGTCATACCCGAACCGGGATTGTCTCAGGTACATCGAGGAGTACGAGCTGGAAGGCGTCAGCACGTTCTTCCGAGGCACGCTCCGCTATCCGGGTTGGTGCGAGACCTGGCACGCGCTCCACAGCCTCGGTCTGCTCGAGCCGGGCGCCGTGGTGGCGCCCCGGTCGGGATTCGGCGGGTTCCTGGATGCGCAGCTCGGCCCGGGCAGCGGGGCTCGCCGGGAGCGGATCGCGGCGCGGCTCGGGCTTCCGGCCTCGCACCCGATCCTCGAGCGGATCGAATGGCTCGGTCTGCTCGCCGACGATCCGGTCACCGAGGCGGGCGCGCCGATGCTCGACCTCCTGGTGGCGCTGCTGGAGCGGAAGCTGGCCTACGCGCCCGGGGAGCGGGACATGGTCGTGCTCGAGCACCACCTCGGATACGAGGACGACGACGGCCAACCCCGGCGGCGGGTGCTGCGGCTGGTGGAGACCGCGACCGCGGGCGACGACTCCGCGATGGCCCGCACGGTGAGTCTCCCGGCCGCGATCGCCGGCGAGATGATCCTGGACGGCAAGGTGGACCTCACCGGGGTGCGGATTCCCACCCATCCCGAGCTGGCGAGACCGATCCTGCGCCGGCTCGAAAGGGCCGGGCTGGCCTTCCGGCTCAGCGAGGAGCGTTAGGCTCCGGTGTCCGGAGCCCGGAGCGCGCCCGACGGACGCCCGGCCTTGGACAGATCCAGCTCGGAGGCCGGCACCGGACGGCCGAAGAGATAGCCCTGCATCAGGGTGCACCCCTGCCTCAGCAGTGCGTCCCGCTGGGACTCGTCTTCCACGCCTTCGGCGACCGGCTCGACCCCCATGCTGCGCGCCAGGTTGATCACCGCCGCGCAGACGCCCTCGGCCTGCGGATCGGTGCCCAATCCCCGGACGAACTCGCGGTCGATCTTCAGGTAATCGACCGGGAAGCGACGGAAGTTGGCGAGCGAGGTGTACCCGGAGCCGAAGTTGTCGACGGCCAGTTGGAAGCCGCAGGCCTTGAGACCGCGCAGCACCCGCTCGGCTTCCTTGGCGTGGTCCACCAGCACGCTCTCGCTCAGCTCGAGGACGAACATCGAGGGCTCGACGCCCGCCTGGTCCACGATGGTGCGGAGCAGGTCGACGGCGTCGGGACGGCGAATCCACTGTCGGGAGAGGTTGAACGACACGTTGAGCTCGGGACGCTCCAACGCCCACGCCGCGGCCTGGGCCGACACTCGCCGGAGCGCCAGGTCGGTGAGCGGGCCGATCAGCCCGACCCGCTCCGCGAGCGGCACGAAGTGCGCCGGGGGCACCGGGCCCAGCCGAGGATCGGTCCAGCGGAGCAGCGCCTCGACCCCGGAGAGCGAGCCGTCCGCCACGTCGACCTGGGGCTGGAAGTAGACCGCGAAGCTGCCCTGGTCGATCGCGCTCCGCAGGCTGGTCTCCAGCACCACGCGGTGAAACGCCGAGGTGTTGAGCGACTCGCTGAAGAACTCGAAGGTATTCCGGCCGGCGTCCTTCGCCTGGTAGAGCGCCACGTCGGCGTTCTTGAGCAGATTCTCCATGTCGACGCCGTCGTCGGGATAGACCGCGATCCCGATGCTGGCGGACACCACCAGCTCGCCGTTGGCCACCCGAACCGGCCGCTTGAGCGCGTCGAGCAGCCGGCCCGCCACGACCGCCGCCTCCTCGCCCAGGTTGAGATCGACGATGGCGAGCATGAACTCGTCGCCGCCCATTCGCCCCACCGTGTTGCCGTCGCCGGCGCTGAGCTCGCGGCCAAGGGAGTCGTAGCCCCTCACCACCTCGCGGAGCCGTCCCGAGACCTGACGGAGCACGGCGTCTCCCGCGTCGTGACCCAGGGTGTCGTTGATCTCCTTGAAATTGTCGAGGTCGAGCAGCATCACCCCGACCTTGCGGCCGCGACGGCGCGCGTTGGAGATCGCGGCCCGGAGCTGGTCGACGAAGAGGATCCGGTTGGGAAGCCCGGTGAGGGAGTCATAGTACGCCAGCGTCCGGATCCGCTCCTCGGCCTGGACCCGCTCCGTCACGTCCTGGACGGTGCCGAGCACGCGCCGGGCGCCGGGCGACTGAAACATCGGGTGACCGCGCAAGTGCACGAAGCGGAACCCGCCCTCCAGCCGGGGGACCCGGAACTCGCGATCCAGATTCTCCTCCCCCTCTGCCACTCCCCTCATCAGCCCGTGGAAGAGCTCCCGCTCCTGCGGATGGATCCGCTGCTTGACCTCGTCGAAGGTCCTGAGCGGGTCGCCGCGGGCCTCGAGCAGGCGGAGGGCCTCCTCCGAGCCGAGAAACGCCCCGGTCCGGGGATCCCACTCCCAGTTCCCGACCTGAGCGATCCGCTGCGCCTCGGCCAGGCGCGACTCGCTCCGGCGGACCATCTCGGCCGCGGCGGTGGCACGGAGCAGAAACCGGATCCGATGGCTCAGCACCGCTGGAGCGATCGGCTTGGTAACGAAGTCGGTCGCTCCCGCGTCGAAAGCTTGCTCCAGGGCGGTCGGCTGCGACTGGCTGGTGAGAATCAGCACCGGAATCGACGCCAGGGTCGGATCGGCGCGGACCCGGCGGCAGACCTCGAGCCCGTCGAGCTCGGGCATCAGCCAGTCGAGCAGGAGGAGGTCGGGCCGCTGTTGGCGGGCCTTCTCGAGCACCGCTCGACCGTTGTCGGCGACCTCGATCTCGAACCCGGCGTCCCTGAGGGTAGTAGCCAGCATCTCCCGGGCGAGCGGATCGTCGTCGCCGAAGATGATGAGAGGCTGGGTTCTGGCCGCGGGGGCTGTCTCCAAGTCGCTTCCCGTGAAGGACTTACCCCACGGTCATTCAACTTTGGTGCCAGCCATCCGCCGAGCTAAGTCGTTTGTTTGCAGGAAGTTGGAGACCAGGATCGGTCCCCCGCCGATCACGGGGGACCGTTGCGCCAAAAGCCTGGCGATTTGCCGACGGCCCTGCCTCAGCGCTAAGAGACCGTGAATTCCTTCACCATTCCGTGGAGGAAATGCGGTTTCCCGTCGCCCGCGTCAGGAAGGAAGCAAATGAACGCATAGTTGCCAGGCTCGAGGTCGACCGGCAGGAGATTGGTCTCGCCCGCGCCCAACGCGGAGATCCCGCCCATCGGGATTCCCGGAGGTGGCCCGATCGGCTTCTCGGCCCACTCCGCCACCTCCAGACCCGTCTTGCCCGGCTCGAGCCGGACCAGGAGCACCTCATGGGGCTGGCCCGGGCTCACCTCCACTTGGATCACGTGGTGGCCGGCCGTGAGCGGCGAGGAGAGCTCGAAGGCGTAGTCGCTGAGGCGGAGGGTGACGTCGCCGCGAGGCATGTCGGCCATGGCGGGCGACCCGGCCACGGTGATGCTCTTCATCATTCCCTTGGCGAGATGCAGGGTGCCATCCGGTGATGGAATGAAGCAGACCAAGGCATAGTTGCCCGGCGCCAGGGACACGGTGGCCTCGCTCACGCCGCCCGGCGCCGGCGCGTTGGGTCCGCCGATCGGAATGCCCGGAGGCATCTGCCCGCCGGCCACGGCCGACACCAGGTCGTCGAGCGTCTTGCCCTCGTTCAAGCGGACCAAGGTGACGTGGTGGAGCTCCTGCCCCTCCGCCCGGAACCTGATCACGACCGGACCCGCCGGCATCGTATCCGGCGCGGTGTAGGCGTAGTCGGTCCCCACGATCTCGATCACCGGCGGGGCGCTGATCATCTCTTCGATCGGCACCGCCGGCTTCTCCTCCCCGCAGGCCGACGCCAACACCACGCCAAGCACCAACCACCGCTCACGCATCGACATCACCGTGCTCCTTAGGATTGTCGCAATCGTCGTCTTGCCGGGGCGTCCCTGGCACGCCCGGCCGCAGGCCACGAACCCGCGGCCACAAGGATGGCGGAGCGGCCAGCCC
>JBFXAS010000029.1:0-30702 GCA_050184075.1 Gemmatimonadales bacterium
AAGTTGGCGCCGTCGGCCACCAGGATCCGCACGATGTCGGCGTCGGGGCTGGAGCGGTATCGGGTCCAGACCCGCTCGAGCGACTCGGCGAGCGAGCCCGGCGCGCCCAGCTCGGTGGGCGCGGGCGCCGTGGCGAGCACGTCGGCCATCAACGCCGCCTTGTCGGCGAAGTAGCGATAGACCGTGCCGACGGTGACGCCGGCGGCGCGCGCGATATCGTCGATGGTCGTGGCCGCGTAGCTCCGCTCGGCGAACAGCCGGAGCGCGGCCTCCCGCAGCTCACCGGGACGGGCGGCGCTCCGTCGCTTCCACGCGGGCCGCGAAGACGTCGCGTCGCTCGTGCGAGACATCCCGGGATGATATCCGGACCCGGGGGCCAGGCCAAGACGAAAGCGAGGTGGCTGCCAACCAGCCACCTCGCTTTCCCGCGCCGCGCCGATCAGCCGCTCAGCGTCGCCGCTCGATCTTGGACGAGATCGTCTGCCGATTCCGGTTGCGGAGGATCTCGAGCCGGACTGCCTCGCCGTCATCGTAGGTCGAGAGCACCCGAAGCAGGCTCGAGGGGCTCCTCGCCGCCCGGCCGTCGACCGAGAGGATCACGTCGCCACCCTTGAGGCCGAAGGGATTCTCCGTCGGCGCGCTGATCACCAGCACGCCGTCCGCGGTACCGAAGTACGAGCCGAGGTCGTCGTTCAGCTGGGCCAGCTCGACGTCGGCCATCGGGCCACCGAAGCTGAAGAAGAAGTCGCGGGGCCCGCGCCCGACGGAGAGCCTCGGCATCCGCTCGATCGCGAAGGGGGCGTCGCCCTCGAGGCGGAGCGTGCCGCCCGCCATCAGGTCGCGCTCCCGCTCGGCCACCACGATCGTCGAGCGGCCGCGGCCGTCGCGGCGGTAGTCGAGCGTGATCGAGTCGCCCGGCTCGACCTGGGCCATCATCTCGATCAGCCGGAGCGCGGCCAGCGACTCGTCTTCCCGCCGATCGCGGTCGGACCCGCTCGGCACCAGCGAGCGGCCGTTGAACCGGGTGATGATGTCTCCCGAGCGGATGCCCGCGTCGTCGGCCGGCCCGCCCGGGGTCACCGAGACGATGGTGGCGCCGATGGTGTCGTTGGCGAACGCGTACATGTCGAGGGTGACGCCGATCCGGGCCCGCCGGCCGGTGATCAACTCGAAGGGGGAGACTTCCTGGCCGTTCACCCAGACGCGGGTCTGGCGCTGTTGCGCGGCGCTCGGAAGCGCGGCGGCAACGCAGAGGCCGGCAAGCGTGAGCATGCGGGTGGACACGATCATCTATGCACTCCTCGGGGTCAGAACCCCACGTATCGGGCACGGGTCAAACGGACGTCCATCAACGCGTCGAGCAGCCCGACCCGCTCGCGCCAGAGCCGAATGGCCTCCCGCTCGCGAACGGCGGGGTCCATCAGACTCACCATCTCGATCTGGCGGTCGATGCCCGCCAGCCGGTCTTCCAGGGTCGTGGTGATCCCGACGGCCCGGCCGTCGAGCACCCCGCGGTTCGGATCGAGCGACGCGAGCGCACGCTCCAGCTCCTGCGAGCGGGTGATCACCTGCTGCAGCTCGGAGACCGCCACCAGCTGGCGCTCGGGCTTGGCCCGATCGACCAGCACGACCGCGAGCGCGATCGTCGCCGCCAGGGCGAGGACGCCGCCGCCGGTCCGGGTCCAGCGCCGGCGCCGACGCTCGACTCGGGCACCGCGTTGGATCTGGGCAAAGAGGTCGCGCGAGGGCTTGAGGGTCGGCAGGGCCTTGAGGCGCGCGACCCTCTGGTCGAGCCGCTCGAGCTCGGCCTGACAGCGATCGCACCGCGCGGCGTGCTCCCGCCACCCCTGCACGCCGGGCTCCAGACCGGGCTCGCGGATCGCGAGCAACTGCTCCGTGGTCAGATGCGTCATGCGTGCGCCTCCTCGCCGAGCCACCGGCGGAGGCGGGCGTGGGCCCGAGCCAGCTGGGACTTCGAGAAGCTCACGGTGCGGTCCATCATCCCGGCGATCTCTTCGTGGGTATACCCCTCCACGTCGTGCAGCCAGACCACCGCTCTCGAGGTCTCCGGCAACCGCTGGAGCGCGGCCTCCAGATCCATGCGGAGCGCGGCGTCGTCCCGGCGCATCGGGGTGACGTCGTCGTGGAGCTCGTCGGTGTCTCGGTATTTGTTGCGGCGGAGGCGCATCAGCGCCTTGCTGGCGGTGATGGTCCGGACCCAGCCCCAAAGGCTGCCGTCGCCTCGGAACCGGCCCAGGCTGCGGTAGACCTCCAGAAAGGTCTCCTGCAGCACGTCTTCGGCGTCCTCCGCCGTCCGGCAGATCCGCCGCGCCAGGTTGTACACCGGCGCCTCGAACGCGCGGTAGAGCGACTCCTGCGCCTCCGGGTCGCCCGCGAGGACACGGTGAACCACGGCGTCGGCATCCGCGAGCCGGAAAGCATCCATGGAAATGGTCCGGGTCAGCACGTCCTAAAAGATGCCGAACCCGGGGTGAAGGTTGCAGGGTGCCGGAGGGTCGGCTCGATGGCCGGGCGGGACCCGGACACTGTTGCGGGGCCAGCGCCGGTCATTTCTCCGTTAATCGTTGTTCTGCAACTGGTTACACAGTCTGTGCCGGGCGATTTCGACCCGGGCGGCAGCGGAGCCTGGCTCGTTCCCGAACCCGGCCGATTCGGCCACGGCCCACCCGGGCCGGTGGGTCGAGCCGACGAGCTCTACCCGCGGCTGAGAGCTGGGCAAGCTCGGCGCCGCTCTCCCGCCGATCCGCGCGGCTGGGTTCGGGTGAGCGCGAGGCAGTTCCGGGGCAAGCCGGATCGCCCGACCCGGCTTCGTCCTGGTGCTCAGGAACCGCAAACCCATGGGCTTCGCCCGGCTCGACGGGTAGCGGGCCGGCCGCCGCAGAGCCAGCGGTGGCCACGGCACGTCCGCCAGGGCCAACGCAGACCGGCCTTCCTCTTGCTGGTGTCGTAAGCAAACACTAATATAAGGCATGGCTTACGCTACCTCGCTTGCGGCGCTCGCCGACCCGACCCGCCGCGGGATCTACGAAAGGCTCCGCCGGCGCCCCCACTCCGTCGGCGAGCTCGCCCGGCGGTCGGCGATCAGCCAGCCGGCGGTTTCCCAGCACCTCAGGGTCCTGACTCGCGCCAAGCTGGTGACCTTCCGGCAGGACGGCGCCAGGCGGTTCTACCGGGCCGATCGCGAGGGGCTGGCCGAGTTGCGGCAGTATGTCGAGGCGCTCTGGGACGACGTATTGAGCGCCTACGCCGACGATGGGAACCCCGATCCGGAGGAGACGATCTGATGGCGGACTCGAAAGCGCCCCTGCCGCCCCTGCCGCCCGTCCGGCGGTCCGTCTGGATCCGTCGCGACCCCGAGGCCGCCTTCCGCCGCTTCACCGAGGAGATCGGGACCTGGTGGCCTCATCGGTCTCACTCGGTCGGGGGGTGCGGGTCATGCGGGTAGTCTTCGAGCCCGGTGTGGGCGGACGGATCTTCGAGGAGCACGACGACGGCCGCCGCTTCCAGTGGGGCACGGTGTCGGGCTGGGACCCGCCCAACTCCGTGGTCTTCAGCTGGCACCCGTCACGAAGCCCGGACACCGCCCAGCGGGTGACCGTGCGCTTCTCGGCCGAGGCGGGCGGGACCCGGCTCTCGCTCGAGCACACGGGCTGGGAAGCGCTGGGCGCTCTGGCCCGCACCGCGCAGCGGGGTTACGGGCTCGGATGGCGGGGGGTGCTCGACGTCTACGCCGGGCGCCTCTCGGTGGTGATGGGGCTCACGGGGCTGATCAGCGCGGCGCGCCGGCTGGTCACCCGGCTCCAACCGGGCGACGGCCGGGACCAGGCCGGCGGGGAGATCCAGCCGACTGCCTAACGAAGTGGCGCAGGCAATCGGATCGTCCACAGGGTGACCCGGTCGCGGCGCCCGTCGCCCGGCAGCCGCTTGGTCACCAGGCCGCCCTCGCCGTCGGTCACGCCGAAGTCGTCGTCGTTGACGATCCCGATCTGGTCGGGGCCGAGCACCACGAGCCCCTCGGGCTTGTCGTGGGGATAACCGAGCGCCAGGAGATCCGCGATCAGGGTCTTGCCGAGCGGCCGGATGCCGGCGCGCTCGAGCTCGGCGGGGCTCTGGGCCTCGAGCGTCTTCCCGCCGACGAGGCGACCCTCGCTCGAATCGGTC
This sequence comes from Gemmatimonadales bacterium, assembly GCA_050184075.1. Classification (GTDB taxonomy): domain Bacteria; phylum Gemmatimonadota; class Gemmatimonadetes; order Gemmatimonadales; family GWC2-71-9; genus SHZU01. The sequence goes on from JBFXAS010000029.1 coordinate 4,183, forward strand.
GAGTCGCTCACCTCGGTCGCGCCGTCGAAGGAGAGCCGGTAGACCCGCTTGCGGGCGGCCGGTGGTTCGCCGTCTCTGAACGCCCCGTCGTGCTCGATCACCAGGACGCTCCGCTCGTCGACCCAGGCGAGGTCGCTGAGGAGATCGCCCGGATCGTCGAGCAACACGAGGAATTGGCTGGTCTCCCCGCTGGCGGTGTCCAGTCGGAGCACTCGGACCACGGACGACGACCTGCCCAGCGCGGCGGGATTGTCGAGCGGCCCCTGGAGCACCGCCACCAGAACCCGCCCCGCCGGATCTCCGGTCAGTCCCTCGAAGCCGCGATTCGGCCGGCGTCGGCCAAGCACCGTCGGCAGCCCCCGGCCGGGGTAGAGCCGCTCGCGGAGCCGCCCGGTCGAGTCCATCGCGAGGATCGAGGGCCGGTACTCCTCGGCGATCCAGAGCGATCCGTCGAGCGTGACGTGGAGCCCCTCCGAATCGACGCCCTCGCCGTCGTTCGGGAGGACCGCGCCCTCGAGGTCGACCGCGGTCTCGCTGACGCCGCCGTCCGCGTCGGCGGGCAGCCCGGAGAGCGGGGTGCCGTCGGCCGCGCGCAGCGGGATGACTCGCTCGATCCGCGCCGCGGCGCCGGTTGGCCAGCGGATCACCGCGATCTCGGGTACGAAGCCCGGTGCCGCGAAGACCTTGGCGCCATTCGGCGCGTCGAAGTTCGGACCGCGATCGGTGAGCAGGAAGACCCGGGTCGAGTCGCGCGGATCGGTCGCCGCCGCCGAGCCGAACCCGCCGAGCACCACCTCGCTTCCGCCGACCACGGCCAGCACCGACTCCGGCACGAGCGCGGCGATTCGCGGCTCCGGCCCGGCGGACCGCTCGGGCTCACCGTTCGAGCCGCAGGCGAGCGCGCCGAGCAGCGCGAGCGGCAGAAGCCATGGGGAGGGGCTGGGGCGGGACAATGGGTCGGGTCCGTTTTCGGGAGGGTGTATAGTGCCGCCGGTGGCCCCGCCGGTCGAGTCCGGGCGGCTCGGCACGCCGACGCCGGCCGGGCTCCGCTGGTGTAGATTGGTCGGAACGGTCCGCCACGCGGGCGGACGGACGCGGCGGGGCTCGAGCGACGGAGCGCGATTTGAGTGGAAGGGAAGCAGCGGTTCCCGAGGCCGAACGGGGCGAGGGTATCCACGTCCTGCGAGGGAGCGGGATCTGTCGGGCCTGGAACGGGATCCGGTACAAGGCGGGGCTCTCGGCCGAGAACGTCGGGTCGCAGAAGCTCTCGATGAACGTGGCGACGGTGCCGCCGGGGGCGATCGCCTTCGCGCACATTCACGTCGATTTCGAGGTGATGCTCTACATCCTCGAGGGGCGGGTGCGGCACGCCTTCGGCGAGGGCCTGGCGAAGCAGATCGACAATGGTCCCGGCGATTTCATCTTCATCGAGCCGGGGGTGCCTCACGAGGTGTACAACCTGAGCCAGACCGAGCCGGTGGTGGCGGTGGTGGCGCGGTCGGACGCCGGGGAGTGGGAGCACATCGTCGACTACCCGAGCGAGCACCGCCCGGTGCCGAGCGCGGAATCGTCGCCGTGACGCCGTGGGTGCTTCGGATCATCTTCATCAACGTCGGGGTCTTCTTCTTCCAGCAGGCCCTGCCGGGCGGTTGGATCAACTTCGCCCTGGTGCCGTCGCTGGCGTGGGTCCGGCCGTGGACGCTGGTGACCTACATGTTTCTCCACGCCGGCCTCGGTCACATCTTCTTCAACATGCTGGTCCTGTACTTCTTCGGACCGGTGCTCGAAGCGCGGCTCGGGAGTCGGCGGTTCCTGGAGCTCTACCTGGTGAGCGGGTTGGCGGGCGCGCTGCTCTCGATCGCGATGACGCCGATCCAGGGCGGCAACATCCCGATCATCGGGGCGTCGGGCGCCGTGTTCGGAGTGCAGCTGGCCTTCGCCTACTACTGGCCACGCCAGCCGATCCACATCTGGGGCATCTTGCCGATCGAAGCCCGCTGGCTGGTCATCATCATGACGGCGATGGCGCTGATGGGCGGGTTCATGGGCGGAGGCGGGGTGGCTCACTTTGCCCACCTCGGCGGGTTCGCCGGCGGCTACCTGTATCTCAAGTGGATGGAGCGCCGCCAGCAGGGGCCGATCCGGGAGTGGCGGGCCAAGGCCGCGCCCCGAGTGCAGAAGACCGAGAGCTCGGTTCAGTCGCTCCAGCGCTGGAAGCAGATCCGGCGCGACGACCTGCACGAGGTCAACCGGGACGAGCTGGATCGGATCCTCGACAAGATCAGCGCCACCGGGCTCTCGAGCCTGACGCAGTCGGAGCGGGAGTTCCTCGACCGGTTCAGCACCCGCCACTGATCCGAACGGCGCCCGCCGTTCACCCCTCGGCGCGGCGGGCGCGCTGCCACCACCATTCCGCGGGGCGCCGCCTGCCTCGATCGGCCCAGCGCTCGAGCCGGAGCAGCAACCCGCGGAGCGGGCTTGCGGCGAGCCGGCGCCAGAGCCGGTGATACCAGCGGCCGTAGTCGCGATTGTAGGGACACACCCGGATACAGATCGAGCAGTCGGTGTTCTGGTTGACCCAGAACCCGAAGCAGGTGCGCGCGTTGACCGTCCACTTGGTGACTCCCGCCAGGTTTGAGCGGTCGTAGCGCTCGGTGGAGGGCGGGCCGCTCGGGATCGCCTTGACGGGGCAGGCGTCGGCGCAGCGGTTGCATTGCTCGCAGAACTCGGTGACGCCGAAGCGACGGGGCGCGTCGGGCTCGAGCGGCAGGTCGGTGAAGACCTTGCCGAGCCGGAGCCGCGGTCCGAACTCCGGGGTGATCAGCAGGCCGTTCCGCCCGTACTCGCCGAGGCCCGCCTGGATCGCGAGCGGGATGGCGAGCGCGGTGTCGTTCATGCTGGCGTAGGCGCGGTAGCCGAGGTTGCGGATGTACTGGGCCAGGGCGATGAGCGTCGCGGCGTCGCGGGAGTAGGCGAGGCCGGTCGCCGCGCCCGCGAGCGCCGACGGCACCGTCTCGGTCAGCCCGAAGTCCATCGCCTTGCCGATCACGATGGCCCAGGGGAGATCGCCGGGCAGCGGATTGGGCGCGTCGCTGTGCTCGACCCGCCGGTAGGTGCGGGTGTAGATCCAGCGATCGTCGAAGCCGGCGACGCCGACGAGGTCGGCGCCGAAGAGCTTGGCGAGCCGCTTGATCTCGGCGGTGTTGCCGGCCGGGTCGCCGTCGTCGGGACGGCGCTCGGATCCATCGCGGTGGAGGGAGAAGAGGTCGGTGAATCCCTCGTGTCGTCCGTCGGCCCGGCGGATGTCGGAGAAGACGTCCGCCACGTGCCAGGCGGCGTTCCTGAGGGCGTAGTCCCGTTGCCGGAAGCCTTCGACGTTGCGGGCCCGGGCGCCCTCCATGAAATACCCTTGATAGAATGCGTTGGCCTTCGGCCCGGCGATCTCGGGATCCCAGTCGGCGCGGCTGAAGATGTCGTCGCGCTGATTGAAGCGGACGAAGTCGGGTCCAATCTCGATGCCCGGTCCGAACTCGCTCACGCGAAGAGCGCCACCTGGCCGCCGGTGTGCCAGAAGAGGATGGTGGCCTCGGCGGGCAGCCGCTCCCGGCCCCAGGCGAGCGCACCGGCGAGGGCCTTGGCCGTGTAGGTGTGATCGACGAAGAAGCCTTCGCGTCGGGCCGCCAGCAGCTGGGCGTCGCGGGAGGCGGCGCTCGGGACTCCGTAGCCGTCGCCGACGAAGCCGTCGTCGATCACGCAGCGCTCGATCGCATCGGCGAGGAGTTGCCCGGTGTCGAGCAGCTGGTCCATGCCCACCAGGATCCGGTGCACCGTGGCCCGCACCTCGGCGGCCGGATCGTCGGCGCTGATCCCGATCACCTGGGTGTCCTTCCCGTGGAGGGCGAGCCCGGCGAGGAGTCCGGCGGTGGTGCCGCCGGACGATCCGGCGTGGACGATCACCGTCGGCGCCTCGGTCTGGCCGAGCAGCTCGCCCACGGCGGCCACGAAGCCGAGCGCCCCGAGCGGAGTGGAGGCCCCGAGGGGAATGATCGCCGGATGCCGGCCCTCGGCCCGGAAGCGCTCCGCCGCACGCTCCATGGACGGCGTGCGCTGATCGCGCTCGGTCACGTACTCGACCGAGGCGCCGAGCAGCTCGTTGAGCAGGGCGTTGCCGGTGAGCGCGTCGGGCCGGGCGCCGTTGGCCACGAGGTGGCAGCGGAAGTCGAGGGCCGCGGCCGCGGCCGCCGTGGCCCGGGCGTGATTCGACTGCACCCCGCCGCACGTGATCACGGTATCCACGCCCTGGGCCCGCAGCGGCGCCAGCTGGTAGGTCAGCTTGCGGACCTTGTTGCCGCCGAAGCCGAACGGGATCACGTCGTCGCGCTTGACGAGCAGGGTCTGCGAGAGGCCGGCCGCCTGGCGGAGGCGGTCGGCTCTCGCCAGGGGCGTCGGATCGCCGAAGAGCGTGATCGGGCGATGGGAGTCGAGCGCGCGCAAGCCGCGCTCTCGCGGAGAGAGATTGGTTTCGATGGTCATGGGGGAGTCTACGGGGCCAGCAGAAGGCTCGTCAACTCGCTCGTCGTTCCGGGCTCGGCCGCCGCGGGGCTTCCCAACGGCCGGGCCGGTCAATAGCGTTGGACGGGCCGGTCGTCCGCCCACGCCTCTTCGAATCGGACCGCTCACGATGCCGAACGTCATGCCCGCGGTGCTGGCCGCGTTGTCGTTGGCCACCCTCTGGTCGCCCGCGGCCGCTCAGGACTATCAGGCCGAGGCCGCCAAGCGACTGACCCTGCTGGACGGGGCCGTCGAGCTGCCCGGGCTCGACTCGACCGTGGAGGTGCGGCGCGATCGTTGGGGCGTGCCGCACATCTACGCGAAGACCAGCAACGACCTCTTCTTCGCGCAGGGCTACGTGGCCGCGTCCGATCGGCTCTGGCAGATGGAGATGTGGCGCCGGCAGGGCGAGGGTTTGCTCTCGGAGGTGCTCGGCCCCGAGTTCGTGGAGCGCGATCGCTTCGCCCGGTTGCTCCAGTACCGCGGCGACATGTCGGCGGAGTGGACCAGCTACGCGCCGGACACCCGGGCGATCGTGCGCGCCTTCGTGGCCGGGGTGAACGCCTACGTTGCCGAGGTCAAGGGCCGGCCCCCGATCGAGTTCACGATGCTCGGCTTCGAGCCCGCGCTCTGGGCCGACGAGGTGCCGCTCCAGCGAATGGCCGCACTCTCGATGACCGGGAACGCACTCAGAGAGATCACCCGCGCGGCCCAGGTGGCCGCGCTCGGCGCGGACCGGGTTCGGCGCTACTACCCGATCGATCCGGATCGAGCGCTCGACCCCGTCGCGGATCTCGATCTGACGGGCATCGGCCTTCCGTCGCTGGGCGCCGCCGCGCCATCCTACGGCGCGGTGCCCTACAAGCGGCTCGAGGGCTCCAACAACTGGGTCGTGGCCGGGCGCCACACGGCGAGCGGCAAGCCGCTGCTCGCCAACGATCCGCATCGGACCATCGCGGTGCCCTCGCTCCGCTATCTCACCCATCTGGTCGGGCCGGGGTGGAACGTGATCGGCGCCGGCGAGCCCGGGGTGCCCGGCGTGGCGGGCGGCCACAACGAGCGGATCGCTTTCGGCTTCACCATCGTCGGCATGGACCAGCAGGACGTCTACGTCGAGCGGCTCGGCCCGTGCCCCGCCAGCGCCGGGCAGGCCCGCTGCTACTGGCACAACGATCGGTGGGAGCCGGTGAGAACGGTCATCGACACGATACCGGTCAAAGGGGAGCGGCCGCGGATCGTCGCGCTCGAGTTCACCCATCACGGTCCGATCGTCTCGATCGACAGCGCCCGCGGGCGTGGCTTCGCGATCCGCTTCGTGGGCAGCGAGCCGGGCACCGCGGGCTACCTGGCGCAGATCTCGATCAATCGCGCGACCGACTGGGCGAGCTTTCTGCAGGCGGCCTATCGCTGGAAGCTCCCGACCGAGAACCTGGTTTACGCGGACGTCGACGGGAACATCGGGTGGATCGCCGCCGGCCTCAATCCGATCCGCTCGTGGACCGGACTGCTGCCGGTGCCGGGCGACGGCCGGTTCGAGTGGGAAGGCTTCCAGCCGTTCTCGAAGCTGCCCCAGCTGATGAACCCGCCCTCCGGCGTGATCGCGACGGCCAATCACAACATCCTGCCGGAGGGCTACCGCGAGCAGCTCAACTACGAGTGGGCGACCCCGTACCGCTACGACCGGGTGATGCGGGTGCTGAGCGGACGGAGTGGCTGGACGGTCAAGGACTTCGAGCGGCTCCAGCACGACGAGTATTCGATCCCCGCCGAGGAGCTGACCCCGATGCTGGTGACGGCGCTCCGGCGACGGAGCGTCGCGCATCCGGCGGTCGACACGCTGGCCGCGTGGGACTACGTGATGCGGCGCGACGCGGTGGCGCCGACGGTGTTCGCCGCCTGGCTCCGGCAGGTGGGCCCGCTGGTCTACGACCGGCTGGTCGAGGAGCGGCCCGGCGGGCGGGGACGGCGGGACTGGGACCTCCCGACGGTGATCAGGCTGTTGACCCGCACTCCCGAGCAGCTCGGCGCGAGCCCGATCGCCGCGCGGGACAGCATTGCGGTGTCGGCGTTCCGCGCGGCGGTCGCGGAGCTGGCGGACACGCTGGGCGCCACGCCCGGCGGCTGGCGCTGGGGCCGGCTCCACACGACGCCCTTCCGGCACCCGCTCGCGGCAATGTTCGACCTCGAGGCGCCGGCCCGCGGCGGCGATGAGAACACCGTCAACATGACCGGCGGGGCCGGGTGGATGCAGACCGCGGGCGGGTCGTACCGCGGGATCTTCGACACGTCCAACTGGGACAACTCGGTGGCCACCAGCGTGCCGGGACAGTCCGGGCAGCCAGGAAGCCAGTACTACGGCAATCTGCTCCCGTTGTGGGCCGAGGGTCGCTACTTCCCGCTGGCCTTCTCGCGTGAGGCCGTCGAGCGGGAGACTGCCCACGTCCTGTTGCTGAAGCCCCGCTGAGACCCGGGGGTCTTGGCCCCGGGCGCCGCCGTCGCCACCTTGAGATGGCACCGTTCGTGCGAAGCATTGCAGGTCGAGGAGTGGAGGCGGCGGCGAGATGCGACATCGGCTCGGATGGCTATTGATCGGCGTGATCCTCGGCGCGTCAGGGGCGATCGTCGTGGAGCGCTGGATCGCGCTCCATCGGGCCGGGCCGGTCACCACGGCGGGCGTCTTCCAGGACGTGATGTCGGCGATCCGGCGGAGCTTCGTCGACTCGCTCTCCGACGACGAGCTCTATCAGAAGGCCGCCAAGGGCGTGGTCAGCTCACTGGGCGATCCATATTCCTCCTTCCTCGCGCCGACCGAAGCCCAGAACTATCGCGACAACCTCCGCGGCACCTCCGCGTCGTTGGGCCTCTCGCTCCGTCGGGGACTGACCGGCTACTACGTCCAGAGCGTGGTGAGCGGCTCGACGGCCGACCAGGCGGGCCTCGCTCCCGGCACCTACCTGCTCGAGTTGAACGGCAAGCCGACGGAGCGGCAGAGCCCCGATCACCTTCGCTACGCGCTGGCGACGCTCGACGGGCCGGCGGCGGTGGTGGTGAGGCGACCCGGCGATTCGCTGACGGATTCACTCACGCTCACGCCCGAGCCGACCACCTATCCGGCCGTCTCGGTGGCCCTCCCGATCGCGCCGGGGATCGGCTACATCGCGATTCGGGCCATCTCAGAGCGCGCGAGTCGGGAGCTCGAGACGGCGCTCGCGCTGCTCGGAGCCGAGCGGCTCGACGGTCTGGTGCTCGACCTCCGGGGCAATCTCGGTGGGCGACTCGACGAGGCGCTCGCGATCGCCGATCTCTTCCTCGAGGCCGGACAGAAGATCGGCTCGGTCGCCAAGCGCAACGAGTTTCCGGCCGTCTACTCGGCGCGCTCGGGTTCGCGTTACCCCCGCCTGGAGGTGGCGATCCTGGTGGACCATCAGACGGCGAGCGCGGCCGAGATCGTGGCCGCCGCCCTCCGGGACAACCTGCAGACTCGTCTGCTGGGCGAGCGCACGCTCGGCAAGGGACTGGTGCAGACCACCATTCCGCTCGGTGAGGGGACGGCGGTCCGGCTCACGACGGGGCGGTGGCTCAGTCCCAACGGCACCGCCATCGACGGCGGGTTGACTCCGGATCTGGTGGTGAGTCCGTCGCCGGCGGCGCGACTCGCCGGGCACGGAGCGGCCGGCCCGATCGTGGCGGAGACGCTCGAGGCCATCGCGCGGAGGCGGCTCACCGACACGAGCGCCGTCGCCAGGGATTCGGCGGTGACCGGGGCCGATCTTTCCGCCCTGGCCGGTCGGCTCGACGCGGCCGGGGTCCGGACCTCGCCCGCGCAGCTCGGCGAGCTGCATGGCGCGCTCGAGCTGGAGGCTCGCCGGCTCGAGGCTTTGCTGCGCGGTCGGGCCGAGACCGCCAACCGACTCGGTCTGCTGGGCGATCCGGTGGTCGCCGCCGGCCTCGCGTCACTCGAGCGGCCCGCCGACACGACCCGCCCGCGAGCTCGTTAGGCCGAGCGGCCCCTGTCCTATGGATCGGGCCCCCGGTCCACTCATCTCCGAACATGCGCGACAGCGACCCGGACGCCGCCTCTCGTGACGGAGCAAACGGACCTACGTGCCGAGCTGGAGGCGAGCCACGAAGAGAGCTTCGCGTGGGCCGTCCGCTGCTGTCGAGGTGATCGCACGGACGCCGAAGACGTGCTGCACCAGTCGTACGAGAAGGTGCTGGACGGGCGGGCGCGGTTTCAGGGCCGATCGGCGTTTCGAACCTGGCTCTTCGGCGTGATCCGACTCACGGCCCGGGAGCATGCCCGACGCCAGTGGGTCACCGGGCGGCGGATCGAGCGGTGGTGGCGCGAGCGGGAGCCGGAGCCGGAGGCTGCCGCGGGTCCGGACGAAGCGCTGACCCGACGACTCGAGCGGGCGCTGGCCGGTCTCTCGGGTCGACAGCGCGAGGTGTTGCACCTGGTGTTCTATCAGGACCTGACGATCGAGGCCGCGGCGGAGGTGTTGGGGATGCCGGTCGGCACCGCCCGGACCCACTACCAGCGGGGCAAGCACCGGCTCCGCAAGCGGCTTGGCGAGGAGGGAGCGACAGAGTGAGCAACTCTTGGCACGACGATCGGGAGCTCGGCGCGCGATTCGCGACCGCTCGGGCGGTAGAGGCCCGGCGGGCGCCTTCGTTCGAGCGGGTGCTCCGCGGCCCGCCGCGGGGACGGCGCTCACTGTGGGCGCCGGCGCTCGTGCTCGCGGCCACCGTGGTCGCCGTCGGGATCGGGATCTGGCAGGCCGGGAGCAGGCCGGTGAGCCCGTTCGAGGTGACCGTCGGCGCGCTCGGCGGGCCGACCGACTTCCTGCTCCGGACCTCGGAGCCGCTCGCGTTCGAGCTTCCGGACCTCCCGCTCGAGGCCGAGGGGCTCGATCCCGCGCTCGAGGGGTGGTTCGGCGACACGTTGGGGAGGGACAGACTGTGAGAATCGCTTGGATTTCGCTGGCGCTGGCCCTGGTCGCCGCGCCGGCCGTCACGGGCCAGGACAAGGGGGCCGAGGCATTCGAGAAGGCGGTGTTCGCCCCGGACCTGGTGCTGCGTCACGCCCGGGAGATCGGGCTCACCGCCGAGCAACGACGGACGATCACCGACGAGCTCAAGAAGGCCCAGGTCGAGCTGGCCCCGCTACAGATCGATCTGTCCACGGCCGGTCTCGAGCTGCTCGAGCTGCTCGACCGCTCCCGCGTCGACGAGGCGGCGGCGGTGGCGAAGACGGCCGACGTGCTCCAGGCGGAGCGGGAGGTGAAGAAGCGCCAGATGGTCCTGTTGGTCCGAATCAAGAACACCCTGACGTCCGAGCAGCAGGAGCGGCTCCGGACGATCCGGGACGGCGGGCGTCGGGGCGAGCCGGACGGAGACGCATCAAGGGAGCCCCTGTAGGGGCTCGGAAGGAGCGACACGATGAGCACCAGCATTGGCAGACATCTGATGGCGGCGGCCGTCCTCGCGGCGATGGTGGGCTGCTCCGACGGCACCGGTCCCACGGACGGCGAGTTCGATGCGCCGCGAGTCCAGGCCGGTCTCGCGACGATCGAGCAGGCGAGCGACGCCCCCGTGATCGCGAGCTTCATGGCGCTCGGACGGCACGTCGGGGCCAGCGCCGGCCGGGTGCCGGGGACGGGCGCGAGCCGATTGGTCCGCGCGGTGGGGCGGATGGCCGGGCTCACCGGGCCCCAGGCGATCGCCCTGGTGCCGGTGATGCGGCAGTCGGCTTATGGAACCACGTTCGTGTACGACCCGGGCCAAGACCGGTACGTCGCGGCGCCGGGACGCGCCGGCGCGCCGGCGAACGGGGTGCGCTTCGTCCTCTACGAGCTGCTCGAGAACGACAAGCCGGATCCCGCGCGCGAGGTCGGCTACGCCGATCTGGTGGACGCCGGGGCCGCCGCGAGCAACAGCCTCGGGGTCACCCTCGAGGTGGTGGCCGGCGGCGTGACGTACTTGAGCTACGCGTTCGACCTGGCGGGGTCGGTGCAGAGCTCGAGCCTCGAGGTGGAGGGCTTCCTGAGCGACGGCGCCAACCGGGTCGACTTCGCGATCACCACGACGGGCCAGATGTTCGCCCGGGGCGGCACGGTCACGGTCGATGCGGAGCTCTCGGTGCCGGGTCAGGACTTCGCGGTGAGCGCCTCGATCGAAGGCACGGCCGACGATACCAACGACGACGGCCACGTGGCGCTCTCGGTCCGCTCGGCGAGCGATCGGATCGACGTCGACGCGACCACCGAGAGCGGCCAGCTCGATGCCACGTTCACGATCAACGGGTCGCTCCTCGCGACCGCCACCGGCCATCCGGCCGAGCCCGTGATTCGGGGCGAAGGCGGCCGGGAGCTGACGCCGGCCGAGCATGAGGTGCTGGGCCACATCGTGGTCTTCGCGGACGGGGTCTTCCGGCTGCTGGGCAACCTGCTCGAGCCGGCCGGCGCGCTGTTGCTGCTCGCCCTGGCGGTCTGACTCGACGGCGCCGACCTGAGACTCGGCCCCCGGACCGGTGCATCTGCCTGGCTCGGGGGCCGAGTCGTTTCGAGGAGGGCTCAGACCACGAAGTTGATCAGCCGATCCGGCACGTAGATGATCTTGCGGATCGGGCGGCCGTCGAGGTGCCGGGCCACGGTCTCGTCGGCCTGGGCGCGGGCGGCGGCCTGGTCCTGCGCCGCTCCCCGGGGCAAACGGACGGTGCCCCTGGTCTTGCCATTGATCTGCACCACGAGGTCGATGACCGACTCGATGGTGAGCTTCTCGTCCCAGGTGGGCCAGTCCGCGTCGAAGACGGACGTGGGGTAGCCGAGTCGCTCCCAGCACTCCTCGGCGAAGTGGGGCGCGAAGGGGGCGAGCATCACCACCATGTCCTTGACGATCTGCCGCTCGGCGCAGTTGCTGTCCCGCATGGCGTTGAGCAGCTCCATCAGGGCGGCGATCGCCGTGTTGTAGCCGAGCGTCTCGATGTCGCCGGTCACCTTTTTCTTGGTCTGGTGCCACTTGACCAGGATGTCCCGATGGATCTCCTCGCCGGTCAGGGTGCGGCGCTCGCACTGGCTCACCAGGTCCCAGAGCCGATCGAGGAATCGGCGCGGTCCGGCGATCCCGGCGTCGCGGAAGTCGCCCCCTTCCTCGAACGGGCCGAGGAACATGAGGTAGAGCCGGAAGGTGTCGGCGCCCCAGCGGGTCACGTACTCGTCCGGGTTGACCACGTTGCCCTTGGACTTCGACATCTTGGCGCCGTCCTTCACGATGGTGCCGTGCGCCCGGAAGCGCCGGAACGGCTCCTCGAAGTGGAGCAGTCCCTGGTCGTGGAGCACCATGGTGATGAAGCGCGAGTAGAGCAGGTGGAGGACGGCGTGCTCGTTGCCGCCAACGTAGGTGGCCACCGGCATCCAGCGGCGGACGCGCGAATCGTCGAACGGCCGGTCGTCGAACTCGGTGCTGAGGTAGCGGAGGAAGTACCAGGAGTTGTCGAGGAAGTTGTCCGACACGTCGGTCTCCCGGCGCGCGGGCTCGCCGCAGGTCGGGCAGGGGACGTGATACCACTCGGTGTTCCGCGCGAGCGGGGAGACCCCGGTGTCGTCCGGCCGGAAATCCTCGAGCTCGGGGAGCAGCACGGGCAGCTGGTCTTCCGGCACCGGCACCGGCCCGCAGCGCGGGCAGTGGACGATCGGGATCGGCGGGCCCCAGTACCGCTGGCGCGAGATGCACCAGTCGTGGAGCCGGAAGGTCACCTTGCGCTTGCCGAGGCCTTTCGACTCGAGCCACTCGACGATCGCGCGGGCGCCGTCGGCGACGGTGCGGCCGCTCCAGCTGCCGGAGTTGACCAGACGGCAGCCATCGCTCTCCTCCATCGCCTCGTCGAGCGGGGTCGACTCGGTCTCGTCCTCGCGGGCGATCACCCGGACGATCTCCAGTCCGTGCTTCGTGGCGAAGGCGAAGTCGCGCTCGTCGTGGCCCGGCACGGCCATGATCGCGCCGGTCCCGTACTCCATCAGGACGTAATCCGCGATCCAGACCGGGATCCTGGCGCCCGTGACCGGGTTGATCGCGTGGCCGCCGGTGAAGACGCCGGTCTTCTCCCGGTCGCCGATCTTGCGGGAGACCAGGTCCTGGGCGGCGGCGGCGGCGCGATAGGCCGAGACGGCCGCCGACTGGCCTTCCGTGGTGAGCCGGTCGACGAGCGGGTGCTCCGGTGCCAGCACCATGAAGGTCGCGCCCGCGAGCGTATCGGGGCGGGTGGTGAAGACTTTGATCGTGGCTCCCGCCTCGGTGGCGAAGTCGACCTCCGCCCCGTCGGAGCGCCCGATCCAGTTCCTCTGCGCGGCCGTGGTGCTTCCCGACCAATCCATCTTCGAGGCGTCATCGAGGTTGGCCAGCAGTCGCTCGGCGTAGTCGGTGATCCGGAAGAACCACTGCTCGAGCGAGCGCTGCTCGACGATGGTGCCGCAGCGCTCGCAGGCGCCGCCCTCGACCTGCTCGTTGGCCAGCACGGTCTTGCAGCTCGGGCACCAATTGACGGCGGCCCGCTTCCGATAGGCCTTGCCCGCCTTGAAGAGCTGGAGGAAGAGCCACTGGGTCCACTTGTAGTAGCGGGGGTCGGTGGTCGAGAGGACCCGCGACCAGTCGAACATCGCGCCCAGGGCGGTGAGCTGCCGGGTGAAATTCTCGATGTTCTTCGGGATCAGGGCGGCCGGGTGGCTGTTGATCTTGAGGGCGTAGTTCTCGGTGTGGATCCCGAACGCGTCGAAGCCCATCGGCTCGAAGACGTCGAACCCCTTCAGCCGCTGGAATCGGCCGAAGACGTCGGCGCCGGTGAAGGCGAAGAAATTCCCGACGTGGAGCCCCTCCGCGGAGGGGTAGGGGAACATCATCAGGAGGTAGTAGGGCCGCTCGGCCCGGTCGAGTTCCGGCTCGTTGGTGCGCCGCTCGGCCCACCGTCGCTGCCACTTGGCCTCGACGGCGGTCGGATCGTAGTCGCTCATGGGCGGGAATCTAGCAGCCCGAAATGGCCCTTGCGACGCGCCCACGGCGCCCCGGTAGTGGGTCAGTTTCCGCCGTGACAAATGTTGACAACTAGGCTGGGACCTACGGGTGGGATCAACCAGACTTCCGACGCGGCCGGCCGCCCTTCTTCCCCCGGCGCACCGCTTCGGGGTTCCGCTCGGCCTCGTCGCGGTCGCTTGGGGGCGCCGTCTTCGGGGCTTGGCCCGTGGCCTCCATCATGACCCGGTAAGCCGTCTCGGCCACATCTGGGCGCAACTTCGAGGGTTGCTTGGCAGGCACACCGATCCGTCGATCCAACTCCCGCTCCAAACGGGCAACGGCGCTGTCCTCTTGCTCGTCAGCTTTCATTCTCAGCTCGCTTGCACGTTCAGCCATGTCTGCGATCTCATTCTCTATATCGCTCGCCAGGCGCGGGAACGGAAGCCCCTCGATATCCGCCGGGTCCAACTCTGGAACCGACGTACCATGCGCCCTGCTGATAACGAGCGGCTGTCCGACCACGGGGTGAGTCAGTACGACCTGAAGGTATCCTGGTCGCACGGCGGACCTATTCGGCACCAGCCGCATGATGTGCTGAGTAACGACCTTGCCCTCGTGCCACCGGCTAGCAAGCATGGCCTGGCCGTTTAGCCCGTAGATCTGTCCGGAACACGCGACGAGCACCCAACCGGATTCGACGACGTACCGGTCGAGGTCGATGGCGGTCGCCGGGGCCAAGTACTTAGCGACCCCTGGGTTGATCTTGAAGATCGGTTCGCTGTCGAGATACGGGATTCCGCTCTCGGCGAAGATCCGCTTGAAACGTCCTGGCACGAATGCTGTCGCGACGGAGCCGAGCGGAACGACAGCGTCGGCGTTTGCCTCGAAAAGGTGCTCAATCGCCGATGCCACCGGGTTGTGTGCGTAGGCGTCTAGCCGGCGCCGGCCGCGAAATAGTCGGCCCGCGCTCACTGCATATCCGGTCTCCTCGGCGTCAACGACTGGCAGACCCAGGGCATCGCCAAAAGTCTGGCGGCTCGAACGATCCAAGTGGTACGCCTGGTCCCGCAGAGCATAGATCGTCCGAGTATCCCGCTCCAGATCCTCGACCAGGTCCTCAATGATGGGCACCGGAATGGTCTGAAGGTGCTCTGGCTCCAAGTGCTTGATAATGTTGCCATAGTGACTCGACCGCATCATCGACCGGCCGTAGCGAGTCCGGAGAAACACGTACAAGTAGCCGGTCAGGTGCTCGCGGCGAGCCACCACACGGAGCAAGTCGTGCGAGATGACGAGACCAGCGTGGCAACTGTAGCTCAAGATCGTATCGCCCACTGAGCCTGAGCAGGTGACGAGCATCCAACCCGGTTGCACGAACCGTCGTTGTAGGTCCGGGGTCTTGTTCGGTGCCAACCACTTCCGTGGCGTGGGCCAGATATCAAAAACCTGCGTCGCCGCCACGAACGGCATGCCGTGGTCTTGCGCGACTTGAACCCCCTTGAGCCGGCCGGGCTGCCACACGTCTGCATACTCCGTCAATGCCCGGACTCCAGGGAACGCCCTGAGTACATCCTGCCACGCGGCGAATCCCGTTGACAGGTAGAGCTCGGCATCGAGCCGCCGCGCCTCGCGAACGAGCTGCCGAAGCGGCACGATTCGGTACTCCGGTTCGCTCGGATGGCTGAGCGACCCAGCGTGGTGCTCAGCAGCGACCATCACGCGTGACGATCCAGTCCGCTCAACCACACGCGGAATGTGGTGGCAATCTCGCCAGTATTGTCATCCCGCATCTTGCGCTTGGTCAGCATCGTTCGATAGACGGGGGTGCCATCGCGAAGCTCTGGAACTCGCTCCTCCTCCTCCATGACGATCTCGTTGCCGTCCTCATCGCGAACATAGGTTTCGTTCCCCCGCTTATCATGGCCGATGTGATTCGCCAGGGCCATGAAGACGTCGTACTCATTCTTCCGACGAGCGGCTCGCTCCAGCTCGATTTCGTCGAACCGCTTTCGTTCGAGTACCAGGATACTGGTCTGTGTGCTATTCCTGGGCTGGAACGTGTCGGGGTGAAGGTCGATGCTGGCGAGAATCCGCGTTTGCTCAAGAATCCATTCGCGGACGTAAGCAAGACCTGGGGAACCCAAGATCCCGTCTGGCAAGACGATGGCCATGCGGCCGGTCCCAGGCTTCAGAAGCTGGACGCACCGCTCGACAAAGAGGATTTCGGGCGGTTGGGACCGTTGAAGCTGGCGCGGCTCACGGCGATAGTATCGGTCGTTGGCCTCGTCATAGTCCCAGACGTGGGCCAGATCGTATTGCTCTAGGATGGCAGGATCATCAACGGGGATCTTCGACCCGAACGGCGGGTTCGTGAAGACTAAGTCCGCCTGGCCCAACAAGGGTCGCTTCCGAAGGTCAGTGGCCCACGTCACTGGCCGTTCGAGGGCGTTAGCCTGGTAGAGCCCCCCTGAGCCATCGTTGTTCAGCACCATGTTCATCTTGGCGGCTTTGACCAGATTGGGATTGATGTCGATTCCCACGATGCCCTGGTTGGCGTACCGCTGCACCTTGCGAAACAGCTCCTCGTGTTCACGGGCGGTCGGCTGCTCCGGGTTCCGCCACTTCACCCGTTCAGCGGTCCGAATCTTGTCAATAACATGATTCATAGCGATGGTCAGGAACCCGCCCGTTCCGCAGGCCGGGTCGATCACGAGTTGCTCCGGAGTGGGGTCGAGCATCTCGACCGCCATCCGACAGATGTTGCGGGGCGTGAAGAACTCGCCGCGATCACCTCGCAGGTTGGCGCCGACGATCTCCTCGTAAGCTTTCCCTTTGACGTCGATATCGCTTTCCAGTAGCGACCAGGGCTGAAGCTGCGACACGATGTAGGCCAGTACCCGCGGCTCCAGCTCGATGACATGGTTCGACCGGAAGATGGACTCGTACTTGGTGCGAACGCGGGCAAAGATGTCATCGAGGCGGCGCTTGACCTTCAGTTGGCCGTTAAGACTTTGCCGTTCTTGCGTGGTGGTATAGAAGTCGATTTGCGAGGCACGTTCGTCTTCGATCTTGCAGAAGATCAGCTTGAGCAATTCCCAGAACGCTTCCGGCTTCTGGAGGCCCTGGTTGCCGGCGATGTAGTTGTGGCAGCGCCGAAAGGTGAAGAGAAGCGAATCACTGGTGGCTCGTCGGAGCGAGGTGAACGTCGGCCGCTCGGCGTCATCGAGCGGCCTCCCCTTCACCGGAAGGTCGGTAATCTCGACGAACGGCTCGTCCTTCCGATTCGTCTTACGGAAACAGAACCGCTCCTGGCCGTTCGTCCACATCCCGAACTCGGCGTTGAGGCACGCGGCGAGGTAGCTCTTGAGCTGCTCGATACCCTCCTGCCGGTGGTTCGGCGAGATCTCGGAGGCTTTGCATTCGATCACGGCCCAAACGTGTTCCTGTTTCTGGGCCACACCCTCTGGGAAGATCACCACGTCGGCGCGTTTCGTGGATCGGCCGAGCGTCACGCGGAACTCGACCGCCATCTCCCCTCGGGCGTACCCATACTCCTTGACCAGGGACTTCTCGATCTCCTGGCGGACGTATTCCTCAGGTGTCTCGTTGCGGAGCTTGTTGTCGATGAAGTCGAGTAGCTTGCCCTGCGGTACGATGATCGCGGCAACGTCGCGGGCTGGAGGCATCCATACAAGATCATACACACCAACGATTTGCGCCACCCTCTTGCGAGCAGTAAACCTATCGACTAAATTCATTGTTACAATGAACAAGCTGACGCCCGCCCGCCGCGCCGCGATCCTCCGAGCCCTGGTTGAGGGCAACTCGGTGCGGGCCACCGCTCGGCTGACGGACTCGGCCAAGGCGACCGTGCTCAAGCTCCTGATCGAGGCCGGCGAGTTCGCCAGCTACTACCAGGATCGGATCATCCGGGGCCTGGCTACCACGCGGGTCGAGGCCGACGAGATTTGGGCCTTTGTCGGCGCGAAGCAGAAGCGGGCGCGGCGGCAGGGTGACGGCGATATCTGGACCTTCACCGCCATCGACGCGGACTCCAAGCTGATGATTACCTGGCTGGTCGGCGCTCGGAACACCGAGAACGCCACCGAGTTCATGATCGACCTTCGGGGCCGGCTGGCGAACCGGATTCAGCTCACGACGGACGGGCACACCATGTACCTGCCAGCGGTCGAGCGGGCCTTCGGCTGGAACGGGGTCGATTACGCCATGCTGGTCAAGACCTACGGCCAGGCAACCGACGACGCCCGCCGCTACTCGCCCCCGGTCTGTACGGGCGCGTTCAAGGAATGGGTCATGGGGAAGCCCGACGAGGACCTGGTGAGCACCTCCTACGTCGAGCGGGCGAACCTGTCGATCCGGATGCAGCAGCGCCGGTTTACGCGACTCACCAACGCCTTCTCGAAGAAGGCCGAGAACCACGCGCACGCGGTCAGCCTCTACTTCATGTACTACAACTTCTGTCGGGTCCACCAGACGTTGACCAAGGCGCGGAAGGGGATTCACACCACGCCCGCAATGGCGGCGGGCCTGACGGATCGGGTGTGGAAGGTCGAGGACATCGTGGCCCGGATGGACCCCGCGACCCCGTTACACTCAAACTGACCCACTACCGGCGCCCCCGCTCGGTTGGGGGCGTCGGGCTCCCCGCCTAGATTCCGGCATGGCCGAGCGATCCCCGCTGTCGCGTCGCCTGCTCCTCGCTGGCGGAGCCACCCTGTCCGTCCTCACCGTGGTCGTCTGGGTCCTGCTCACGCAGGGCGCGGGGTGGGATCTGTTGACCCGGCTCGTCGTCTTCGCCGTCCTGGCGGCGTTGATGATCCTGCTCACCACCCGCTGGTTCGAGCGCGACGTCGTCGAGCCGCTCCTCGCGCTCGAGAAGCTGGTTTCCCGGATGGCCAAGGGCGACCTCCGGGTGGCCGAGAGCCAGGTGGCGGCCGTGGGCGGCGGGCCCGTCACCGACTCGATCCGCCTGATGGTGACCGAGCTCCGGCGGCTCACCGCCGCGATCCAGTCGGCCGCGGAGGAGTCGGCCTCCCTCTCCAACGAGATCTCGGGCGCCACCCATCAGGTGATGGCGTCCACCGAAGAGGTGGCCGGCACCACCGCGGACCTCACGGATCGGGCCATCAACCAGGCCGCCCTGATCCGGCGGGTCGCTGACGACGCCGCCCGGATCCTGACCATCGCCCAGGAAGTGGTGGCGGGAGCGCTTCGGACCGCCGAGCGCAACGCGGAGCTGGCCGCGCTCGCCCGGACCCACAAGGAGCGGCTGGCCCAGACCGCCTCGGAGCTCGAAGGGCTTTCGGGCGAGGTCGAGCACGGCACCCAAGAGGCCCTGGCGCTGGCCGACGCCTCGGTGGAGATCGAGCGGCTCGCGGTCCAGTCACGCGCGATCGCGCGGCAGACCCGGGTGGTGGCGCTCAATGCGTCGATCGAGGCGGCCCGGGCCGGCATGGAGGGCGAGGGCTTCGGGGTGGTGGCGGACGAGGTCCGGAAGCTCGCCAGCCAGGCGGCACACACCGCGGACGCGACCCGCGACACGGTTCGCAACATCGTGGTGAGGGTCCAGGCCACCCGGGAGCGGGTGGACCGGCTGGGCCGGGGCGGATTGCAGGCCCATCAGGCCACGGTCGCCGCGGTCGACGGACTCACTGCGGTCACCCGCGAGGCGGAGGCGGTGGACGAGTGGACCCGCGGCGTATCGCGCGCGGCGGCGGAAGTGCGCTCCCTGATCGAGAGCATCGCTCAGCGGAGCAACGAGCTGGCCGGGAGCGTGGAGGGCCACGCAGCCGCGGCGGAGGAGATCGCGGCCGCCGCCCAGGAGCTCAACGCCGCGACCGAGGAGATCACCGCCTCGACGAATCACCTGGCGAAGGCCGGCGAGCGACTCACCGAGGCGGTCGGCCACTTCAAGCTCTGAGCCGCCTCCCGAGGGCGCGGCCCACCATCCGGAGGCGATCCTTGAGCGGCAGCCGCGCGAGATTGGCTCGCACCACGCCTCGGGTGAAGTAGGTCGGCTGCTCGTAGTCGATCGCCGTGTCCACCACGATCGGGCGTCCCGCCGCCGTCACCTCCGACGCGTACCGCACCACCTCGGCGAGATCGGCGTCGCGCTCGAGCCGGAGCCACTCGACGCCGACCGCCTCGGCCAGGCTTCCCACGTCGTAGTCGGGCAGCCGACTCGCGATGGTGCGGCCGAAGGCCGTGCGCTGGAACTGGGCGATCTGGGCGAGCTCGTGGTCGCGGAGCACGAAGGTGGCGATCGGCGCGTTCTGGCTCGCGGCGGTGAGGAGCTCGAGGCCCGTCGTCAGGAACGCTCCGTCACCGGGAGCCGCCACCACGGGCAGCTCCGGGCACGCCAGCTTGGCGCCGATCGCCGCGGGCACCGCGTAACCCATGCAGGAGTAGTCGACCGGCGCGAGGAACCGCCCGGGGCCGTCGAGACGGAGGGCCTCCATGGCCAGGAAGGTGCCGTTGCCACTGTCGGTCGCGTAGACGGTCCGGGGCCCGAAGCGCTCGGCGATCTCGGCGAAGAGCCGCTCCGGGGTCACCCGGCCGCTGTCCTCGCGTCGCGCCCGCTCGGCGTCGAGCTCGGCCCGACCCTTCGCGATCGCCCGCTCGACCTCGGCGCGCCACTCGGGGTGGTGCCGCTCTCCGAGCGCGCCGAGCAGGGCCGCGATCGCGAGCGAGGCGTCGGCCGCGATCCCGACCCGGGCGGGGTAGTTCCGGCCGATCGCCTCGGGCGCGACGTCGACGTGCACCAGCGGCCCGCGTGGCTCGGTCGAGTAGCTCCCGGTGCCGACCTCGCTGAAGCGGCAGCCGATCGCCAGCGTGACCGTGGCCCGCTCGGCCAGGTCCCGGGCGAAGGGTGGCGCGGTCCGGCCGTAGCCGTTCCAGAGGAAGAGCGGGTGGCGCTCGGGGAAGACGCCCTTGCCGGAGATGGTGGTGGCGACCGGCGCGCCTAACGTTTCGGCCAGCCGGACCAGGGCCGGGCCGCCCTCCCGCGCGCCGAGCCCGAGGTAGAGCAACGGCCGCGCGCCGGCGTCACCGAGGAGCTCGGCGGCCTGCTGCACCAGCGCCGAGTCCGGGGTGGCCGGGGCGGGCGGCGCCGCGACGAAGGGAGGCGGCGCGGCATGGCGGAACAGGTACTGGTCGACCGGGATCTCGACCATCACCGGGCCCGGGGTGCCGGCGCGGGCCAGCGCGCAGGCCTCGCGGATGGTCCGATAGATCTCGGGCCCGCTCGGTGAGCGGACCGCGGCCTTGGTGATCGGTCGGGCGATCGCGAGCTGGTCGACGTCGTGCAGCTGATAGGCCCGTCCGCTGTCCTGGCGGATCCCGCACCCGAGCACCAGCATCGGCACGCCGTCGAGGAAGGCCTCCGCGATGCCCGAGAGCGCGTGGGTGAGCCCGGCCCCGGGGACCAGGTTCAGGCAGGCCATCTCTCCGGACGCCCGCCAGGCGCCGTCGGCCATGAACCCGGCGCTCTGCTCGTCGGTGATCAGCACCGGCCGCACCCGCTGCGAGTCGGCCAGCGCGTCGTAGAGCTCGATATTGTGGGTGCCGGGAATACCGAAGGCGAGGCGGATGTTCTCGTCGGCGAGGGCGCGGATCACCAGCTCGCTGCCGGAGATCGACATCAGCGGCCGTCCTCGCCGCGCCCCCGCTGGGGCGGATGCGGCCCGGACGGCGGTCGGCACGGCGGGAGGGCGCTCACCAGGTGGATAATACATCGAGCCCGTCCGAACCTACCTGGCGGCGAGTTGACCGCCCCAGCAGGAAACTCTACTGTTGGCCAGCCCCTTTGGAGAATCCGTTTCCCATACCGTGGTGGCGACCGTCGAAGTCCCCGCCGACGGAGGCGATTTGGGCTGTCCGGATGATGCCATCTTCGCAGACGCGCCGACCAGCGTCCGTTTCCCGGTCACCGTGTCCGCAGCGCGGGCCGCGACGCTCCCGTGTCGGTTCGGTGCCCGCGCCGCCGCGCCGATGTCGGACTCCACGTCTTTCGACCGCCGCGCATCCTCTCACTGCGCCTGCCCGTCCCGAGGCACCTACCGGGTCCGGATCCAGCTCGAGCACCGAGGCCGGATCCTGACCGCCACCCCTGCCGCCCATGTCGACTGAGCCCGCTCCGATCGAGGCCCGCACCGGCCTGCCACCCTTCCGCCCCGCCGAGATGCCCGAGCCGCCGAGGCCCAAGGGGCTCGGCTGGATTCCCGTCGTCGGCCCCGGGGTGATCCTCCTCGGCGCCGCAATCGGGAGCGGCGAGTTCCTGCTCGGGCCGGCCGTGATCGTCAAGCATGGACCCTCGATCCTCTGGATCGCCGCGATCGCCGTCGTCCTCCAGACGCTTTTCAACCAGGAGGTGATGCGCTACACGCTCGCGACTGGCGAGCCGGTGTTCTCGGGCTTCATGCGCACCCGGCCGCACTCCACCTTCTGGGCGTTCTTCTACGCGGGGCTCTACCTGCTCCAGTTCGGCTGGCCGGCCTGGGCCGGCACCGCGGCAGGCGCGGCGTTCTTCGTCGGCAGCGGCCACCTCCCCGGGAGCGAGGACGCGGGCAGCGTCTATCTCCTCGGCGTGGCGGGGTTTTTGGTCTGTCTCGGCATCCTGCTGGTCGGGAAGCGGATCGAGCGGACCCTGGAAATCCTCAACTGGGTGATGGTGGCGACCATCATCGCCGTCCTGGTCGTCCTCGTGCTGGTCTTCACGTCGCCGGGCGTCTGGGCACGCACGGTGGTCGGCTTCATCGGATTCGATCTCGCCGAGGGCCGCTTCGCCCTGTTGCCGAGCAACGTCGACTTCTTCCTGCTTGGCGCGTTCGCGGCGTTCACCGGGGCGGGCGGGATCGCCAACATGACGCTCTCGAACTGGGCCCGGGACAAGGGCTACGGGATGAGCGGCAACGCCGGGTACATCCCCTCCGCGATCGGCGGGAAGAAAGTCGAGCTGGCCCACAGCGGCTTCCGCTTCACGCCGACGCCTGGGGGAATGGAACGCTGGCGCGGCTGGTGGCGGATCACCACCATGGACCAGTGGGGCATCTTCCTGGTGGGCGCGGTGCTCGGGATGGCGCTCCCGGCGATGCTCTACCAGGCCTTCATCCCGGAGGGCACCGACATTCGCGGCCTCGGCGCCGCCGCGGCTCTCGCCGAGGCGATGGGGGCGCAGAGCGGACGCTGGCTGAGCGTCGTGGTGGCGATGATCGGCTTCTGGCTCCTCTTCAAGACCCAGCTCGACCTGATGGAGGGGATGACCCGCTCCATCACGGACATCCTCTGGACCGGGAGCAAGCGGATCCGCGCGTGGCGGGGGGGCGACGTTCGGCTGGTCTACTACGTGGTGCTCGGCCTCGGCGTCAGCTGGGGCATCGTGGCGCTCAAGCTGGCCCAGCCGATCGTGCTGCTCCAGCTCGCCGCCAACATCGGCGGCGCGATCTTCGTCTTCGGATCGTTCCATCTGCTCTACATCAACTGCAAGTACCTCCCGGTCGAGGTGAGGCCGTCGATGCTGCGACGGGTCGGCCTGGTGGCGTTCGCGGTCTTCTACGGGGTCTTCGTCTTCCTCTGGCTGCGGGCGGCGCTCTGAGCTAGCGTTCTGACTGGGCTCACCACCAGATCGAGCGGCGCTCGCGCCGCGGGAGACGGAGCAGGCGCATGCGTTGGAGGCCGGGACGGGTCAGTCGCGACATCGAGGACCGCCGTGGCGTTCGGCTCCGCGGCGGGCGAGCCGGAATGGGGGCCGGAGGCCTGCTGGTGCTCCTGATCCTGAGCTTCGTCTTCAAGCAGGACCTGGTGAGCGCCTTCGGTGGAGCGTCGCTCCCGGCCGGCGAGCAGACCGCGGAGACCGGGCCGGTCCAGGCCTCGCCCGAGGAAGAGCGGATGGTGCTCTTCGTGTCCTTCGTGCTCGACAGCGCGCAGAGCTACTGGGAGCGAACCTTCTCGACCATGGGCGCGGAGTACCGCCGCGCCACCCTGGTGCTCTTCCGCGACGCGGTCGAGTCGGCCTGCGGCTTCGCGCAGTCGGCCACCGGCCCGTTCTACTGCCCGGGCGACCAGAAGGTGTACGTCGACCTCGGTTTCTTCGACGAGCTGGCCCGGCGCTTCGGTGCGCCGGGCGACTTCGCCCAGGCCTACGTGCTGGCACACGAGATCGGTCATCACGTGCAGACGCTGCTCGGCGTCGAGGGCCAGGTCCGCCGGCTCCAGCAGCGCGATCCGGGCAACGCCAACCAGGTGCAGGTTCGGATGGAGCTCCAGGCGGACTGTCTCGCCGGCGTCTGGGGTCACGCCTCGGAGCGTCTCGGTCTGCTCGACCCGGGCGACGTCGAGGAGGGGCTCGCCGCCGCGGCGGCCGTGGGTGACGATCGGATTCAGCGGATGGCGACAGGGCGGGTCAATCCCGACGCCTTCACTCACGGGTCTTCGGAAGACCGGATTCGGTGGTTCAGCCGCGGGTTTCGCTCCGGGCGGGTCGCGGACTGTGACACCTTCGGCGACCGCTAGGGTCGCCTCCCTGCCGCCACGCCGATTGGTGGCCGCGCGGAACAACTTCGACGCCCCCATCGACGGGCCGGCCCGCCGCACCGACCGGGTCCAGGTCTTTTCCCGTCACTCAGTCACCCAGAAGGTCAACCGGCCCGGGGTTGGGCGACCACGGCGGTGTACGACTGCGCCGTCGAGGTTCGCTGAGCGCTCAGGACGAGCAGCTCACCACGATCTCGCGGGCCCACGGCGGCGGCTGGTCGGCGTAGCGCTCGTGCTCGGGTTGCTCGTCGAACGGTCGGGAGAGCACCCGGCCCAGCCGGTCGACTTCCTGGAAGTCGCCCTCGGTCGCCTTCTCGATCGCCTGTTGCGCGAGATAGTTGCGCAGGACGTACTTCGGGTTCGCCGCCAAGATGGCCGCGCGCCGTTCTTGGGGCGGGCGCGGATCGCGCTCGGCCCGAGCCCGATAGCCCGCGAGCCACGCGGCGAGCGCGTCCTGGTCGGCCACCAGCGGCCGGAGCGAGTCGGGCACGCCGGGTCCCAGCCAGACGTCGGCGAGACGCCGCCAGAACCGGGTGTAGTCGACCCGGTGGGTGGCCAGGAAGGCGAGCGACGACCCCAGGAAGTCGCGATCGTCGTCCTCCGCCCGAGTGAGGCCCAGCTTGGCGCGCATCAGCTCACCGTAGCGGCGGTCGAAGGCGGCCGGATAGCCGCTCAACGCCTGGTTCGCCTCATCCTCGGTGATCAGTGAGAGCAGC
Source organism: Gemmatimonadales bacterium (assembly GCA_050184075.1). Lineage (GTDB taxonomy): Bacteria > Gemmatimonadota > Gemmatimonadetes > Gemmatimonadales > GWC2-71-9 > SHZU01. Next base: position 29,007 of record JBFXAS010000029.1, read on the forward strand.
GCCTCGGCAAAGCGAGCCAGATTCCAGAGCCCGACTGCGGGCTGCTGGTCGTACGCGTAGCGGCCCGCATGGTCGGTATGGTTGCAGATGAAGTGCGGGTCGAAGTCGTCCTGAAACCCGTAGGGACCGTAGTCGAGGGTCACGCCGAGCACCGACATGTTGTCGGTGTTGAGGACGCCGTGCGCCCAGCCGACCGCCATCCAGTCGGCGACCAGCCGAGCGGTCCGCTCCACTACCGTGCCGAGCCAGCGGCGGACCCGATCCTCCTCCCCGACCAGCTCGGGATGATGCTGGCCGATCACGTGCTCGGCCAGCTCGCGGATCCGGTCGGTCTGGCCGCGTGACGCGAAGAGCTGGAAGGTGCCGAAGCGGACGTGACTGGGCGCGAGGCGGAGCAGGGTGGCCGCCGTCTCCGGCGTCTCGCGGTAGACCACCTCGTCGCTTCCGACCACGGCCAGCGACCGGGTAGTCGGTATGCCGAGCGCGGCCATCGCCTCGCTGATCAGGTGCTCGCGGATCGCGGAGCGGAGCACCGAGCGCCCGTCGCCCATGCGTGAGAACCGGGTCTGCCCCGCGCCCTTGAGCTGGAGGTCCCAGCGCTCGCCGCGATCGTTGACCGTCTCGCCGAGCAGGATGGCCCGACCGTCGCCGAGCTGCGGCACCCAGACGCCGAACTGATGACCCGCGTAGATGGCCGCCACCGGCTCGGACCCCGGCAGCCGGCGGGCTCCCGCGAGCACGGCGAGGAGTCGGGGGTCCTGCGCGGCGGCGGGATCGAGGTCGATCAGCCGGGCGGCCGCGTCGCTGAACGCCACCAGCTTCGGATTCGGGAGCGGCGTCGGGTCGACGACCTCGTGGAACGCGGGGTGGAGCCGGGCGTAGCTGTTATCGAGGCGGAGGGCGTCGAGATCCTTCATGTCCGGAAGATAGTCCCGGATCGGGCTTCGCCTCGGTGGCGGTGCGGGTCACGCCGCCGGAGACGATGAACGCCATCGCGTCGGCGGCATCGGTCTCGAGAGGGGTCACCCGGTCGGCCGACATCACCAGGACGTGGCCGGCCACGCTGTAGGAGAAAGGCACGTAGACCGCGACCCGATCGCTCAACCCGAGCGACTCGAGCGAGTCGGCCGTGACGAAGCCGAGCAGCTGGATCTCCGCGTCGCCCTCGCCGATTCGCGCGCTCACGGGCCGATTGAATCGGCGCTGCTCGCCGACGAACGCGTTGAGCAGGTCCTTGGTGCTGGAATAGACCAGGCGGACGAAGGGGAGCTTCTCGATGGCGCGATCGATCACGGCGACGGCGCCACGGGTGACCAGATTCGAGCCCAAGGCGCCGATCGCGGTGATCACCAGCACCGCCGTGACGACGCCGAGACCCGGGATCGTGGTTCCCAGCAGCGCGTCGAACCAATGGATCGTGAGCCAGCAGACGTAGAGCGTGAGCGCCAGCGGGGCCGAGATCAGGAGGCCGCGGAGGAAGTAGTTGGCGAGCTGGCGCATGCGCTACCGATTGAAGGAGAACCCGACCCCGATCGTCATCAGGAGAGCTGGTCGCGAGCCAGCTGGCTCGAATGAGCCCTGATGCCCCACCGGAACATCGTCGCCCGTCCGCTCTCAGAGCAAGGCTTCCACGGCGCTGAGCAGGGCGTCGAGGTGGGCGATCTCGGCGTCGCCCATGTGTCCGATGCGGATCACC
>JBFXAS010000030.1:0-30700 GCA_050184075.1 Gemmatimonadales bacterium
GTCAGGTCCGCGAGCGTCTTGCCGAGCGCGCTGGCCTCGACCGGCTCGAGGTCGCGGCGCCGGTCGTGGAGCGAGAGGATGGTGGCCGCGAAGGGCAGCAGGCCCCGGGTCTCGTCGAAGCGGCGCTGGTCGCGCTCGAGCCAGGCGAGGTCGCGCCGGAGGAAGTTCGCGAGCAGGGTGTAGTCGATCTTGCCCTGCAGGCCCAGTCGGTCGAAGTCCACCCGCTCGAGCTCGTCGAGCCAGCGCTGGTCGAAGCCCCGGAACGCCGCGTAGCGCTCGGCCGAGCCATCGGCGTCGAAGCGACGTCCGAGTGCCTTCCGGTCGGCATCGTAGCGCTCGACGGCCGCGCGCAGCTCGCTCGACGCGCCGGCGCCCACCAGATCCCGAACCGAGGGGACCCAGGAGGCCGGCGACGGACGTTGGGCGGGGAGGGGCGACGGAAGAGCCAGGACGAGCAGCGCGATCGACAGCGATCGAACGGCGGCCCTCATATCAGCTCTCCCAGGAGACATCGCGCCGAGCCGCCGCCCAGGGTCTCGAACGCCGAGAGGTCGGTGTGCACCACCGTCGCCCGGCGCTCGAGCGCCTGTCGCTGCTCCGCGGTGAAGCCGTGATAAGCCGCGGAGGACATCGCGAAGAGCGGATCGCCGCGGTCGTTCAGCAAGGCGAGTCCGTTGCCGCAGAAGTGGAGCACCTGCTCGCGGCTGATCTCGAGCACTTCGTAGCCCGAATCACGGAGCGAGCCGTTCACCGCCACCCGCTCGGCCGGATCAGGGATCGACTCCAGACAGACGATCGCGAGATGATGGCCGAGGAACATCATCACGTTGGTGTGGTAGTAGGGGACCCCGGCCGCATCCGTGGCGGTGAACGCGATCAGCCGGTACTCGAGCTGCCCGGCCCACTGCTCGGCCAGGGAGCGCTCGGTCCGGGGCGAGAGCGCCGCGTAGGCGACCATCGCGTCGTCGTCGAGACAGAGGCTTCCGGTGCCCTCGAGGAAAAGCCCCGACCGCTCGTAGGACGACAGGTCGAGGGTGCGGGGGTAGGCGACCCGGAGCATCTCGATCAGGTCGCGCCGGCGCTCGGTCCGGCGGTTGGCCGCCAGCATCGGGTAGGTGACCAGCGTCCTCGGCAGCTCGGGATCGGCCGGCCGGTGCGTCGAGAACCAGTTGTTGCAGAAGGCCGCGTCGGGCGTGTCGGCGCGGCTCCGGGTGACGGTGATGCAGACCCCGCTCGCCACCAGGGCCGCTCGGAAGGCCCGGTGCTGTTCCAGCGCGAGCCGCCCGAGGCGGGCCACCTCGGCGGCGGCCAGGTCGTGCTGGAACGCGTTGGACTCGGCCGTTTCGGGATTGAACCCGAAGCCGACCGGCTCGATCATCAGGACGTGTGACGCCGCGCGCTGGGGCATGTGCGCCTAACGTCGGTCGGGCGCTGCGGCCTTCGAGTCGGCGAGCCGCCGGTCGTTGGCCCCGCTCGCGACGCCGGTGGCGGGGGCGATCTGGATCGTGTGGCCGTATCCCTGGCTGCCGCGCCGGAGCACCGTGTGTCCCATGGCCCGGAGCGAGTCGAGCACCGGCTCGGGCACGCTCTCCGCCTCGAAGACGGTTCGATCCGGAAGCCACTCGTGGTCGATCCGCGGCGCGTCCACGGCGTCGCGGGCGCTCATGTCGAACGCGACGGTGTTGAGCACGATCTGGAGGACGGTGTTGATGATGGTGCGCCCGCCCGGCGACCCGGTCACCAGCACGGTCTTGCCGTCGCGGGCCACGATGGCGGGGGTCATCGAGCTCAGCATCCGCTTGCCCGGGGCGACCAGGTTGGGTGTGGTGCCGATGTCGCCGGCGGTGGAGGTGAAGCCCGGCTTCTTGTTGAAGTCGCCCATCTCGTCGTTCAGGATGAAGCCCGCGCCGGCCACCACGATGCCGGAGCCGAACCCCTGCTCGAGGGTGTAGGTGTTGGCGACCGCGTTGCCCTCCGCGTCGACCACCGAGAAGTGGGTGGTCTGGTCGCTCTCCGGCGCCTCGACGGTGAGCCGCCCGGCGGCCAGGTCCACGCTGGAGCTCGCCCGGGTCGAATCGATGCCGCGGGCCAGCGCCTCTGCGTGCGCGGCCGAGGTGAGTCTGGTGACGGGCACCGGGCCGAAGTCGGCGTCGCCCAGGAACTCGGCCCGGTCGAGGTAGGCCCGGCGCATCGCCTCGATCATCAGGTGGAAGGTCCGGGTGGCGTAGCGGGGCCGCGCCGCGATGTCCCAGGCCTCCAGGATCCGGAGCATCTCGACCAGCGCCGTGCCGCCCGAGCTCGGCGGCGGCATCGAGACCACCTCGTGGCCGAGCACCTTGGCCTTGATTGGCGCCCGCTCGACGGCGCGATATTCGGCCAGGTCCTGCATCGAGATCAGGCCCCCGTTGGCCGCCATCTGCGCGGCGAGCCGCTCGCCGATCCAGCCCTTGTAGAAGGCGTCAGGGCCGTCCGCGGCGATCGCGGCCAGCGAGCGGCCGAGATCCGGCAGCACCAGCCGGTCGCCCTCCCGCCACTCGCCCCCGCCGGGCTTGCCATAGGCCGCGACGGTCTCGGGATGACGCTCCCGGGTGCTCTCGACCAGCCAGTTGACCCCGGCGGCCAGGTCTTTCGAAACCACGAAGCCATCGCGCGCGAGCGCGACGGCCGGCTCCACCACCCGGGCCCAGGGGAGCTTGCCATACTTCCGGTGCGCGAGCCAGAGGCCGCGGACGGTGCCAGGCACCCCCACCGAGAGGTAGCCCGTGTGGGCGCGCTTGCGATCGATCCGCCCGGCCGAGTCGAGATACATCGTGGCGGTGGCGCGGAGCGGGGCGCGCTCGCGATAGTCGATCGCCGTCGCCCGCCCGTCGGCGAAGCGGATCACCATGAACCCGCCACCGCCGATGTTGCCGGCTGCCGGGTAGGTGACGGCGAGCGCGAACGCGGTGGCGACCGCCGCGTCGACCGCGTTGCCGCCGGCTCCGAGGATCGCGGCGCCGAGGTCCGAGGCCGGTCCCGACGCGGAGACCACCATGCCGCGGGTCGACTCGACCGGCTGCGCTCCGACCTGGTGAGCCGATCCGACCGCGAGGAAGCAAGTAAGGAGATGGATTGTCCTGGGCATGCCCGAATCGTAGGGGCGCCCCTGGCGTCCGTCTACCCGGCCTCGCCTCAGTCGAACGGGTTGCCGGGGTCGGGCGTCCGGGGGCCGGGGGGGTCGGGGGGGGCGAGGGGGCCGGGAGCGGGTGGCCGGGGGTCCTCGCGCACGGCCTCCCAGCGGACCCAGTGCTTGCAGTCCGATTCGCCGGGCTTGAGGCGCCCGCGCCAGTGCCCGGTTGGGCAGTCGCAGGTGCCGATCGTCGCGTGGCGCGGGGTATAGACTCGCCAGTCTTCGCGGTCCGGCTTCCGGTCGCCGGTCCAGAACTGGCAGGTCGCGCAATACACCGAAAAGGCTTTGTAGTCCATCATCTTGCGGCTCCGCCGAAGTCGGGTCGCCAAGCTGCCACGGGCCGATCAACCGATCGTCAAATGAGTGGGGTGCAATCGCCGGCGGCAACGGTGCAAACAACCGGCCTCTGGCGGAGTCGTCACGATGGCGTAACTTGAAACCATCCAACAGCCATCTCCGGCCATGCTGAGAGAATCCCGCCGGGGTCGTTCGCGAGGCGCACCAAGCCCGACGACCGCCCTGGTGACCGCGCGCCTTCGGCGCCTGGTCGATGACGCCCACGACGGCAACTTGATGGAGGCGGCCGCGCACGCGGACGTCCCCTACTCCGCGCTGCGTGAGCTCCATTCAGGCCGCTTCGGTCGCGGCGCCGCCCGGCTGCTGGGCACCATCGCCGCCGCGTACGGATTGCCCGCCGATTGGTTCACCGCCCCGGACGACGGCACCGTCCCGTGCGCGGCCTGGGCGGCGCTGCTTCCCGACCAGGTCGCTGGCCGAGCGGGCCGCCGGGTGACCATTCCGTTCGGCGCCTGGCCGCTGATCCGGGTGCTGGTGCGGCTCGAGCAGCGGCTCCGCGATCAGCCCCCGCATCCCGATCGTCCGATCCTGGGCGACGCGACCGACCCGCGGGAGTGTCGGAGACGCCTGGTCGGCTTTCTCCTCCAGCCGGTCACCACCGCGCAGCAGCTCGGCACCACGGATGTGCGCTGGGACTCGCCGCCGTTTCCGGGACCGGCCGACTTCGGCGGACCGGGGGCCGCCCGATCGGTCGGGATGCTCCGCGACCTCGGCCGCTTCTGGGAGGGCGCACTCGCCACCCTGCTCGACGACGCCGGCCCGCAGTCCGTCGCCGCCCACTAGCCTCACCCGCCGGCGGCGGTAAATTCTCGGGGCCGGCGTCATCCCGATCGTTAGGCTCCAGGCCGCGCCGGAAGCGCCCCCGCTTCCGGCGCCTTCCTTTCCCCTCGCCACCGTCCATCGATGACCGAGCTCAAGAAGACCCTCGGCGGCGTCCAGTACTTCTCCATCGGCTTCGGGACCATCGTCGGGGTCGGCTGGATCGTCTACCTCGGTCCCTGGTTCGAGCAGGCCGGCCCGGTCGGCACGGCGGTGGCCTTCCTGATCGGCGGGCTTCTCATGGCCGTGATCGGGCTCTGCTACGCCGAGCTCGCCACGATGTTTCCCGTCGCCGGCGCCGAGGCGGCCTACGGCTACGCGGCCTTCGGTGGCCCGGTCGGGTTCGCGGTCGGCTGGTCGCTGGTGCTGATGCTGATCGCGGTGATCCCGTACGTCTCGGTCTCGCTCGCCTGGATCCTGGACGTGCTTTTCCCCGGGCTGAGCGGCCCGGTGCTCTACACCTGGCGCGGGCAGCCCATCTACGCCGGCGGCCTGGCCATCGCGGTCGGCTGGACCTGCTGGCTCGGTTTCCTCAACTACCGGGGCATCAAGGGCGCGTCGCGCTTCCAGGACCTGCTCACCTATGGGAAGATCCTGATCTCGGCGGTGTTCTTCATCGCCGGCATCTTCGGGGGCTCGACCGTCAATCTCGAGCCCGCCTTCGGCGCCTCCGGCGGCGCGTCGTGGGGCGGAATGATCGCCGTGTTGGCCACCACGCCCTGGTTCCTCGCTGGCTTCAACCAGATCCCGCAGCTGCTCGAGGAGAAGGCGCACGGCACGGCCGTCAGGTCGGTGGGGCTGATCGTGGTGGCGTCGATCATCGCGGGCGGCGTCTACTACGCGCTCGCCGCGCTCTCGGCCGGCATGGCGGCGCCGTGGCAGGAGATCACGCAGCGCGAGCTGCCCGCGGCCGCCGCCTTCCGGGCTGCCTTCGGCTCGGAGCTCTTCGCCCGGCTGGTGCTGGTCTCCGGGATGTTCGGCATCGTGACCGTCGGCAACGCCTGCTCGATCGGATGCTCGCGGCTGCTCTTCTCGCTGAGCCGGGCGCGTCAGATCGGCCCGGGCTTCTCCCGGCTCCACCCCAACTTCGGCTCGCCCGTCGTGGCGATCGTCTTCATCACCGCGTTCGGCGCGCTGGGCTCCTTTCTCGGACGGAGCGGCATCGCTCCGATGGTGAACATCGGCTCGGCGATGGCCTGCGTCGGCTACCTCGCCACCGCCGCCGCTCTGATCAAGCTCCGGCGGGTGAGCCCGCACCTGCCCCGGCCCTATCGAATTCCCGGCGGCTCCCTCACCGCGGCGGTCGCGGGCGCCGGGAGTCTCTTTTTGCTGGTGAGCGCGCTTCGCCAGAACTGGATCGACGCGAACGGGACCTTCCCGGCCGAGTGGGGTGTCCTGATCGTCTGGGCCGCGCTCGGATACGCCTTCTATCGTCAGGCGCGGCCGGGTCGACTCGAGTCCGACGAGCCGGCGCGCCGGCGCGTCATGCTCGGAGGGGAGGCGGCATGACGGACGACGTCGGCGCTCGCTTGGCCGCGCTCGGGCGGGAGCTCGACCGCGCGCTGGTGGAGCAGGACCACGCAGGGGCCGCCGCGCTCTTCACGGAAGACGCGGTGCTCGGCGAGTCGGGGATGGAGGACGTGGTGGGCCGCGCGGCCATCCGGGACTTCCTCGCGGCCGGCGATCGGGTCCGCCGGGTCACCCACCACGAGCTCACCCGCGACGACCTGCTCGTCGCCGGCGACGTGGCCGTCGAGACCGCTCGCTTCGACGAGCGCAAGGAGTATCCGGATCGCCCGCCGGTCCGCGAGCGGGGTCGGGTGGTGCTGTTCTGGCGCCGCGAGGCCGACGGCCAGTGGCGTATCTTTCGACTCGTCGTGAGCGACCTTCCAGCCTGACCCGATCCCGGAGCGCCATCGTGGGACTCGTTCGTGCTTTTTCCCGGAGGTCGTGGGCATCCGGCCTCGCGCTCGTTGTCGCCGCCGGCTCGGCCTGTGGGGGCGCGGCCGAGACCGGACCATATGACCTGGTGATCGCGGGCGGTCGAGTGATGGACCCCGAGAGTGGGCTCGACGCCGTCCGCTCCGTCGGCCTCCGCGATGGCCGGATCGCGGCGATCTCCGAGGGCGCCTTGAGCGGTGCGCGCACCATCGACGCGACCGGTCTGGTCGTGGCCCCGGGCTTCGTGGACCTCCATGCGCACGGCAACGGATACGGCGGCGACCGCTGGCAGGTCCAGGACGGCGTAACCACCTCGCTCGAGTTGGAGGAAGGCGCCTACCCGGTCGCCGAGTGGTACCGGTCGCTGGAGGGGAAGTCCTACGTCAACTTCGGCGCCTCGGCCGGCCACATTCCGGCGCGGGTCGCGGTGCTCCAGGGCGCGAAGACCCTCGAGGAGGCCCGCGCGATGCGCCACGAGGCGAGCGACCCGCCTCCCGTGTGGTCCCATCACCTGGCCACGCCCGAGGAACGGCAGCGGATCCTCACAACGATCCAAGCCGGCCTCGAGGCCGGCGGTCTGGGCATCGGCTTCGAGGTGAACGAGTCGCCGGGCGCGAGCCGCGAGGAGATCCTGGAGCTGTTTCGGCTGGCCGAGCGGATGGGCGTGCCGATCTACGCTCACCTCCGGCTGATGGGACAGGACCCGATCGCGGGCAGCATCGCCGGCGCACAGGAGGTGCTCGCCGACGCGCTCGTGACCGGCGCCTCGACCCACTTCGTCCACCTGGGGAGCAGCGGGCTCGGGTATGCGGCCGAGCTGGTCGGGATGATCGAGGCGGCCCGCGCCCGCGGACTCGACGTCACCACCGAGGTCTATCCGTATACCGCGGCCTCAACCGGCATCGAGACCGCGCTCTTCGAGGGTGACTGGCGGGGTCGACTCGGCATCGACTACGGCGACCTCGAGTGGCCCCCGACCGGCGAGCGGTTCACCGAGCAGAGCTTCGGGCAGTTCCGCGCCCGGGGTGGCCCTGTCATCGTGCACATGATGAAGGAGAGCAACGTCGAGCTGCTGCTGGCCCGGCCGGGGGTGATGGTGGCGAGCGACGCGATGCCGCTGATCGACGGGCGGGGCCATCCGCGCGGGGTGGGGACCTTCGCCCGGGTGCTCGGCCGCTACGTGCGCGAGCGCAAGACGCTCTCGCTGATGGACGCGCTCCGTAAAATGACGCTCGAGCCCGCGGAGCGGGTCCGGGGCGCTGCGCCAAGCATGGCCCGCAAGGGGCGGATCGCCGTCGGCGCCGATGCCGACCTCGCGCTCTTCGATCCGGAGACGGTGATCGACCGCGCCACCTTCGCCGAGCCGACCCAGGCCTCGGTGGGGATCCCCTACGTGGTCGTCGGGGGCACCGTGGTGGTCGACGGCGGCGTGCTCCAGGCCGCGGCCCGGCCCGGACGGGGCATTCGCCGGGGCGATCCATGACCGATCCGGCGGGGCTCTACCGGGCCGAGGAGGCCCGGTGGGCCGCCAAGCTCGAAGCTCTGGAGCGCCGCTTTCGTGCGGTCGGGCTGGTCCGGTTGGCGGTCTTCCTCCTCGGCCTGATCGTCGCGGTCGCCGCGGTGATGACCCGCAACGTCTCTCCGGCCTGGGTGATCCCACCGGTGATCGGCTTCGTCGTGCTGATCGCCTGGCACGAGCGGATCGCCCGCGGGCGCGATGCCGCCATCCGCTCAACCGACTACTACCGGCGGGGGCTCGGCCGCCTCGCCGGCGAGTGGGCCTCCGCCGGCGACGACGGAGCCCGCTTTGCCGATCCCGGTCACCTCTACACGGCCGATCTCGAGGTCTTCGGGCGAGGCTCGCTCTTCCAGCTGCTTTCCACCGCGCGGACGGAGACCGGCGCCAGCCGGCTCGCCAGCTGGCTCGCGAGCGGCGCGCCCCCAGCCGAGATCGAGGCCCGGCAGGCCGCCGTCCGGGAGCTGGCCGGCATGGCGGCGCTCCGCCACGACCTCGCGGTGATCGGTCCCAACGTGGAGCACGGGCTCGACTCGGCCACGCTCCGCGCCTGGGCCACCGCGGAGCCGGTGCCGTTCGCGCGCTGGCTCACCGGGGTGGTGCGCACCGGCGCGGCGCTCAACCTGCTCGGCCTGGTGGGCTGGGCTCTCGGCTGGTGGCCGGGCTTCGTCGCGATGATCCCGATCTTGTTGTCGATGATCGTCACCACGGCGGTACAGCGGCGAGTCCGCGCCGTGCTCGGGGCGGTGGACGCTCCCGAGCGCCAGCTGGTGCTCCTCGCCGAGCTGCTCGACCGGCTCGCGACGGAGGAGTTCCGAGCGCCCTGGCTCACGGCGCTCACCGCCCGCTGGCGGCAGTCGGGCGAGGCGCCGGGGGCGGAGGTCCGCCGGCTGGCGCGCTACGTCGACCTGGTGGACGCCCGTCGCAACCAGCTCTTCATCCCGATCGCGGGCGTCCTGCTGCTGGGTACCCAGCTCGCCATCGCGATCGAGAGCTGGCGTCGCCGGGTGGGCCGGGCCGTGGTCGATTGGGTGGAGGCCGTGGGCGATCTCGAGGCCATCGGGTCGCTCGCCACCTTCGCGTTCGAGCACCCGGACGACGTTTTCCCGAACGTTCGGCACGAGGCGCCAGGGCTCGACGCGGTCGGACTGGCGCATCCGCTGCTCGCCGAGAGCGGCGTGGTCCGCAACGAGGTTCGGCTGCTCGACCCCTGTCGACTGATCATCGTGAGCGGCTCGAACATGTCGGGCAAGAGCACCCTGCTCAAGGCGATCGGCACCAACCTGGTGCTCGCCCAGGCCGGCGCGCCGGTGCGCGCCCGGGCGCTCGCGGCGCCGCCCTACGCGCTGGGCGCGTCGCTGGTGCTGCGGGATTCACTGCTCGAAGGGCGCTCCCGCTTCTACGCGGAAATCATCCGGCTCCGCGACGTGGTGACGCTCACCGAGGGCGACCGCCCTGTGCTCTTCCTCCTCGACGAGCTGCTCAGCGGCACCAACTCGCACGACCGCGCGATCGGCGCGCGGGGCGTGCTGCTCGGCCTGATCGAGCGAGGCGCCTCCGGGTTCGTCACCACCCACGATCTCGCGCTCACCGCGATCGCGGACGAACTCGGTCCTCGAGCCGCCAATTGGCACCTCGAGGACCGCTTGGTCGATGGGACCCTGGAGTTCGACTACCGGCTGGCGCCGGGCGTCGTCGAGCGCTCGAACGCGCTCGAGCTGATGCGGAGCGTCGGGCTCGAGATCCCGCCTCAGAACCCGAAGCGCAGCCCGAACGAGACCACCGGGTAGTACTTGAGGTACGACCGGCTCTCGATGTCGGCCTGGATCTCGGCCACTTCCTGGGCAACGTTCTGGTCGAAGAGGTCTTTCTCCACGCCCGTGAGGTTGGGCGAGCCGGTCAGGCTCACCGTGGGGTAGCCGGAGAAGACCAGCCCGAGATCGAACAGCAGCGACACCCGGCCGCGCCCGGCGAAGCCCAGCCCGGCGTACGGCGCGTAGTCGGTGTCGTAGGCCACCTTGCCGGTCAGCGAGCCGACCTGGTCCGGCTGGTAGGTCTGGCCACCGATCGTGATCGGTCCGGCGAGCCGTGCCACCACGTCGCCCTGGTTCGAGTTCCAGACCATGCCACCCGAGAGATGGAACGACCCGCCGAACGGATGGAGATCGACGATGGCCGTGCCGCTCTGGAGCTTGGGCGTCATATCGTAGTCGATGCCCTCGATGGTCGCGGTGCGGGTGAAGCTGAGGTACTGGCCTCCCGCGCGGAGCCCGAGGTAGCGACTCGGCCGGAGCGAGATCTCGCCGCCGACGCCGAGCGTGGAGGCGCGGATCCCGATCCCGACCTGGGCGACGGCCGGCGCCGTCAGCGCGGCCGCGAGCATCCCGGCGACGAAGAGTGAGCGAGCCCTGTTCACGATGTTCCCCCGTTTGGTGTGCGCCGGGACCCGGCCCGGCATGGGGGCCCGAGGAGCAATCGGGAGGCCAGAGCCAAGTCATTGGCTCTCAAGGGGATGACCAGGTCGGAGCCCGGCAGGTCTGGCGGAAGGGCGGCAGATCTTGCGGGGTGCCGGCGCAGAGTTCTGCGTCCGCCCGAGCGGCTATCGGGCTCGGATGCTCGGGCCGAGTCTGTCGACCGAGAGCCCGCGCTGAGCGCGGCCCCGTTGGGCCGCGTGATCGACCTGGGCATCGGCCCGGTCCAGGGAGAGAGCGGTTTCCTGCCGAGGGCGGGGGCGGAAGAGTCCCGTTGCCGGAGCGGCGGGAGGAGCGCGGCCGCGGCTCCGGCTACTCCCCGGGGGCCGGGAGCGCCACCAGCACCGCGGTGATCGCGAGCAGCACGACGCCCATCGCGAGCTCGAGCCGCGCCGAGGCGCGCACCGCCCTGGGATCGTCGCTGGCGCGGAGCCTGGGGAGCGCGACCCGCCAGTTGTAGGCGCCCAACGCTGCCACCACGAGCAGCGCCGCGACCTTGAAGAGCAGCACCCGGCCGTAACCGGTCTCGACCAGCGGAGCGAGCCCGCCGAGATAGCGCCAACCGATCACCACCCCGGCCGCCATCGCGATCCCGCCGCCGAGTAGCGCCACGGGTGAGAAGGCGGCGATGGCCCGCCCGGGAGAGAGACTGCTGGTCGGGCGGAGCGCCACCAGCGCGGTCGTGGCCAGGGTGCCGAGCCAGACCGCTCCCGCCGCGAAGTGGAGTCCGTCGAGCCAGGGGCCGATCGCCCCGGCCGCGTGAAGGCCCACCGCGTGGCCGGTGAGCGGCGCCGAGCCCACGATCGCCAGCGCGGCGCCGAGCGTCAGGAGCTTGGGCCAGCTGCCGGATCGGGTACCCGCGAGGAGCCAGGCGAGCAACCCGAGCGCCGCGCCGCCGAGCTGCCACTTCCATCCCGAGCCCCAGGCGCTGTCGAGCACCAGCCGGACGAACTCCGTCGTCACCGGCTCGTCGGGGTCGAGCAGCGATCGGGTCTGGAAGTAGAGCCGCGCGAACAGAGCGACCAGCAGCAGCAGACTCGCCCAGATCGCGGCGCGCGCCAGCGTGCCCGCCGCGGCGCGACCGGTGGGCTGCTCAGGATCGGCGCCGGCCCGCGGGAGCACCACCCAACGGGTCACCGCCGCGCCCACCAACAGGAAGGCGGCGAGGTAGCCGAGCCACCTCGCCGCCGCGTAGAGGACGGCAGAGCCGTCCACCGTCAGGGCTGTTTGACGCTGAAGCTGAACTTGCCCCGGACCGCGTGACCGTCGTCACCCGCCGTGCGCCAGGTGAGCAGGTACTTGCCGAGCCCGAGCGGCTCCTCGATGTCGGCCATCACCGAGAGGGTGTCGTCGGTCGCCCGCATCTTCGAGGTCTTGATCCGCTGGTTCGACTCGTTGGTGAGCGTCACGCTGCTGAAGGCAGGGGTGGGCTTCTCCGAGAACCAGAGCCGCACCGTGGTGGGCGGCACGGCCAGCACCTCGTCTTCCTTCGGGGTGCTCTTGGTCAGGTGATTGTGCAGCATCGCCGCGGCGGGCGTCGCCGCCACGAGACCCAACACCAGCCAGCCCAGACGCTTCATCGTTCCTCCCACCCACGGTCCATTGCGTCGTCTTCGGGGGAGAACCTACATGGAAGCGGGGCGGCCCGGCAATCCGGGCTGGTGCCCGCCGCCGGCCCGGCGCTCCGCGTTAGCCCGGCGGACGAAGTGGGTCGCGATCCCGACCCGGACGATCGGGTCGCCCGCGACCTCGATGGTCAGGCCGGCGAGCTGCTGGTCATAGGTCGGCGTCTGGAGATCGAAGGCCCGGGCGCCGGCTCGCAGGGCCGGTCGAGTGGATACTCCGCGAAGGTGAGGAACACGCCGGGAACGTCGCCGGCGGCGTCTGCTCGAAGAGGTAGCCCCTGCGAAGCGGGGAGCTCATCCGGTTGGGGCCCAGCGAATCGAGCGTCACGTCGGCTGGCCCTTCGGCTCGACCGGCCGCGCCGCCCACCGGCCGGCGAGGGTTCCACCGATGGCGGCGGCGGTCACGTCGCTCAAGAAGTGGGCATGGGCCAGGATCCGGGTGGCGCCGCAGCCCACCGCCAACCCGTAGAGGATCGGGGCGGCCCTCGGAAACCGCCTGCCGATCGCCGCGGCTCCCGTAAAGGCGACCATCGTGTGGCCGCTCGGCATGCCGAGCCCTCGGGTGCTGAAGGGGTCTTCGGCGAACGAGCGGAACTGATAGTCGCCACTGTCACCTGGCCGCTCCCGCCGAATCAGCAGCTTGAGGACTTCCGAGCCGAGCCCACCCACGATCATCGCGATCACCATCACCCGCCAGGTCGAGCGGGTCGACGGATCCGGCCGCCGGCCGGCGGATTCCTGAAGCGAGATCGCGATGGCGATCAGCAGCCAGGTCGGCGCGAACCCCATTACCCTGAGCAGCCGACCCCAGTCTTTCTCGTAGACGTCCGGGAGCCGAAATCCGGCTGCCCACCCGTCCAGCAGATGCGCCACGACCAAACTGAGAGTGATCGCTAGCAGCCAAGCCGCGGCACGTGGCTTCTTTCCGACCACGGTCAGGCGCCCACCGCCGTCCGGGCGGCGCGAAGCGCCTCCGCGACCTCGGCCAAAGTGGCGGGCTGGCTGCCACCGCCCTGGACGATTCTGGTGCCGCCACCCTTGCCCCCGCCGACCGCGTCGAGCGCAGCCTTGAGCGCCGGGCGCAGGTCGAGCTCGAGACTCTCCGACCGGCCGAACACCAGCTGGGTCTTGGCGCCGCCCGAGCCGACCAGCGCCACCACGCTGTCCCGCCCGGTCAGATCGAGCACCAGCGCGCGGAGCTCCTCCGCGGGGCGACTCTCGAAAGCGGCCACCACCAGGGCCCGGCCATCCAGGTCCTCGGCACGGGCGTGCAGCTCGGCGGCCTCCCTGGTCAGCGCCTCGGCTTTGTACCGCCCGATCTCCCGCCGGGCGGCTTGGAGCTCGTCCTTCAGCCGTCCGACGGCCTCGGGCAGCTCAACGACCGAGCAGGTGAGCTCGGCCGCGAGTCGCTGGGTGATCGCGTGCTTGGTGGCGTAGTCCGCCCGGGCCCGCCCTCCGACGAGGAACGCGACCCGGCTGCCACGCTTGATCCGCTCGGTTCTCAGGTGGTGGATCAGCCCGAGCTCGCCGGTGCGGGCGACGTGGGTGCCGCCGCAGGCCGAGTAGTCGAAGTCGCCGATCCGGACTACCCGGAGGGCGCCCTCGACCTCGGGCGTCTTGCGGAGCGGCAGCGTGGCGAGCTCATCCGGCGTCGGAAACCAGGCGGTGACGGCAACGTCCCGCGTCACCACGTCGTTGGCGATGGCGAACGCCCGCTCGGCGTCGCGGTCCGCGAGCTCGGGCGCGTCGAGGTCGATCGAGACGTAGTCCTCGCCGAGGTGGAAGCCGATCGTCGCGGCGTCCTTCACCTGGATGAAGGCCTGGGAGAGCACGTGTTGCCCGGTGTGTTGCTGCATGTGATCGAGGCGCCGGGGCCAGTCGATCTCACCGACGACCGTCTCGCCGCGGGCGACCGGCGTGGCCAGACGGTGGATCACCTTGCCGTCGCTCTCGCGGACGAAGACGTCGCTCACCGCCACGCCGTTCAGGGTGCCCCGGTCGAACGGCTGGCCGCCGGAGGTCGGGTAGAACGCCGACCGTTCCAGCACGACGTACGGCCCGTCATCGAGCTCGCCGGCCTCCTCGACCGTCGATTCGAAGCGCGTGAGATAGGAGTCGAAGTAGTAGGAGCGGGCGGACACCGGTGGGCTCGATGAGGGGCGACGAGGAACGCTCAGCGCGCCCGGAGGGACTCGAACCCCCAACCCTCAGATCCGAAGTCTGATGCTCTATCCAATTGAGCTACAGGCGCGAGGGGGAGGAATCTCCTCGGACAACGAGGATTAGTCAAACAGCCGACTCGCGCAGCTCGCGCCCGCCGGGCGCTCGGTGGCGGCGGTGCCGAGCGCCCGGGCCAGACCGGCCGAGGACCAGCAGTTGCCGGGGTACTCGCGCAGGTCTTCCCCGAAGACGGCCGCGGCCTCGGCGCTCCGTCCGGCCTCGAGCAGGGCTCGGCCTAACGCCTGGCGGGTGGGAAGCGGCCACCACGGCGGCTCCTGATAGCCCAGCGCGCGCTCGATCCCGGCCGCCGCCCGGACCTCGGCGATCGCGGCGTCGGTCGCTCCCCGCGTCAGGGCGATTTTGGCCTCGAGGTGGTGGCGCGCCAGGGTCGCGAGCGCCCGCCCGACCCCCCGCGGCATGGCCGCCACCCGGGTCGAGAGCGAGTCGCGGAGCGCGGCCGCCCGACCGCCGGCGCCCGTCGCCAGCTCGGCGGCGCCGCGGGCAAACTCCGCGAGCGCCCGGGCCACCGCCAGCTCGTTCGAAGGCAGTGGGCGAGCCAGCAGCTCGTCCCAGCGCTCGAACCGCGTGGCGATCAGATCGGGGGCCGCCCGGATGCTCTGCGCCAGCACCGAGCCCCGTGCCTCCACGTCCGAGATTCGAGCGCTCGCCGCCTGGGCCGCGGCGGTGGCCTGCGTCTCCCGCCCCGCGAGCATCGCGGCGAAGGCGAGGAAGTAGAGGTCGTGTGCAGTGGAATCGACGGCGATGGCGCGCTCGCTCTGGGCGATGGCGTCGTCGTATCGACCCAGTCTGAGATAGAGATGGGCCGGCATGTGAACCAGGTGCGCCGCGCCGGGCATGGTCTCGGCCAGGCGCTCGGCACAGCCCAGCGCGCGCCCGGGTTGGGCCGCCTCCGTCGCGTGGATCAGGAGGTGACACGCGCCGGGATGGAGGGAATCCAGCGAGAGCGCCCGGTCGAGCGCCGCGAGCAGCCGGAGCGTGCCCGGGCGTGGCTCGGCGCCGTCCCAGTAGTCCCAGGGCCGGCCGTTCATCAGCGCGTCGGCGAACAGGGTCAGGATCTCGACGTCGTCGGGAAAGCGCGCCGCAGCGTCCGCCATCGCCCCCGCGTATGCCGAGTCCGCCCCGGTCGTGCCGGAGAGTCTCGTGGCGAGCGCGTCGATCAGGGCCCGCTCGCGAGCGCTCGCCCGGGCGCGAAGCTCCACCGCGCGCGCGATCGCGCGCGCGGCTGCGCTCGCCTGGTCGGGAGCCATCTCCGCGTTGAGGTTGGGACCGAGCGCGAGGCCTTCGCCCCAACGACAGATCGCGCAGGCCGGATCGAGTCGCCCGGCTTCGGCGAAGGCCCGCGCGGCTGCCTGGTGCTCGAAGGCGTACCAGAGTCGCATGCCCTGGTCGAAGTAGCGCGACGCCGAGTCGACCTCGCTCGAGATCGGCACGTGCAGCGCACCGAGACCCGAGCGGAGCGGTGGGGCGCCGGCCTTGCCCTGAGCGCAGGCCGCGAGCGCGACCGAGAGCCAGCTCGACCAGGCTCGTTGCATTCGTGTGAATCCCTCGCACTCCAACAGGCGACTTGCTAAGATCGTTCCCTCATGGACAAAGACCAACTCCCGGTGCTGCCGTGCTATCCCTGCCCGCATCAGGCCAGCTGCTGCGCCTACGGATCCACGGTCACCGATGCGGAGGCCGCCGCGATCGAGGCTGATTTTGGCCCCGGCCGAGTCTATCGGCTGAAGTCGGGTGAGTGGCGGACCCGCGTCGAGAACGCACGCTGCGTGCTCTACGTCGACGGCGGCTGCGCCATCCACGACAAGCCCTATTACCCGCAGGTCTGCAAGGGCTTCCCCTGGAAGGATGCGGAGACGGGCGGGCCCTACGAGTTCGATCGGACCATCTGCGGGGAGTTCATCGCCCGGCCCGAGCTGCTCGAGGTGTATCCCTTTCTCGGCCACGAAGGCCCGGTGGACGCTGCTGGCGCGGCCGGAAAGGTGGATCGCTCGCCCGACGCCTGAACCGCTACCGGAGCGTCGAGCTCGCCCGGGTCACCGACTACCTCGAGACACTGCCGACGACGGCGTTCCTCGCGGTCGCCGGGGGCCGGATCCTCTACCCCCATGGCGACCTCGATTCGCTCAGCGATCTGGCGTCGGTCAGAAAGAGCGTGCTCTCCATGCTCTACGGTCGCTACGTCGCCGACGGCACGATTCCACTCGACCGGACGCTCGCTCAAATGGGGATCGACCACCGGTCGCCCCTCGCCGATGGGGAGCTCATGGGCGCGGTCGATCGGCTGGTCGCGGCGCGATGTCGGGGGCCGAAAAGCCCGTCGCGTCCCAGCTCCGCCATTCCCGCCGTCCCGAATTACGGACACAACGACGCCGATTCAGGCTCCGGCTCGATTTCCTAAAGTCAATCATTACAGCCACATAGGTCGTGCGGATGTCGCGGCCCGTTGCTTGCTTCTCCTGCCGTCGTCACTCGAAGTCTCGAGTCGGACAACTCGACAAGGAAGGGTCGGATGACAAGCAAAGCGGCAGTCCCTCTTCTGGCCCTGGCGCTCATCGCCGGGCTCGCTTCAACCGCCGATGCGCAGCGGCGTCGCGGCCTGGTCGACGTGACCCCGCGCAGCGAGCGTCACGGCTTCTGGATCAACCTCGGCATCGGTGCGGGCACCGACTCGTACAAGTTCGCGGACGAAGACGGCTACTCGGACGGCCTCACCCGGCCGGCCTTCTCGATCCGGCTCGGCGGGACCGTCAATGCACACCTCCGGCTCGGCGCCGAACTGACCGGATGGGCGGACACCTTTACCGACGACCAGGGCGAGCGTCAGACGCAGTACCTGGGTGGGCTCCTCCTGATCGGGCAGTTCTATCCGGCCCGCGACCTGGGCCTGTTCATCAAGGGCGGCGCCGGTGTCAGCCGGAGCGGCGTCGACGTGGTCGGTCCTTTCGATTCGCACGAGGATGGCTTTGCCTGGACTGCTGGTCTCGGCTACGAGATCAAGCTCGGACGATCGCTGTTCCTGACGCCGACCCTGGACCTGCTGCAGCACCGGTCCGAAGCCCGTGACGAGTTCGGTGTCAGCCAGCCCGCTCTCCACGAGCGCCTGGTGACCTTCGGTGTGGCCCTCACCATTCAGCCCGGCCGGTGATCCGATGACCCCGATTGGCGTGGCGGTGCGGCAGTCTCAGTCCAGCGAAAGCTCAAGCGTCTCCGACAAGACCTTGGCCCGCGCCGTGCCGTCATGCCAGTTTTCTCCTTCCGCCCGGTCGGGCCGCGCGCCGGCCCGGCTCGAGCCCAAGCGGTACTCGCAGAGCACGCTCCTTCACGCGCTGATGCCATCACGGTACTGACACGCCTCCTGCGGTTAGGTTTGGGGGCATCCGAGGTTTCGGGTGTCCCTTCCCCGTCCCAACCAACCGGAGTCGCGATGACGATCGTGCGTGGGCTCGGCATTCTGGTCACCATCCTGGCGACGGCGTCGCCGCTCCTGGCCCAGCGTGGCCGCCGCGGCTCCGATGGCGATCCCCGGCCGCCGGCCTTCTCGCTCACCGCGGGTGCCGCGCCGTACGATCTGTCGGCCACCGGCACCGGTCCCTTCGGCGCGATTCGAATCGAGGTACCGGCGGGCCGCCTCTTCGTTATCGAGCCCGGACTGACCTTCTTCCGCTTCCAATCCGAAGTCGACGAGAACGTGAACCTGCTGTTCACCGAGGTCAGCGTGCAGGCCCAGGTGCCCGGCCGGGGCGTCCGTCCCTACGGCGGCTTGGGAGTCGGGTTTTCGGAGTTCCTGTCGGGAAGGGGCGGCAACGACTTCGTCGGTCACGTGACCGGAGGTATCCGCTGGCCGTTCGGTGGGCGTTGGGGCGGCAAGCTCGAGGCCCGGGCCCGCACGCTCAACTTCGACGGCTCGATCGTCGAGCTCGGCTTCGGGATTCGACGGTCGTTCGGCCCGTACGCTCGTTGACGGGCTGACGGCGCGCGGGTCGACCTCGACGTCGGCCTGCGCCCCTCCGCTCAGTTCCGTCCGGCCGCAGGTCCCTTTGCTCGACTCGCGGCGCCGTCTGACCTCCTCTCATTCCCTTCCGGCCGCAGCTCTGTTCGCTCGACTCGCGGCGCCGTCTTGGCCTCCCGACGCAACCATCAGGCCCGGATCGGTGGGGCGATCGCCACGTCGATGAAGCTCACCTCATTTCTGGAGCTGGCCGGGCTCCACACGACTCACTGTGGTTCGGGGCCTTGTAGATTCCACGCTCGGGTCGGAGCTCCCGGAACGGGGCGCGCCGGAGCCGGCGACGATCGTCTCGAAACACGCACCTCTTGCGGCCCTCGCCGCCAGAAGAGGCTCCGGACGCGCTGGGCACGCCCTCGACATCGGTGATCCGACCGGCCAAGTTGGCCGGGCCGAAGCGCCCCGGGCGAGGGTGGCGCGAGGCATCATTGGGCACCCCGGATTGGAAGTGAGCATCGAGGTGGCGGGGTGGCAGGCTGCCCCCCAGTGCCGTTCCTCGCGCGGTCCGGACAGGCGATGAGAGCCGGAACGCCGGTCGATCAGTGACCCCGTGGCGAGGGCGAACCAGGAAAGGATGCGATGACCAGGAAACGCGTGGCCGTCCTCTTCAACCTCGTTGGCGAGGACGAATACGAGAAGCTCAAGCAGGTCGACGAGTCCAAGCTCGACTTCGAGCCCGAGTACGAGATCGCGGTGGCGACGGTGCAGGAGGAGTACGACGCCATCGTGACCGCGCTCAAGGCGGAAGGCTTCGACGCTTTTCCATACAATCTCGAAGAGCGCCTCGACCGGCTCCACGCCCTGGCCGCCGAGCGACCGGCCGCCGTGGTGAACCTGGTCGAGCATTTCCATGACGACCCGGATCACGAGGCGGCGGTCGCAGCGTACCTGGATCTCTGCCAGATCCCGTACACCGGTGCGCCCCCGTTCACCCTGACGCTCTGTCGGCGGAAGGGGCTCGCCAAGCAGCTGCTCCGCGCCAGCTCCGTGCCGACGCCTCGCTACCTGCTGCTCTGGGAGCCGCGGGTGCCGAAGCGCCACGGGCTCCGCTACCCGATGATCATCAAGCCCGCCCGGGAGGATGCCAGCGCGGGTGTCGATCAGGAGTCGGTGGTCGACGACTTCCAGCAGCTGGGCGAGCGGGTGGCGAAGGCGTTCGAGTCGTTCGGACCGCCCATCCTGGTCGAAGAGTTCATCGATGGCCGCGAGTTGCACGTCGCGATCCTCGGCAACGATCCTCCGATCGTGCTCCCGATGGTGGAGTACGACTTCACCGGGCTCTCCGAAGGGCGCCGGCGGATCATCAGCTATGCGGTGAAGTGGGACCCGCTCCAGGAGGACTATCACCGGGTCCACTCGGTCTGTCCGGCCGAGCTCTCGAGGCGGGTGCACGACCGGGTGGCCGAGGTGGCTCTCCATGCCTACCGGATCCTGGAGTGCCGCGACTACGCGCGGCTCGACATCCGGCTCGATTCCCAGAACCGTCCGCACGTGCTCGAGGTGAATCCCAATCCGGATCTCACCGAAGGCGTCTCGTTCATGGAATCGGCCGAAACCGGCGGCTACAGCTTCGCGACCACGCTCCGGATGCTGGTGGAGATGGCGCTCAGCCGGACGGTCGCGCCGTACGCTCCGCCGGAGAGTGAGGGGCCGGCGGAGAGCTGACCGCCCGCGGCTTCGCTCAGAAGAGCCGGAGCTCGAGCCGCAGGAGGCGTCCCGGGCGCGGGAGCCCGCACTGATCGAAGAGCGCCCGATCGCCGAGGTTGTCGAGCGCGATGCGGGTCTCCAGTCTGGACAGCACTCCGCTCCGCCCGACCGACCACACCTTCGACACGTGTCCGTTCACGATGGCCCCGGCGTCGAGCCGGGTGTCCTGGCCCGTGCCGGGATCGATACAGAACTGGCGTCCGGTGTAGTCGAGCTCGGCCGTCGCGACGGTCCCGAAGCCGATCGGGAGGGCGGCGCGCAGGGTGCCGAAGACATTCGGCAGGTTCTCGGGCTCGTGGGTGATCTGCGCCTCGGTGTCGGTGAGGTCGACCGATTGGAGCGTGAGGTCGCCGCTCAGGCCGACTCGCCCGACCGTGGTCGACGCGAGCAGCTCGAGGCCGGTGCTGGCGAGCCGATTGCGGTTGACCCGGAAGAAGCGCCGGTCGGGCAGGGTGGTGCGCACGACGGCGTCGCGCAGGTCGTGACGGAAGACGACGGCCTGGACCTCGCCGCCGCCGAGCCGGGTGGTGACGCCCGCTTCGAAGGCCGTCAGCTTCTCCGGCTTGAGGTCGGGGTTGGGCGCGAACCGGTTGAGCGAGCCCGAGTAGAGCTCCCGGAGCGCGGGGAAGCGTCCGCGGCGGCTCACCCCGCCGTGAATCAGCGCGTCGCCGCCGGCCACGACCATGCTGAATCCGGCCCGGACTCCCCATTGGTGGAGGGTGCCCAGCGGCTCCCGTCCGCCGCTCTCCGGCGTCTTGCCGACATCGTAGGCTCCACCCACGCTCAGGCGGAGGGCCTCGATGCCGGTCCCGTCTTCGATCAACCGCCAGACGGTCTCCGCGCCGAGGCTGGCGAGCTGCTGACGATAGCGGGCCTCGGCGTCCGGGAGGATCTCGTCGTGCCGGATGTCGGACCAGGTGAACGCGGTCCGAAGCTCGCCTCGCGCTCCGAGGCTCTGATCGGCCAGCAGGCGGAGGGTCAGGGTCCGATCGTTGCCGTTCTCGAACCCGTCCGTGGTGACGTAGTCGCGACCGGTGTAGGCGTCGATCTCGGTGCGGCCGAAGTCGAGCCCCACGCTGGCCTCCAGGTCGCCCCGGCCGCCGAAGGGCGAGGCCCGGTCGCCGGTGCCGCCGGAGATCACGCCCACGGTGCGGTGGACGTCGGGATAGCGCCAGAAGCGGGCGTCGTCCGTGCCGAGCTCGGCGGCGATGCCACGCTTGGCATCGAAGCTCGATCCCGAGAAGGAGAGCCACGCTCCATCGTTGCCATGGAATCTGGCGGCGACGAAGCCGTCGACGCTCCTCGCGTCGGTGTTGACCCGGAGACCGTCGTCAGTCGGGAGCGGCTCGGTGATGCCGCGGGCGAGGGGCTGCCCGGGGGTGTCGCGGAACCCGGCGCCCGCCCGAACCAACCAGCGTCCCGCGTCCGACTCGAAGGGGAGGGTCATCGTCGCCCTGGTGCCGACGCCTCCGACGCCGTCCACCCCGGCGCCAATCTCGACCGACGACGCGCTGGGCTGCAGCAGCGACCGGCCCACGCTGATCTCCACGATTCCGCCCAGCACGTTGGGGCCGTAGAGCATGGAGGAGAGCCCGCGGGTGAATTCGATCTGCTGGGGCGCGGCGGCCGGGATGACCGAGACGTCCGCGCGCGCGTCCCAGGCGAGCGTGATCGGCACGCCGTCCACCAGGATCGCGACCTGCCGTGACTCGGAGCCGCGGGCCGAGATCTCGGCTTCGCCCCGAGAGTTCCGCCGCACGTGCAGGAATGGCGCCTCCCGGAGCACCTGTTCGAGCGGCGCGGCCGGCGGCAGGGGCAGCGAGTCGAGCGCGATCGCGACCCCGCTCGAGCCCCCGACCGAGGTGATCGGTCGTCGGGCGCGGACCACCAGCTCGGTCAAGGTGGCCGCGGTATCGGCGCGGGTTGAGTCGGGCTGCTGGGCTCGGGCGGCCGGAGCCAGGGCGACGATCGCGAGCAAGGCAAGGCGGGTACCTGTCGTCATGGCGGGGAAGTTATTGCGGTGCAACGCGGAGCGCAGCAGGGGCCGGTTGCCGGTCCCGGGCTTGCTCTCTAAGTCCAAGTCAGATATTATGTTGCCGCCGCCAATACGCCCTGGTGGTGAAACTGGTAGACACGCTATCTTGAGGGGGTAGTGCCGAAAGGCGTCGCGGTTCGAATCCGCGCCAGGGCATGCAGTCTCCCATCGCACCACCCCGCCAGCGTAGCTCAGTGGTAGAGCACTCGATTCGTAATCGAGCGGTCGTGGGTTCAACTCCCACCGCTGGCTTGCCCGCTCGCTCGGCGCCGGCCCGGCGACCGGCGCCGAGCGGTCCGGCCTACTGCTTGTCGTAGACCAGCTTTCGCGTCATTTCGCCTCGAGGCGTCGTGGTGGTGATCACCACGGTCATGGTCTTGCCGTCGGCGCTCAGCGTGCGCACTTCCTTGGAATCGATCTTCATGGTGCCGTTCGGGCCTTCGAAGGTCATCGACCCCTCGATCAGCAGGCTGCCGGCGTCGAGGCGGGCGTGGCTCACCACCTCGCTGTTCCGCATGCCCGGGTTCCGGCTCTCCTTGCCGTCGAGGTGGTAGACCAACCGGCGGTCCTCGCCGGCGAGCTGCTGGTCGATCGTGAGCTGGTCTTTCGACTGCCGAACGTGGAGCTCGGTCGGCATCATCCCCATGCCGCGCCGGCCGCCGGCGCCACCGCCCCGGGCGGGAGGAGCGTCGCTCTGCTCCGGGTTGAGCTTCCAGTGGCCCGAGAAGTCGGGGGCCTGGCCGGCGACCGGCGCGGGCAGGAGCGAAACGGCGAGCATCAGGGACAAGGTGCGCATGGCGACCGGGCTCCGAGGGAGTCGAGGATGGACTAATACGGACGCCGGCGTCGCTTCGTTGTCGATCTCCGCCCGGACCCGCGGTCCGCCCTGCCGTCGCTTGCTGCGGCTCGCTCGGGTGGCGTAGGTTCCGCCACCGAAACGGAGCCGCCCGCGTATCTTTGGCGTTCCGCAGGGGGAACGACCGTCGATCATGACGACACCGCAGGCCGAACATTCCAGGCTCGATGCCTCGCCGGACGGCGTCGTCCGACGGCCGACGAACTGCTTCGTCTATCCGGCGGAGCCGCCGTTCAGCTCGCTGACCGCCTACGACCTGTTGCTGGTGACGGCCGGCGCGCTGGTGGTGTGGCTCGTGCCTGGGGCCGCCGCGGTGATCTCCGGCGAGGGCCTGGCGCAGTTGATCTCGGGCACCCACCGGAGCGACACCCGCGACACGCTCTACGTCTTCACCGCGATCGGCGTGGGGCTCGTGGCCGGGGGCCGGGTCCTCGATGCTCTGTTGGCCGCCGAGGTGAGCCGCTTCAAGCTGGTGGAGATCGTGCAGGGATCGAAGGGCCGCGGTCTTGTCGAGTCTCGGCTCCGCCTCGGCAAGGAGGCGGACCCTCGCGATCTCGAGGACGCGCTCCTCGAGCGCGGCGCGCCCCTCCTGGTTGGAGCGCGCGTCCATTGACCGGCAGGCGACTCCGGGCTGGCGCCGGCCGCATGGGGGCGGCTGGTCTGCTCCTGGCGTTGACGCCTGCGGCCGACCCGCAGGAGCGCCCCTGGCTCGATCGCTGTCTCGACGCCGAGCCGGTCCACCACTGGCTCTTGCCCCCTGCGTTTCGGGAGGTGTCCGGCCTCGCGCTGTCGGACGACGGCCGGCTCTTCTTCCACAACGACGAGCAAGGCATCCTCGCCGCGATCGATCCCGCCAAGGGAACCATCCTCGCGACCTTTCGCCTGGGTCCCGGCACGCCACGTGACGACTTCGAAGGGGTCGCGATCAGGAACGATCGCCTCTTCTTGGTCACCAGCCGGGGGTTGCTCTACGAATCGCGGGTGCCGGCGCCGGGTCCGGTCGAGCTCGGGATGCTGCCCTTCCGGATCGTCGACACCGGACTCGGCCGGGAATGCGAGATCGAGGGGCTGGGCGTCGACGCGGATGGCGCGCTCCTCGTGGCCTGCAAGACCGCGCGGCGAAAGCGGCTCGAGGACTGGCTCACGCTCTTCCGCTGGAATCCCGACCGGCAGGCGCTGGCCGAGCCGGATCGGATTCAGGTCCCACTCGACGACCTGGCGAAGGGCAGGCCGGGCAAGCGCTTCCACGCGAGCGGGGTGGAGCGCCACCCGACCAGCGGCCGGCTGATCGTGGTGGCCGCGTCCGACGAGGCGATCGCGGAGCTGGGGCCGGCCGGCGAGGCGCCCCGGGCCCGCAGGCTGCCCAGGCGTCACCGCCAGGCGGAGGGCATCGCGATCGACAAGACGGGGCGGCTCATCCTGAGCGACGAAGGTGGCCGCGGTCACGGCTCGGTGACGGTCTATGCCTGCCGTTAGGCAGCTCCTCGCGCTCGCGCTGGTCGCGCTCCTCGGGTGTCGACCGGCCGGCATCACGCTCTCGCCGGCTCCGGCGCTCGATCGGCTCACCCCGGTCTCCACCCTCTTCCTGATCGGCGACGCGGGCGCCGCGGCGAAGGGCGGAGACCGGGTCCTCACCGAGCTCGCCCGCCAGGGCCGGGCCGCCACCCGGGCGAGCGCGATCGTCTTTCTCGGCGACAACGTCTACCCGGCCGGGATCCCGCCAGCCGGCGATCCCGATCGACCCGAAGCGGAACGGCGGCTGCTCGCGCTCGCCAGCCTCGCCGACTCGACCGGCCTTCCGGTCTACCTGATTCCCGGCAACCACGATTGGGCCCGCCATCGCCCCGACGGGTGGGCGGCGGTCCAACGCGCGGAGCGATTGCTCGAGCGCTATGCGGCCGAGCGCGAGGTGCGGGTGCGGCAAGTGCCGAGCGGCGGCTGCCCCGGGCCGGAGGCCGTCGAGCTGGCGGGCTTCCGGGTCGTCGCGATCGACACCCAGTGGTGGCTCCACGACGGACCCCGGCCCGGCGACGAGCAGGGCGCCCGCGGCTCGCTGCCGGATCCCGAGGTGCGCTGCGACGCTGAGACGCCCGCGGCGGTGACCGCCTCCCTCGCGACGGCGCTCGGCGCTCCGGGGGGCGAGCCGGTGGTGGTGATCGGACATCACCCGATGGAATCGCACGGCGAGCACGGCGGCTATCACCCGCTCACCCAGTGGCTCCTGCCGCTCGCTCCCACGCCCTTCGCCCCGTGGCTCTGGCTCCCGATCGGTTGGATCTATCCGGTCGGCCGGCACCTCGTCGCCGACGCCCAGGATCAATGGAGCGACCGGAACCGACAGATGCGCTCGGCGCTCGAGGGCAGCTTTCCGGCCGGCGGACCGTTGATCTACGCCGCCGGTCACGAGCATGCCCTGGAGGTGATCCGCCGCGGCGCCGGACGATATTATCTGGTGAGTGGCGCGGGCATGGAGCACCACCAGACCGCGGTGGGCATGGGCGACTCGACCGCCTTTCGCTCCTCGCGGCCCGGCTTCATGCGGCTCGATCGCTTCGCCGATCGGCGCGTTCGACTCGGCGTGACGGTCCTCGATCCCTCGAACCAGGCCCGGGAGGCCTACCGATCGTGGCTCGACTACGGAACCGACTGATCGCCCTCGCGGCGGCGAGCGCGGTTGCGTTTCCCAAGGTGGCGGGCGCGCAGGCCGGCATGACCGACTCGGTGACGGTCGTGCCCGGGGCCGCGTATGCGCGTGGCGGCGTGTACCGCTTCTTCTTCGGCGACCACTACCGCGACCTGTGGACCACCCCGGTGAGGGTGCCGCTGCTCGATCTCGCGACCTTTGCCGGCGGCCTTCGTCCCCTGAAGCGTGGCGGTGGCACCCAGACCAAGTCGCTCCGCTTCCAGGGCGCCGACGGGCGACAGTACGCCTTCCGGAGCGTCGACAAGGATCCCACCGCCGCCCTGCCGCCCGATCTCAGAGAGACCTTCGCGGACCGGCTCTTCCAGGACCAGATCAGCTCCGGACATCCCGTTGGCGGCCTGGTGGTGCCGCCCATCCTCGCGGCGGCCGGCGTGCTCCACGCGACCCCGACCCTGGTGGTCTTGCCGGACCACCCGGCGCTCGGCGAGTACCGGGCCGAGTTCGGAAACCTGCTCGGGATGATCGAAGAGCGGCCCCGGGACGCCGACGACGACGACGTGAGCTTCGCGGGAGCGCTCGAGATCGTGGGCTCGGAGGACTTTCTCGACGCGATCGAGGAGCGCGCCGACGTGCGGGTCGATTCCCGCGCGTTTCTCCGAGCCCGACTGACCGACATCTTCCTCGGCGACTGGGATCGTCACCGTGACCAGTGGCGTTGGGCGCTGGTCGAGCAGGGCGGCCGCCGGCGGTGGGTCCCGATTCCCCGCGATCGCGACCAGGCCTTCGTCCGCTTCGACGGGTTTCTGCTCCGCCTGGTGCGTCGGCAGGTGCCGCAGCTGGTCGAGTTCGGCCCCGACTATCCCGAGATCGTGGGCGCCACCTGGAACGGGCGCGATCTCGACCGCCGTTTGTTGACCGATCTCGAGTGGCCGGCATGGGACAGCGTCGCCACCGACCTCGAGCGCCGGCTCACGGATCCGGTGATCGAGGCGGCGGTGTCGCGGCTGCCTCGCGAGCTCCGCGCGATCGACGGTCCCCGACTCTCGGCCGCCCTCAAGGCCCGCCGCGACGGACTCGGCGCGATGGCCCGGCGCTATTACGGGCTCCTCGCCCGCGAGGTCGACATCCACGCCACGGACGAGGCCGACCGAGTGCGGGTGGAGCGGGTCGATGAGCGCTCGGTCCTGGTGGAGATCGGCGGCGACCGCCCCTGGTACCGGCGACAGTTCGACCGGTCGGAGACGGCCGACATCCGGGTCTATCTCCACGGCGGCGACGATCGCGCCGTGCTCGGCGGCGAGGGGAGCGTACCGACCTCGGTCCGCTTCATCGGCGGCGGCGGCGACGACGTCATGGTCGACTCGAGTCGCATGGGCAAGGGCAAGTTCTACGACGACCGCGGCGCCAACGAGGGCGTGGGCCACGACATCAACGCCAAGCCCTACGAGGCCATCGACCACCCGGAGGATCCGACCGCGCTGCCGCACCGCGACTGGGGCAGGAAGGCGATCTCCTTTCCCTTCGCCTCGGTGAGCCCGGATGCCGGGATCACCCTCGGATGGGGCGGTCGCTTCACCCGGTACGCGTTCCGGAAAAAGCCGTTCGCGTCCCGATTGGTCTACACGGCCGTGGCGGCGACGGGGGCGAAGACCGGGCGGCTCGTGGTGAGCTACCGCGCGATGCGGGAGAACGCCCGGAGCTTCTTCGAGGTGGACGCCCTGGCGAGCGGGATCGAAGTGCTCCGCTGGCACGGCTTCGGGAACGAACGGTCGATCGATCCCGACCAGCCGCCCGCGTTCTATCGCGCGACCCAGCATTCCGTCGAGCTCGCCCCGGTGCTCGGCTGGGCGCTGGGCGAGCGCAGCGTGCTCACCGTCGGTCCGCGGCTCCGCTATTCGGTGACCGAGACCGACGACGGACAGAACGCGACCCGCTTCATCGGGCTGGACCCGCCCTTCGGCACCAGCGGCTTCGCACAGCTGGGCCTGGCGGCCAATCTCGAGGTCGATACCCGTGACGTCCCGCTCGCGGCGCGACGCGGCGTCCATCTCAAGCTGGGCGCGCGCTACCAGCCTGCGCTCCTCGACGTGACCGACGCGTACGGCTCCGTTGGCGGCGAGGTGGCGGCCTACCTGAGCGCCTCCATCCCGACCCAGCCCACGCTCGCGCTCCTCGGCGGCGCCACCAGGATCTGGGGCACCGCCGGCAGCATCCCGTTCCACGACGCGGCCTTCCTCGGCTCGGGCAGGACGCTCCGGGGCTTCCGCTCCAACCGCTTCGCTGGCGACCGCGGCGCCGTGTGGGGATCGGCCGAGCTCAGGCTGGCCCTCACCAAGGCGTTCATCTTCGTGCCGGGGCGCCAGGGAGTCTTCGGCTTCTACGACGTCGGGCGGGTCTACCACAGCGAGGAGACGTCCGACCTCTGGCACGACAGTGTCGGTGGCGGGATCTGGATGAGCTTCCTCACCCGCGGGAGCATGTTGAGCTTCTCGGCCGGCAACAGCGACGAAGGGACCCGCTTTCACGCCGCGGTGGGATTCGCGTTCTGAAACGAAGCGAGCCGGGCGGGTGACCCGTCCGGCTCGTCGCTCGCCGCCCCACGGGGGGTCTCAGTTCGCGAGCTTCGTGCTGTCGGCGCTGACCCGGTGCCGAATCTCACCCGAGGCTCGGGCATGGAGCTCGGCTTCCTTCTTGGTCTGCAGCTCCCTGAGTTCGACGGGATGGCGGCGAAGCCGGCCCTGCACCCCCGCCTCCCTGGCGTGGATCGCTTCCTTGGCTGCACGCATCAGGTGCAGGGCCACCTTCGCGGCGGCGCCGTCGAAGGCGACGTCCTTCTTGAGCGTCACCTCGATAAGATCGTCGGCAAGCTCACGACCCTTGAGCACCTCGATCCGGGCGATGTTGTCCGGCACCAGGACTGGCATCGCGTGATCGCGATAGAGCTCCGAGCCCGAGGCGCTCAGCACGACGACGACCGGGTGTTTGGCCATGACCTTGGCGGCGACGGCGGGAGCCTCGGCCTTCGACTCGGCGGACGGGCCGACCGGATCGGGCGCGGGCATTTCGCAGGCGGCGACCAGCGCGAGGGCCGCCACCCCGCCGAGGGTGAGCTGACGAACTGGGCCGAGGGGCCGGCGCGGAAGAGTCATCCGATCGATCCTTTCTTTGAGCTCCGAGCCGGAGCGGGTGAAGGCCAGCATGCCGACCAGCGGTGGACGAGCCACCCGACCGGCAACCTCGAGTAGCAGCTCGCCATAGGGCCTGACCGGCGCGCGGCCGAGCACCCGGGCGTCGCAGTCGGTCTCGATGGCGCGGACCAGGCGCGAGAGCATCCACCACGCGATCGGGTTCCAGGGCACCAGCGCGAGCACCAGCCAGCCTCCGAGCAGCCATTGCGGATCCCGAGCCGCGAGATGCTCGCGCTCGTGAAGCACCAGCAGTCGCTGCGCGGGCCGGGGCAGCGAGCGGAACCACTCGGGCACCAGGATCCGCGGCTCGCCGAAGGCCGTCGCTCCCGGGCCCAGTCGATCGGTGAGGGCGACCGGGGTGCCGTCGACTCGGATCCGGCGGGCCCGACGGACGGCGGCGTGGAGTTGTAGCAGTCCGCCCGCGACCAGAGCCAGCACCAGACCCGAGCCGACGATCCAGAGCGCGCCGAGTGGACGGTCGAGATCGGGTCCGGCCGCGAGCGGCTCCGTCGTGAGGGTCAGGTTGCCACCGGGCCCGGCGGCGAGTGGCTGGATCGGGGCACGGGGCCGCAGCGCGAGGGCCGCCGGCACCAGGGCCGAGGCGAGCAGCGCGGCGGCCCAGAAATTCCGGACCCGCCAACCGCGCGATCTGACCATTGGCTCGATCAGCGAGGCCACTAGCGCGATGATCGCGGAGAGCGCCAGCGTGTAGAGCAGCCAGGCGGCGATCATCGCTCGCCCTCCCGCTCGTCGCCGCCTTCGAGCCGCTCGTTGAGGACCGCACGAAGGCGCTTGATCTCGGCCTCGTCGAGCTGGCCGGAGACGAGATGGGTGAGCAGCAGCTCCCGCGAGCCGCCGAACACCTTGTCGACCAGCCGGCCGAGCGCGGAGCGCCCCGCCTCCGCCCGGGCCACCAAGGCTCGGTATCGGTGGGCTTTGCCCTGGACCTGGTGGTCGACGTGACCCTTCGCCTCGAGGGTCCTCAAGACGGTCAACACCGTGGTGTAGGCGAGCTCGGCCTCGAGGGCGCGGCGCACTTCCTGGACGGTGCTGGGCCCGCGGGCCCAGAGGACCGCCATGACGTCGAGCTCGCGATCGGTGAACGACACTGCCATCGGTGACCGGCTCCTACTAGAAGTCTCGTAGAAGCTAGGATTCGGGCTGTGGTTTGTCAACTATACAAATAGTAGGACGGGTCGGAGGGTCGCGGGGGCGCCCTCGCCGGTGTGGCGGACCGAGACCCGGCGCTCCTGGCAGCGAGAGCTATATTGAGGCCGCAATGACGCTTCCGGCCTCCCAGCCGTCCAACCTCCTGACCCGCCTCGCCGACCATCCGTTGGCGCGGATCGTCGCGTATTACATCGTCCTCGCGGTCGGGCTGCTGCTGATCTACCAATGGCGGCCGGACCTTCCGGGAGTCTTCACACTCGGTCGCTTCCACGAGTTGGCGGCCGCCACGTCCGACCTCACCAACGCCACGGTGCCGCTCGACGCGCCGACGCCGCTGGATATCGTGAAGGAATCGCTGATCGCGATGGTCGGGGCGTATCTGCTGATGTTGCCGGTGGCGTGGGTCTACATCCTCACTCGCGCCAAGCGAGGTTACCAGCAGTCGCTGGTGCAGACGCTGATCGTGCTGCCGATCGTGGTGGCCGGCGTGGTGATCCTGGTAAAGAGCAGCCTGGCGCTCGCCTTCGGTCTCGGCGGAATCGTGGGCGCGATCGCGTTCCGGAACCGGCTCGAAGACACCAAGGACGCGGTCCACGTCTTCTTGGCGATCGGGGTCGGGGTCGCGGCTGGGGTGCAGGCGATGGTGGTGGCGGCGGTGCTCTCGGTCTTCTACAACCTGGTCAGCCTGAGTCTCTGGTGGACCGACTTCGGCCGGGTGCCGGCCAGCATGGCGGGGCCGGGCGCGCAGCGGCGGCTGGCGCGGCTCAGAGGCTCGAGTCGGCGCGACGCCTTCGTCTCGCAGGTCGACACGATGCTGCTCAAGTCGATGACGCCCGATCAGCTCCAGGCGCTGGCCAATCGCGCCAAGTAGCGCCAGCGCCGGATGGCGGACGAGAGTGGGGTTCTGAGCGAGCCGGAGGTCGAGGAGACCGGCGAGCGTCGGCGGCCGCGCTAC
>JBFXAS010000031.1:0-30658 GCA_050184075.1 Gemmatimonadales bacterium
CGCCGTCGAACTTCCTCAGGACCCAGCTCTCCCTGATGCGCTGGAACCAGAAGTGGGGTGGGAAGCAGGCGGCGACGATGCCGTCGGCGATCGCGAGTCGGGTCCGGTCCCTCTCGGCCGGGCGGGGCGCCGATGCGGGCGGCCCCGTCCGGCCGATTCGCCTCCCGCCACCCGTCGACGATCGGCACTCGGAGATAGGACCGGCGCTCGGCGTCGTGGAAGATCATCTGTCGGGCCACCCGGGTGGCGCTCGACATCCCGAGCGGCTCGCCGGTGTTTGGATTGCGATCGTACTTGGGGAACGCGCTGGACGCGATCTCCAGGCGTAACCGGTGACCCGGCCCGAAGGCCTGGCAGGTGTTCCAGGCGTCGATGTCGTACCGGTAGGCTCTCCCCGGCTCGATCGGACTGGGATCGGTCCAGCCGTCTCGGAAGCGGGCTCGCACCATTCCGTCGTTGAGACGTTGGACGTAACCCGTCGGCCAGACGTCCAGCACCTTGGCCATGAAATCGGTGTCGGGGGCGTCGGACGCGGCGTACAGGCGGACCTCGAGGGGCCCGCAGATCAGCGTCTCTTCGGTGAAGGCGGGCGCGGTGTAGACCAGGACGTCGGAACGGGTCTCGACCTCAGCGTAGTCCTCGGGGCCGCCGAGCTGGGCGAACGAGGGCTCGGTCAGGAAGGGAACCGGATCGGACGGATCCGAGACGTACCGATCAGGCGGCTCATCGCCGGTCGCGGGCGCGAGAGTCAGACGCCCGTCGCCGTTCCGGGTATTCGCCCCGCCGTCGCTGTGCAGGTAGTAGTCCACAAAGCGCGTGCCGGGAACCGGCCAGGCTCCCGCCTCGATCCAGCGATTCGCGCCCATCACGAACAGCCGCACCGGAGCCTCTCGCTCGATCCGGTTGGGCTCGTCCTTCAGCCAGCGGTCGAACCAGCGACGCTCCGCCCCGTCCAGGTCGATGATCGCGTCGGGGCCGAAGTCCAACGGGCCGAGCTTGGCGGTCGAGTTCACGGCGTGTGGCCAGGGACCGATGATCATCATCTGCCGCCGCCGGGCCACGGCCGACTCGGCCCGAGTGGTCATCGCCTGGAAGTTCATCGGCGTCGCCCGCTGCGCGTCGTCGTACCAGCCGGACACATGAAGGACCGGCACCGCCACCCGCTCGATCCGATTCTGGTAGCGCATCGGCTCCCACCACCCATCGAGCCGCGAATGACTGATCACCTCGCGCCAGCGCGGGTTCGGCCGGCCGGCGGCCTCGTCCATCGTGAGCAGGGGGAGGTGCCAGTTGAGCGCGGCCCAGTCGACGGCAGCCATGTTCTGGTTGACCTTGCCGGCCGTGAGGTGATACCAGCTGATCATCGTCGGCGTTGGGAGCCCGCCGGGACCCGAGATCCAGACGTCGCCCATCGGATCCGTCATCGTGGTGCGTACCACCATCGCCGCGAGGTGCGGTGGCTGCTCGACGGCCGCGAGCCACTGGTCGTAGCCCGTGTACGACTGCCCGATCGTGCCGACCCGGCCCGTCGACCAGGACTGCGCGCCCAGCCACTCGATCGTGTCGTACCCGTCGCGTCCCTCGTGCCGGTAAGGCTCCCAGCCGCCGTCCGAGTCGCCTCGTCCGCGGACATCCTGGGCGGCGTAGACGTAGCCGTGGGCGGCGTAGTAGCGACCGGCGGCGAGCGTACGGCCCCCGTTCTTGTTGTAGGGCGTCCGGGTCACGATGACGGGCCAAGGGCCCGATCCCGCCGGCCGATACAGGTCCGTCGACAGGGTCACGCCGTCGCGCATCGGGATCCGAACGTCGAACTCGATCCGGATCGAGTCCTGAGTCTGGCCCGGCAGGCCGGGCGGCGAGGTCAGCGTGGCGAGCAGGAGGAGGAATCGCATCGGCGGAGCCGTCGTTTCGCTGGGGAAGGCGCAGTCTACTGAGCGGGCAGCAGCGCGATCAAGCCATCCGCAAGCGTTCCTCGCCACCACGAGTAGTCGTGGCCGCCGCTGAACTCCTGGTAGACGAGCGGGTAGCCGAGCGCCTCGAGGACGTTTCGCATCATCCGAACCCCGGTGACGCTGAAACTCGGCTCGAACCGACCGACGTCGAGGTAGACGCGCAGCGGGAGTCGTGGGCGCTCGATCAGGTGTCGGTAGACCCACTCGTCACCCATCGGCTGGTCGGGCGCCGCGAAGAACGAGCCCGATTGGGCCAGGATCAGGCCGAACAGCTCGGGATGGTGCTCGCCAATGCAGATGGAGGCCTGGCCCCCGCCGCTCGAACCCCCGAGCAGACGTCGTCCGGGGTCGGTGCTGACCCGATAACGCGCCTCGATCCAGGGCGTGAGCTCGGTCGCGACGAACTCGACGAAAGGCGAATAGCAGTCGAGCTCCCGGCTGCGCGTCGCGGCGTCGGGGTTGTCCACCAGCACGGCCACGGCGGGCGGGATCCGTCCCGCGGCGATCAGGTTGTCGAGGATCACGGGGGTGGGCACCAGCGTCAGATAGGCCGCGCCGTCGAAGATCAAGAGCAGCGGGTAGGGGGCCGCGCCCGGCTCGTAGCCGGCGGGGGTGTAGACGAACACCCGCCGCTCGTTGCCGAGGATCCTGCTCGCGAATCGGTGGGTTTCGACCCGCCCTCGCGGGACTCCGGCCTGCTCACCGATCCAGGGCTGCGCCCCGGCGGCCGGCAGCTCGAGCAGCGAGATCCGGTAGTCGGTGCTGCCCTCGACCTCGGGATCGCGAGGGTAGACGAACGCCTTTGGGTTGAACGGATCCTGGCGAGCGTGGGCGCGGGTGCCCGTCGATCCCTCCGGTGGATCGATCACGAAGCGGTAGACCGTTCGCAGGTCGGCCGGGAGATCGAGCGTCCGATGCCAGAGCTGGGTGCCCGGCATCTGGGTCAGCCGATTCGCGGCCGGGTTACCGCCGAGCGCCGAGCCGGCAACGACCACGTCGCGCGCGGGCTCACTGGCCCGCCAGACGAAGGTGACCAAACGGCGGGAAGGGTCGGACGGGTGCGGCTCGACCAGGGGCGCGCCGACTGCCGTCAGTTCAGCCCAGAAACGATCCAGGGCGCCAATGGAGCCGTCCTGTACCGCTTGCTCGAGCCGGTCGAGTCGGGGGCTCCGCGGCGCCTGGGCGAGCCCGGGCGCCGCCGAGCCGAGCGAGAGGGCCAGGACCGCCAAGCCACGAGCCATCCCGACAGCGGCCTCCGCTAGCGCTTCACGAAGGTGATGCCCGTCGTCCGCGGCCCGAGGGCCACGGTGAAGCCGGTCACTGCTCCGTTCCGGCGGGTGAAGGTCAGGTTGGCCCTTCCGAGCGGGCTGTTCACCCGGTAAGCGTCCTTGCCCTCGGAGCTCAGGGTGACGGGCCCGGACGGCCCGAGCAGCCGCAGGTGGCCGCGATCAGCCGCGATCGTCCAGGCGACGTCGAGCTCGTCGCTGTAGTACTCGCCGGTCAGCGGCCGCTGGGCGGCGTCGAGCGCGTCGATCAGGTAGAGGTCGGCGATCGCCGGCGCCAGCGACTCGGGCGTCGCGGAGCCCTCGTTGCAGAGGATGATCACGGAGAAGCGTTGATCCGGAAACCGCTGGATGATGGTTCGGTAGCCCATGAAGCCCCCGCTGTGCACCACGGTGCGGAGACCCGCGTAGTCGCGGACCATCAGGCCGAAGGCGTATTCGATCCCGGAGCCGTCGCTGAGCTGACCGGGCGTCTGGATCAGGCTCAGGAATCGCCCGCCGCCGACCTTGCCGTCGTAGAAGTTCTGGTCCCAGCGGAGCGCGTCCTCGACCGTCGAGATCAGTCCCCCGTCGCCCACCTGCTCGAAATTCGGGAGCACGCCGCTCCGAAAGCCGCGCGACTCGTCGCCCTGGTAGCCGATCGCCCGCCGGTCACCGGCCGG
The DNA here is from genome assembly GCA_050184075.1 of Gemmatimonadales bacterium. Taxonomy (GTDB): domain Bacteria; phylum Gemmatimonadota; class Gemmatimonadetes; order Gemmatimonadales; family GWC2-71-9; genus SHZU01. The sequence continues at coordinate 3,898 of JBFXAS010000031.1, forward strand.
GTGCGGCTTCGTGTGGTCGTCGTAGAAGTAGGTGTCCCGCATGCCGAGGGGCCCGAACAGCTCGCGCTCCGCGTACTCCCGGAGCGAGCTGCCCGTGGCGCGCTCGATGATCAGCGAGAGCAGCATGTACCCCGAATTGCTGTAGGAGTACTCACTGCCCGTCGGAAAGTTGAGCGCCCGCTGGCGCGCGATCAACCTCAGCACGTCCTCGTCCGAATTCGCCTGGTCGAGCCGTCGGTTGAGCGCCAGCATGCCGAGGTAATCGCGGATCCCGCTGGTGTGGTGGACCAGGTGGCGGACCGTGATCGGCCGGCCGTAGTCCGGCATCTCCGGCAGAAAGCGGCGAATGTCGTCGTCGAGCGAGAGCTTCCCCTGCAGCGAGGCCAGCGCCACCGCCGCCGCGGCGAACTGCTTCGAGACCGAGGCCATGTAGAAGGCCGTTCGAGCTCCGATCGGCCGGCCCGCCTCCAGATTCGCCATCCCGTAGTTCGCGCGATAGACGAACCGGCCGTCCTGGACCACGCCGACCGCGCACCCGGGCGAGGTCGACTGGTTCCAGGCCGCGAAGAGCGAGTCGACCGCCCGCTCTCGAGCCGATTGACCGAGCGCGGTGCCGGGACCGATCGCCAGCCACGCGAGCCCGATCAGGATGAGTCGACCCGCCCAACCCTGCGTCATGGTGCTGCCTCCTCTTGCCTCAGAAGGGACGGGCGCCCGAGCCGCGGAGCGCCTTCCCGGGTTTCGCGCCGGTGACGACGCCGTCGAGGACGACGGGCTCGCCGTTGACGAAGACGTCCCGGATCCCGACCGAGGTCCGGTGTGGCCGCTCGAAGGTGGCTCGATCGAGGACGGTGGCCGGGTCGAATACGACCAGATCGGCGGCGAGCCCCGCGCGGAGCACGCCCCGGTCGTCGATGCCGAGCCGGGTGGTCACCGCGGAGGACAGCTTGCGGACCGCCTCCTCGAGCGAGAGCGCGCCGCGCTCGCGGACGTAATAGCCGAGGATCCTCGGGAAGCTGCCGTACGCCCGGGGATGAGTGAGCCCGGACGCCCGCTCGGGATCGAGCCCCGGCGCGTCGGTGCCGAACTTCATCCACGGCGCCGCCAGCTGCCGCTCGATGTTCTCCTCGCTCATCATGTAGTAGATCGCCCCGCCGACGCGTTCTTCGGCGACGATCAGGTCGAGCAGCGCGTCGGCCCAAGAGCGCTCCATCATCGCGGCAATCTCGGAGAGCCGCTTGCCGGCGTAGCGCTGGTTTGCCGGCTGCGTGGTCGCCACGATCAACATGCCCTCGGCCCCCGAGAGCGCACAGTTGTTCTCCCACTCGGTCCGGTCCTTCATCATCTCGTCGCGGATCTTGGTGCGGGTCGCCGGATCGCGGAGATTGGACAGCAGCTTCCCATCGGTGGATGCCCACGGCGGGACACAGGCGGTCCAGGCAGTGCCGGTGGCGATGTACGGGTACATGTTGGCCTGCACGTCGACGCCGTTCGCGCGGGCCGAGTCGATCTGCCGGATCACGGCGGGGATCTTGGCCCAGTTCCGGGATCCCATCGCCTTCAGGTGGTAGATCTCGACCGGCACGCCCGCCTCCCGGCCGATCCGGATCGCCTCGTCGACCGATTCGACCAGGTGGTCACCTTCGGAGCGGATGTGCGAAACGTAGAGGCCCCCATAGGGTCGCATCGCTCTCGCGAGCTCGGTCAGCTCCTCGGTGGTCGCGAACGCCGCGGGCGGATAGATCAGCGCCGAGGCCAAGCCGAACGCGCCATCTGCCATCGCCCGCCGCACCACGGCCCGCATGGTGTCCATCTCGGCCGGCGTGGGCGCGCCCGCGCCCATGCCCTTGGCGTAGAGCCGCACCGTCGTCGCGCCAAGGAAGGAGCCGACGTTGACCGAGTTGCCGTGTCGCTCCATAGCCTCGAGCCAGTGCGCGAAACCATGGGGCTCGGCGAAGGCGGCGCGCAGCGCGGTCGGGCTGTCCTCGGCGAACGACGATCCGTTGGCGGGATTGAGGGGCGCGTTGCTCCAGCCTTCGCCGAGGATCTCGGTCGTGATGCCCTGGGTGATCTTGCTCACGACCCGCCCGTCACCGGCGAGCAGCGAGCCGCGCGAGTGGCTCTGGATGTCGATGAACCCCGGCGCAACCACCATCCCGGTGGCGTCGATGGTACGCCTCGCGGTCGCGCCGCGGAGTACGCCGGCCGGCGTGACCCGCGCGATCCGCCCGTCTTGGATCGCGAGATCGCCGAGGTACCAGGAGGCGCCCGTCCCGTCGATGATCCGTCCGTTGAGCAGCACGACCTCGTACGCCGCCTGGCCGAGTGCCGCGGTCGTGCAGGCGAACGAGAGCAGCAGCGTCGCCAGCAGCCGGCCGACCACGGCCGCGCCCTGGCGGCAGACAGAGACCCCCGTCATCGGGCCGCCCGCTCGAGCCGGGCATACGACGAGACCGCGTAGGCATCGCGTGCGACAGCCGACATGGCCCCCGAGAGCCGACCGTTGGCGAGGTGGAGGTCGAGCACGATCGAGGTCGGCCGACGGGAGGCGTCCGGCGTCGGGATCGTGCCCACGAACCGTCCGGACAGCCGGTTGCCGTCCCAGGCGGGTCCCTGAACGGCGGCGCGCGCGCCGCCGAGGGTGGCCCAGACGGAGTCGCGGGACAGGTCGAGCTCCACCGGGACCGAGCCTCGCCAGGTCTGGAGCGTGCCCCGCCAGGCACCCACCAGCTGCCCGGGCGCCTCGAAGGGCTCGGCGGCGGGCTGGTCCGGGGTCGGTGGTGTGGCTCCGAGGAGCGCGGCGGTCGCCCGTCGGGAGAGCTCGCTCACCAGTCCGTTGTTGGCCGCGTTGGCGAGCACCACCACCACGGCGTCAGTCTCGGGGAAGATCCTGAGCTGGGTGGCCACGCCCGGCATTCCGCCGCCGTGCCCCAGAGCCGGATGGCCGATCTCGTCGTCGTAGGTGGCCCAGCCAAGGCCGTAGCCGACGTTGGCCGCGCGGCGCGCCGTCGGCTCGAGGAGTGTCCCGATGGACTGCGTGGTGAGCACCGCTTCGCCGATTCCGTGTCCGAGATGGTAGGCACCGTAGCGGGCCAGGTCGCGCGCGCTGGCGTAGACGGCGGAGGCTCCTCGGTGATCGAAGTCGTACCATGGGATCGGTCGGCCGCTGGTGTCGTAGCGCACGGCGACGGTGTCGCCCGCCGGGGGAGCGGTGAATACGGCGGTGCGGTGGAGACCGAGGGGAGTGAAGACCCGGTCCCGCATGAACTCGGCGTAGCTCCGGCCGGAGACCCGCTCGATCACCAGCTCAAGCAGGCCGAAGCCCAGGTTCGAGTAGTTGAACCACGAGCCGGACGGCGCGATCAGGATCGCGTAGCGGTCCACCGATTCGGTCATCGGCGGCCGCGGTTGGCCATCACCCTCGTAGAAGAACTGGTAGTGGAGTGGCAGGCCGGCGGTGTGGTTGCCGACCCGGCGGACGGTGGCTTCGTCGGCGCTGCCCTCCAAGGCGCGGACGCCGTGGTCGCCGAGGTAGCGGTTGATGGGATGGTCGAGGTCCACCCGGCCCGCCTGCACCAGCATCATCAGCCCGGTCCCGGTGAACGGCTTCGAGATCGAGGCGAGGGAGTACATGGTGGACGTGGTGGCCGCGACCCGGCGCTCGCGGTCGGCCCATCCGAAGGCCTCGTCGAACACGGTGCGGCCGGCCCGGCTGGCGACGATCGCGACGGAAGGGAGCGAGCCGTCCTCGACCAGCGCTCGGGCGTACTGGCGGACCGACCCGAACGGGTCGGCTTGCGCGTGCACTTGTGACGGCAGACCAAGTGTCCCGAGGGCGAGCAGGACGAGCTTGGCACCGGGGGACTTCAGTCGGCGGGCCTGGGTCATCGTGTCCCTTCGGGCATCCGTGACCAAATGGTTTGCCTTTTGGCCGACGATACTGCATTCTACCTGCTGGCGCAAGCGACCCGAGTATCCTCCTGACGGGGATCGGACTCGCAACGCTGTGTCGTACTTGAATTAAGGGCAGTTTGGCCGCTATCCTGTTCCGGCCACCCTCACCCTCAACGGCCCGCCTGAGGGCCACCTCGACATGACCACTCGCAAGCGGGCTCCGCGCTCGTCCGGGGCGCAGGGTGTCTATCCGCGGCTCCGGCAGCTCATCGTCAACAGTGTGCTCGCTCCGGGCTCGCCGCTCATTGAGCGGCCCCTCGCCGAGCGGTTGGGGGTGAGCCGATCGAGCCTTCGAGCCGCCATCCAGAGGCTCGAGCACGAGGGCCTGGTTCAGTCGACGCCAGCCGGCAGCTACTCGCGCTCGATCGTCGCGCCCCTCACGGTGGCCGACATGGAGGAGATCTACACCCTGAAGGCGGTGCTCAACGGCGCCGCGGCTCGGATCGCCGCCGAGCTGCCGCTGGAGGATCGCCAGCGAATCGCTGGTGAGATGCAGGCGTTGAACGACGCGCTGGCACAGGTGCTGGCATCGCCCTCGGAAGAGCTGGACGAGAGCTACGACATCGACGACCGTCTCCACCTCTGCTACATCGCGGTCGCGGGCCCCCGCCTCCGCTCGATCTACGGCGCCGTCAACACCCAGGGCGAGCGCTACGGCCGCGCATACGCCAGCGTCATGGGGCATGCAGCCATCATCCGAGGCCCTGCGTCGACCTCGCCGCTTGAGCATCGGCGGATCATCGACGCGATCCTGGCCGGCGACCCCGATCGGGCGGAACGGGAGGCTCGGGAGAACTGGCAGAACGCGGCCGCCCGCTTGAAGAAGGTGATCACCTCGGTGGGCGAGCGCGGCAGCTTCTGACTCAGACCAGCCAGAGCTCCGACTGGTATTGCGCCGGCGTGACCAACAACCGGCCCGGCTCGATAAAGGCGTTGACCTCGGTCCGCATTCCGAAGGCTCCGGGCAAATAGAGGCCGGGCTCGATCGAGAAGCCGAGTCCCGGCCCGAGGAGTCGCTGCTCCCGTGTTTCCAGCCCGTCGAGGTTGGGTCCTGGACCATGAAGCTCGGTTCCGATCGAGTGGCCAAGCCTTCCAACCGCGTATCGCTCGAGACCGTCCGCTGCGAGGACCTGCCGGGCCACGCGATACGCCTCTGCCGCGGGGAGTGACCCGCCCGCCTCGACCACGCCGCGCAGCAACTCGATGACCCGGTCGCGGGCTCGGCGGATCGCCGTCCAGACCGCGCTCATTCGTGGGTCGGGCTCGCCCAGCACCGCCATCCAGGTTTGATCGGCATAGACCGAACCCGGCTCCTTGGCCCAGAGATCGATTAGCAAGACGTCGCCAGCTATGATCGGCCGGGGTCGCTCCGCCGCGGGGTCGTGGTGCACGTCCGCCGAGTTGACGCCTGCGGCGACGATCGGTGGCGACTCGAAGACCAGCCCGGCCGCCCCGATCGAGTCGATCAGCCAATCGCGAAGCTCGTGCTCGAGGAGTGGTTTCGCCCCCCGCGCCGCCCGGCCCGCCCGCCCGGCGGCTTCGCGCGCGATGGCGGCAAGGAGTTCCGCGCTTCGACGATGGGAGTCGAGCTCGACGTCGGTCCAGCCCGCCCAGCACCTGGTTACCAGGTCGACCGACGATACCGGGACGGCGCCACAACGGCGCACCAGCTCGAGAACGCCGCCGCTCACCCGGTCCAGGTATGGGATCCCGTTGTCCGGCGAATACTCGAGGGCGACCCGCTTGGCGGAGAGGATCGCACCCAGGTGGGACTCGAGATCCTCCCAGCCCTGGTAGACCAGGCGCGGCCATTCCCCGGGCCAGTCGCGCCACGGTCCTGGCTCGATGGCGCTGGTGACCGCGATCGGCTTGCCCTCGCGGGGCAGGAGACAGAACAACCGGCGGGTGATCATCCCGTCGAGCCCGAGCACCCCGATGGCGATCGGGTTGGATCGCTGGAAGTCGTGCAGCAGCCAGCCGTCGAGATCGAGCTCGGCGAGGGCTGCCTGGATTCGGGACAGGCGATCGGTTGTGAGCAGTGGGTTCCTCCGGTCGGTGACCCGAGGCTATTGCGCGCCCATCAAGCGGGCATTATCGTTATCATTAAGGTCAACCATAATACAGTTCAGTGTGGTGGGCAAACAGCCCACTCCAACCGAGCCCTCCCCTCGACCCAACCTGCCTCGGAATGGGTCGCCGCTGATCCGCAATCCACCTCCGAACGGGGGAACCATGAGCGTACTCAGCCGCACCTTGACCCTCCTCTTAGGCGCTGCGGTCGCCGGCGCCGGGGGCCTCGGTGCCCAAACCGGGGTCGTCGCCGGCCTCGTGGTCGACAACGCCGGCGCCCCGGCGCCAGGGGCCAACGTCACCGTGAAGGGCACGGCGCTCTCGGCCCGCACCAACGCCGAGGGCCGGTTCGAGATCCGCGGCGTCCCGGGTCAGACCGTGGTGCTCGACGTCCGGCTGATCCCGTATCAGGCCGTCGAAATCGAGGCCCGGGTCGGCGACACCAACCTCCGGATCGAGCTCACCCGGCTGGCGCTCTCCCTCGAGGAAGTGGTGGTGACGGGCACCGCCGGCGGTGCCCAGCGGCGCGAGGTGGCCAACGCCGTCGCCACCGTGCGGGTGACGGAGCAGGTCGAGACCGCTCCAATCCTCACGCTGGGCCAGCTGATCAACGCCCGGGCCCCGGGCGTTCAGGTCAACTCGCCCTCGGGACAGGTCGGGGGCGGTGAGCGGATCCTGGTTCGCGGTCGATCCTCCCTGTCGTTGCGGATCACGCCCCTGATCTACGTCGACGGGGTGCGAGTCGACAACACCACGTCCTGCGGTGGATCCTGCGGGCCCGTCGGCTCCCGGCTCAACGATTTCCACCCCGATGACATCGAGATGATCGAGATCATCAAAGGCCCGGCCGCCGGCACGCTCTACGGCACCGAGGCCTCGAGCGGCGTGATCCAGATCCTCACCAAGCGGGGCACGCCTGGCCCGACCCAGGTGCGGGTCTCGACTCGCAACGGCGTCAACTTCTTCGCCAATCCGGAGGGTCGCTGGCTGACCAACTACTTCCGCGAGTCGTCGGGCAGCGTCGTCGACTACAACCTCGCCCAGCAGGAAACCGACCGCGGCACGCCGCTCTTTCGGACCGGTCTGCTCCAGGGGTATTCGCTGGATGTCTCTGGCGGCACGGAGTCGGTGCAGTACTTCGGCGCCGGCCACTACGATCGCGACGAAGGGGCCATCGCCACCAACAGCGCCGAGAAGTTCGGCGCTCGCGTCAATCTCGGCGTGACCCCCAAGCCGACTTGGGATGCCAACGGTCAGCTGAGCGTGAGTCTGCTGAGAAACACCTATCCGAACGGCAACTACGTCTTTGGCTCGCTCCTCAGCCGTCCCTCGGTTCGGGACACGCCGCAGCGGGGATTCTTCACCGCGCCATCGGAGGTCTGGAATCGGGAGACCAGCCAGCGCGAGGACGTGGACCACTTCACCGTGGGCGGCGAGATCCGCCATCGCCCGCGGTCCTGGCTCAATCACCGACTCAGAGTGGGCTTCGACGCCACCAAGGCCAACACCGTCAACCTCACCCGGCGCATGACCGCGGAGGACGCCGTCTTCTTCAGCCCGGGCCAGGCCGCGGGGCAGAAGGCCTTCAGCCAGCGCAACCTGCTCAGCACCACGCTCGACTACAGCGCCTCCGCGGTGACCTCCCTGGGCCAGAGCCTGCGGGTCACCTCGACGGCCGGCGCGCAATACTACCGGCAAAACCTGACCCTGCTGAGCGCCACCGGCCGCACCTTCCCGTCGCCGGACGTCACCTCGATCGCCGGCGCGGCCACCACCTTCGGCAGCGACGACAACATCGAGAACGTGACGGTCGGTCTCTTCGGTCAGGTGCAGGTGGCCTGGAAGAACCGGCTCTTCCTGACGGCTGCGGTCCGCGGCGACGACAACAGCGCGTTCGGGAGCGACTTCAACTTCGTCACCTACCCCAAGGTCAGCGCCTCCTGGGTGGTGAGCGACGAACCGTTCTGGAAGCTGGGGCCGGTCGACAACCTGCGGCTCCGCGCCGCCTGGGGCGAGTCGGGACAACAACCCCAGAACTTCGCCGCGCTCCGAACCTATCAGCCGATCACGGGCCAAGCGGGCAGCTCGGCCATCACGCCGCAGTTCGTCGGCAATCCCGAACTCGGACCGGAGCGGTCCAGCGAAATCGAGCTCGGCTTCGATGCCTCGCTCTTCAATCAGCGAGTCGGGATCGACTTCACGTTCTATCAACAGAAGACCCGCGACGCGATCGTGCTCCGCAACGTGGCGCCGTCGACCGGCTTTCCGGAGCAACAGTTCGTCAACGCCGGGACGGTCCAGAATCGCGGCGTCGAGCTCCTGATCGACGGTCGCATCATCGAGTCGCGCAATGTCGCCTGGGACGTCGGGCTCAACCTCTCGCACAACCACAACGAGGTGCTCGAGCTCGGGATCCCGAGCACGCCGTACCTCGCGTTCGGCTTCGGCAACCGCTTCCAGCCGGGCTTCCCCCTCTACGGGATCTTCGCGCGCAAGGTGGTGTCGGCCGACCAGGACGCGCAGGGCCGGCCGATCAACATCAAGTGCGACGGCGGAACGGAAGGCGGCCTGCCGGGCGGGTCTCCCGTCGCCTGCGCCGGCGCGCCCCAGGTCTACATCGGGCCGGTCGACCCGACGCTCGACGGCGGCGTCTCGTCGAGCCTGCGGCTCTGGAATCGGGTGACCGTCTCCGGGCTGGTCGACTTCAAGCGGGGCCAGCGCGCCTGGACCTCGTCGCTCTGGTGTCCGGGCATCCTCGGCTGCGAAGAGGAGATCTACCCCGAGCGCTTCGATCCGGTGAAGGCCGCTTCCTCGGTGCTCGGCCTCACGGACGATGCCGAGTGGTGGCGGGACATGAGCTTCGTGAAGCTGCGTGAGGTCGCCATCAGCGTCCTGCTGCCGACCGAGTGGGCCGGATGGATCGGTGCCTCACGAGCCCAGGCCTCGCTCGCCGGCCGGAACCTCCACACCTGGACCAGCTTCCAAGGCCTCGACCCGGAGAGCAATTCGCTCTACGCGGAGGCGGCGACGTTCGGGACGCCGTTCGAGCAAAACGAAGTCCCGCAGCTCCGCCAGTTCGTCTTCCGCCTCAACCTGACGTTCTGATGCGCGCCCGTCGCGAGGGGGATCTCATGGCTTTCTGGTACCGACACACGGCGACGGCGCTCGCGCTGACGACCCTCGCGGGTTGCAGCTCCTTGATCGAAGTCGAGGCGCCGTCGCGGGTGCGCTCCGACGTGGTGGCCCAGCCCTCCAACGCCCCGCTGCTGGTCAACAGCGCGGGCGCCGATCTCGAATGCGCCCTGGCGCACTACGTCGTCGCCACCGGCCTGGTGGGCAACGAGCTGGAGATCGGCACCACGCTGATCGTGATGAAGGAATACGACAAGCGCGACTTCAACCCGACCTCATCGAGCTATACCAACACGATCTGCAGCGGCAACGTCGAAGGCAACGTCGGACTCTACAAGCCACTCTCCACGGCTCGGTTCCAGGGCGACAACACGGTCGCCTTGCTCCAGGGTTGGACCGACGCGGAGGTGCCGAACCGCCAGAAGCTGATCGCCACCGCCGCAAATTACGCCGGCTACAGTCTGGTCTTGCTCGGCGAGTCGATGTGCTCGGCCGCGATCGACCTCGGTCCCGAGCTCTCCCCCGCGCAGCTCTTCGCCGAGGCGGAGACTCGGTTCAACACGGCCCTGACCGCCGCCCAAGCCGCGAACGATGCCGCGCTGCAGAACTGGGCCCGGGTCGGCCGGGCTCGCGCCAAGCTGCGCCAGGGCGACAAGGCGGGCGCAGCCGCCGACGCGACGCCGGTGCCGATCGATTTCGTGATGAACGCCACCTACTCGACCGACTCGCCGCGGCGCGAGAATCTGATCTGGGTGCACGGGCAGCGGAGCCGGACCTACACGGTCGATCCCTCCTACCGCGGCCTGAGCTTCGGCGGCATGGCCGATCCACGAGTCCAGGTCACCCAGGGATCGGGCACGGCGTCCGATGGGGTGACCCCGCTCTGGATCGCGGCGAAGTATGGGGCGGCGTCGAGCCCGATCGCGCTGGCCACCGGCGTCGAGGCCCGGCTGATCGTCGCCGAGGCGGCCGGCGGCCAGACCGCCGTGGACATCATCAACGAGCTCCATGACCGGGTCGGGCTGCCGCACTTCTCCAGCAACGACCCCGCCCAGATCCAGCAGCAGATCGTCGAGGAGCGCCGCCGCGCCTTCTTCCTCGATGGCCATCATCTCGGCGACCTGCGGCAGTACGGAATCCCGCTGACCCCGGCCCCGGGCGTGCCCTTCAAGGACGGGGGCGGCGTGTACCAGGATCAGAAGTGCTTCCCGCTGCCCGACGTCGAACGGCTCAACAACCCCAACCTCTGACGTCGTACCGGACCCCGAACGGGCCTACTCGTCCTCATCCGCTCACCATCGGCGCAAGCCACGGGTGGGGCGAGTAGGTTCCGGGGGGCGTCCGGCACAGGCTCCAGGCGGCCTGGTCCGCGAGCGGCGTCGCTCGGCCGCTGCCGCTGGAACCACCGCCGTTGCGACGACCTCGCCCTCCGAAGCATCGGGCCTTTCGAGACCGAGCGGAGGCGGGATGCGGAGAGCGAAGCCGTGGGACGCGCGGACCCTCCCGGTCGGACGATCCTTGGTGGTCGACTGCACGATGGCGCCCGGCCTCAGCCTGCGCGGCCACGCGCATCCGGGTCCTCACGCCTGCCTGGTGCTCGACGGCGGCTTCGTCGAGCGCAGCGGCGGGCGCGACCACGAGTGCCCGCCCGGCACCGTGCGGATCTCCGCGCCGGGAACCGATCACGCGATCCGGTTCGGGCGGGCGGGGGGCCGGTGTCTGATCGTGCACCTCCCCGCGCCGGAGGACCCCCCGCGCGCCGGGACCGCGCATCGTTTCGTCGACAGCGGCCCCGTCGTGCGAGCCTTTCGACGGCTCGAGCGTCGTGCCCGGGGCCGGACGCCGCCCCTGCTCGAGATCGAGTGCCTGATCTACGAGGTGATCGCGGGACTCGAGCGGGCCCGGGCGCGCCGTCGACCGGGATGGCTCGAGCGGATCCGCGAGTTGCTCCACGAGGTCGCCGAGCCGCCCGATCTCGATGGCCTCGCCCGGATCGCGGACTGCCATCCGACCCACCTGGCGCGCGCCTTCCACACCCACTTCGGGCTTACCGTCGGCGAGTATCTCCGCCGATTGCGGGTCGAGCGGGCCCGGGCGGAGGTGGTGAACCCGACCCGTCGCAGTCTCGCCGCGATCGCGATGGCGCACGGCTTCGCCGATCAGGCCCACATGACCAGGGCGTTCGCCCGCTATCTGGGCCGGCCGCCCGGCGCGATCCGCCGTTCCGCTACCTGCTAATCCGGTTCAAGACCCTCGCCCCGGCCAGTGCTAGGATGGAGCGCTCGACCAGCGTGAGGAGAACAGGATGAGGAGAACATGATCGGGACGGTGATTCTCGGGATCGGCGTGGCCATGGCGTCGATGGCCGGCCCGGCGACCGCGCAGCGCGGGCCGGTGGGGCAGTGGCGGGGCGTCGCCGAGACGATGCACGGCCCCGCGCCCCTGGTGGTGACGATCGCGGGCGGAGCCTCGGGACTCTCAGGCAGCTTCGAGATGGAGTTGTTCTCGCAGCGAGTCGCCGGCGACCTGGACCGGGTCCAACGCGGGGGCGACTCGCTCCGGTTCGCGCTTTCGATCCAGACCAATGCCGGTCGGCTCACCTTCGAGTTCGCCGGGGCGCTGGCGGGCGACAGCGCCGGCGGCGACTTCGCGGCCACGATGCCGGACGGACGCGCCGGGGCCGGCTCGTGGTGGCTCCGCCGCGAGTCACGCGAGGCGCTCGACGAGGGGTCACCGCGCGCCGCTACTCGGCCCGGAGCGTCTCGACCGGATTGACCCGGGTGGCCCGTCGTGCCGGCAGCCACATGGCCAGCGCGGCCACCGCCAGCAGGATGCCCATGGCGCTGGCGTGGGCGACGGGGTCGTCCGGGGCCACGCTGAAGAGCATCCCGCGGAGCATTCGCGTGAGGCCCAGCGCCCCCACTCCTCCGAGCGCGCACCCGACGGCTACCAGGCCGAGGCCCCGGCCGATCACCAACCGCAGCACCGTGGCGGCCGGAGCGCCGAGGGCCATCCGGATTCCGATCTCCCGGGTGCGCTGCCCCACGAGCGCGGCGACCACGCCGTAGACGCCCACGGCGGTGAGCAGCAGGGCGGCCAGCGCGAAGCTGGAGATCAGCGCCGTCCGGAAGCGCTCGGCGGCGATCGACGCCGACAGGAGTGCCGGCATCGTCTCGAGGGAGGGTGGCGGAATCCGGTCGTCGATCGACCCGAGCACCGCCCCCAAGTCGGCCACGAGCGACGCGTCGGCCGGCCCTCGCGCGAGGAAGCGCGGCCAGTCGAGTCCCTCGCTCCACTGGGCCCTCGGCGTGTAGACCGTCCGTCGGGCCGGCGAAGCGAGCCCGATCTCGCGCAGGTCGGCCACCACGCCGATCACCACTTCGCCGCCCTCGAAGACCGGTCTCAACCACTCGCCCCGCCAGCGTCCGATCTCGACCCGCTTGCCGATCGGGTCTTCGCCGGGCCAGTAACGCTCGGCGAAGGCGGCGTTCACGATCGCCACGCGCGGCGCCCGCGGATCGTCCGCCGGCGAGAAGGCCCGGCCCCGGAGGAGCGGAACGGCGAGTGTCTCGAAGTAGCCTGGTGAGATCGTCCTCCACTCGACCGCCCCCTCGCCGACGTCCTCCCGCTCGGCGATCGAGATCGGGAAGTTGAGCCCGCGCTCGAAGGGAAAGTTCGCCGCCGCGGCCGCCGCCACCACGCCGGGCCTCCGCTCGAGCGCCTCGACGACGCGGGTCTCGAGCGCGACCAGCTTCTCGCCGCGGATGCTCGACGGGAGTCGGCCGAGCCGGATCGCCACCACGCCCTCGGGATCGAAGCCCGGGTCGACGGACCGGAGTCGCGCGAAGCTCTCGACCAGCAGCGCGGCCGAAACGATCAAGACCACCGCGATCGCGGTCTGCGCCACGATCAGCGTCTCCCGCCCGCGGCGACGTCCGCTCCCGCCCCGTCCGGCGCGGCCGAGCGTCGCGAGCAGCCCTCGCTTGGTGCCGGCGAGGGCGTTGATCGCGCCGAAAAGCACGCCGACCGCGATCGAGAGCGCGGTCGTGAATCCCAGCACCCGGCCGTCGAGCGCGATCTCGCCCTCTCGAGGCAGCGCGCTCGGCGCGAGCGCGAGGAGCGCCTCGATCCCAGCCCGGGCCAGCAGCAGTCCGAGCGCCCCGGCTGCCAGCGAGATCAGCAGACTCTCGATCACCAGCTGCTGGAGGATCCGGCCCCGCCCGGCGCCGAGCGCGGTGCGCACCGCCAGCTCGCGCTCGCGAGCGATCCCCCGCGCGATCAGCAGGTTGGCCGCGTTGGCGCAGCCGATCAGGGTGACGAAGCCGATCGCGCCGAACAGGATCCAGAGCGTGGTTCGGAGATCCCCGACGAAGACGTCCTGAAAGGACGCGAGCACGAAGCGAGGCGGCGCGCTCGGGTCACCGCCGCCGTCGACCAGGTCCGGGTTCTCGACCCGAAAGCGCTCGGAGAGTCGTTCCAGCTCGGTCCGAACCGCGCTCGGCGACACGCCAGGCCGCGTCCGAATCAGGGCGTTCAGGTTCTGGCCATCCTGTCGGTTGGGCTCGACCGCGAGGGGGGCGAGCACCTCGGCGGGCTCGCGCTGTCCCGGGATCTGAAACCGCGGATCGAGCACGCCCACCACGGTGCGGCTCTCGCCGTCGAAGCGGAGCGTCCGCCCGAGCACCTCCCGGGCGCCGCCCAGCGTGGCGCGCCAGAACGCGTCGCTCACGAGCACCACGTCGGCGCCCGGGCGGTACTCCTCCTCCGCGAAGGCCCGCCCCAGTCGGACCGGGAGCCCAACCGCGCCCAGCAGACCGCGGGAGACGACGGCGGCCCGCACCGTCTCCGGCGCGTCCCGCTCGCCGCGACTCCAGCTCCGGGTGCGGTAGGTGCCGATCGCCTCGATGGTGGTGGCCCGCTCGCCCAGGAAATCCAGCTGGAACGGCGAGACGGCGTGGATCACCCGGCCGCCGCCGTTGTCCCAGCCGACGAAAGCCAGACGATCCGGATCGGGCAGCGGCAACGGCTTGAGCAGCACGCCATCGATCACGCTGAAGATCGCGCTGTTGGCCCCCACCGCGAGCGCGATGGTCAGCGCTAACGTGGTGGCGAACCGCGGACTCGAGCGGAGGGCCCGAGCCCCGAAGCGGACGTCGTCGACGATCGCCTCCAGCCGCCGGTGGCGTTGCTCGTCGGCGGCCCGCTCCCGGTGCTCGGGGAGCGTCCCGAAGTCCTCGAGCGCCCTCCGCCGCGCCTCGGCCGGCGGGAGCCCGCGCCGGATGTGGCGCTCGGTGGCCTGGTCGAGGTGGAAGCGGAATTCCTCGCTCACCGCTTCGTCGACGCGCCAGCGGCGGAGCGACGCCGCGATCCGGGCCAGTCGCTCTCCGAGCCAGCCGATCACCGCGCCCTCCGCGCCGTGCCGAGCACCAGGTCGACGCCGCGGGAGAGGCGCTCCCACTGGGTGCGGCCGGCCGCCAGCTCCTTCCGGCCCGCGGGCGCCAGGGAGTAGTAGCGGGCCCGCCGGTTGTTCTCGGTGACGCGCCACGCGGAGGTGATCAGTCGGCGGCGCACCATGCGATAGAGCGCCGGATAGAGCGAGCCCTGGTTGACCGACAGCAACTGATCCGAGTGCTGCTCGATCAGCTCGGTGATGCCCCACCCGTGCATCGGGCCGGCCTCGAGGATCCGGAGAATCAGGAGCTCGAGAGTGCCTTTGATGACTTCGCCGCCGCGCTCGTCCACGCCGGGTGTTCCTTTCGGTTCTCGAAAGGAACGGTACCGCCTTCCTTTCGTTTCGACAAGGAAGGCGCCGAGCGCGGGGTCAGAACCGGATCCCGGGTCCGACCACCAGCCAGAGCGTGAGGGTGACGACCCCGGCCGCCGCCAGCCAGGGCCACCCGGCGCCTCGAGTCTCTGGCTCCGGGTCGGGCGGGACCGTCTGGGCGAACCGAGCGGCGAAGAAGAGGGGCGCGAACGAGCCCAGCGCGGCGCCGGTGGCGAGCAGCATGCCGCGGGCGCTGCCGGCCGGATTGGCGACACTGGCGCCGAGGACGAGCGCCGCCGTGGCGAGCATGCCGATCGCGAGGAGGCGTCGGGCGGCCGCTACCCGCTCGCGTGGCAGGCCGGCGGGCAAGAGCCTAGCGAGGGCGGGGCCCGCCTTTCGGACCACCAGGGCGACCCAGACCAGGCCGAGGATGGCGATCACCCACCGCAGCGCGTTCACCTGCGGCCAGGGTCGCAGGATGGTCATCCAGTCGCCCCAGCCGGCCAGGGCCTCGCCGATCATCTTGGTGCCGACCAGCGAGCCGTTCAGGGCGAAGAAGAACCAGGAGACCAGCCGGGGCCTCGCGCCGCGCGACCGCCGGTAACCCCACCAGCCGAGCGCGGCGAGCAGCAGGTTGGCCACCGTGCCGGCCCCGCCGAGGGCGGCGCGTCCCCAGCGGGTGAGCTCGTCGAAGTCGCCTCTGACCTCGGTGGCGGTGAGCAGGGTGGGATGGCCCCCGGCGAGCCAACCGACCAGGGCATGGGCGGCTTCGTGGCTGGTGAACGCCACGCCGACGGTGAGCACCGAAGCGGCAGCGATCTGGAACGAGGCGGGTTGGCGCACGAAGCCGGGGGTTGGAGACTCGCTACCGGACGCCCGCCCCGCCTGCCCTGTTTCAGGCGCGCGGGTCGCCTAGGGTGACGTGCCCCAGCGCTGGCGCCGCCAGGGGCTCCGGCCCAGCTCGCGGCCCGCCGCGTCCGTGGCGACCACCCGCCAGCGAAACGGCGCGTTGGCCGTGCGCTCGGCCAGGAAGGGCGGGGCGCGATAGCCGGCCACCACGCCCGAGACGAGCGCGGCGAAGAGCTCGCCACCCTCCTCGCTCTCGAACTCGATCCGGTAGAGCGTGGCCTGACCAAGCGCCTGCCAGGTGAACAGCGCCGGAGCGCCCGGATCGAGCGCCGCGTCGGCGTCGGGCGCGAGCAGCACCAACCCCGCCCCGCCCGTGCCCTCAGCCAGGATCGACTCGCCGCTCCCGACCACGTAGCGGAGCACCGGCATCGGGAACCCGGCCACGGCGCCGCCCGCGACCACACCCTGGCCCGCGCCGACCGCGCCGAGATCCGAATTGCCTTCCTTGTCGCTGCTCACCTCGATCCGGAGGAGCAGGTGGTAGACGCCGTCCGTGGCGGTGGGCAGCCGCTCCGGATCCGGCCCGGCAAGGGCGAAGCGGCCGGTCGGCGGCAGGAAGACGTTGAAGCGCGAGAGCTGGCTGTAACGCCGCTGGGTGCCTCGCCGCTCGGGAGGAAGCGTCGCCTCGGTGAGGAGATCCTCCGCCGTCGGCAGCTCCTCGCCGGGGAGGACGATCTCCCAGCGCCCGGTGAGCCGCCCGGTGCCGGTGTAGCTGATCTCCGCCTCCACCAGCGGCATCGGCTCGCCCTGCGCGACCTGGAGCACGGGAATCTCCGGACGGAAGGCCACCCGCACGTCGGTCAGCGAGAGCGGGGTCCGGGCACCGCCACCGGTCATCCGGCAGGTCACCGCGACGAACTGGTCAGGGCCCCCCGAGACGCTGGTGAAGCGGCGCACGTAGAAGAACGAGGAGACCGCTCCCGACTCGGCCGCCTGATAGGCTCTCCGGGTCACGGACGGCGGAATGGTCATGATGTCGGTGAGGGCGTCGGCGCCGCTCGCCGTGGCCAGGTTGTAGCGGAGCGGCAGCTGGCCGAAGATCGTGCCCGGCTCGCAGCGGAGGCCGATCGCGGGCGCGGCCGGCACCAGCTCGCCGCACCAGAATGCTTCGGCGGCGATGTAGCCGGCGAGCCCGCCGAAGGTCAGGAAGACGGTGGTGGCGCCCTGCGCGTTCACGTTCACGCCGGTGGGATTCACCCGCACCTGAGCCGTGATCGGCGTGGCGTTGGCGGCGAGCCAGGTCGCCGCGAGCAGCAGACTCGAGAAGAAGGTGCGCATGGTCAATAGAGACGGAACGAGCCGCCGGCGTTCAGGGTCCAGTTGATCACGGGATCGAGCAACGAGGGCTGCTGGAACGGGTACATCGCGGCGCGGGTGCGCGCGTAGCGGATGAAGAGCCGTCCCTGCGTTCCGTACTCGGTCTTGCGGTAGAGGTTGAAGCCCTGCGACAGCTCCAGCTGATACTCCGTGTTCCGGCTCCGCTGCTCGGAGAGCTGATCCGATCCCCAGCTCTGCGAGATCGACGCCACCAGCGCGGTGGTTCGGGTGACCTGCCATTGCAGCCCGCCGCCGACGCGCTCGAGTCGCTGGGTGGTCCGGGTCTCGAAGCTCTTCTGGCGCTCCACGCTGAAATCGAGGTTGGCACTCAGGCTCGGGGTCGGGTTCGCGCCGAAAGAGAGCCCGTGGACGATCCCGCGGAAGTCCGCTTCCTCGCGGCCGGTCTGCCGATTGTCCTGGAAGGACTGGTTCCACCGGTAGCTCAGATTCCAGCCGCCCGCGCCCCAGGCCAGTCCGGCCGACTGGTTCCGGCTCACCTGGTCGGGAACGTGCGACTCGGAGAAGTCGCCGTCGACGGGGAGGCCTTCGCCGAACTGGCGGGTGTACTGCCAGCTCCAGTTGAACGCCGGGAGATACCAGGCGTTGGGCGGCGCGTGGAACAGGGCGCTCAGCGGCAACGACGCGTTGACCGAGCGCCCCCGCGTCTTCGAGGTGAGGATCGAGGTGATCTCGCCGAGGTTGTCCCGCGACTGGTTGAGCGAGGCCTGCACCGCGAGCGAGCCGAGACCGCCGGCGAGCTCGACCGCGTTGCTCTCCTGATCGGCCTGGACGTAGGCGCCCACGCTCCGATAGAGCGGATCGACCCGCTCGTGTCTGGCGGTCGCGCCCAGATTGGCCTGGACGGTCGGCGAGATCGCGACGCCCTGGAGTAGCTGCAGTCCGACCTCGCCGAAGCGGGCGCTCCGGGTGGTCGGCGCCACCGCCACCACGCTGGTGTCGCCGAAAAGGAGGGGGTCGTTCGGGTTGAGAAATCGCGAACGGGAGAATCCGCCGCTGAAGCGAATCCGCTGCCGGGCATCGCTCATCGCCACCTCGACCCCGAAGCCGCGGCTCTCTTCGGCGTCGGTGGCCGCGCCCTGGTTGAAGGAGCTGACCGGGAGGATCGAGCCGTCCATGCCCGAGAAGGCGACCCGCATCCCTCCGGGCCGACTCGGCATCAGCTCGAAGGCGAGCGTCGCGGTGCCGATCCGGTGGGCGGACTCCGCGAGCCCGATCAGGTTGGTCCAGCCGACCACGTTGCTGCCGTTCACCAGGGCGGCGTCGAGCGTGGCCACCGAACCGAGCCCGATGCCGGCGCTCACCCCGCGGCTCCCGAAGCCCGACAGGAGGAAGCGGTTGTTGCCCGCGGTCACGTTGCCGATGGCCAGCCGGCTCTGGCCCCGGCTCAGCTGCACCTGGTAGTCGGAGAGGTCGAGCGCCGGGGCGTCGGTCGCGAGCTCGCCGAAGCGGAGCCGCTGGGTCTCCTGGGTGACACCGATCGCGTTGACCTGCGCCGAGAGTTGGAGGTTGCTGCGGATCGCCTGGCCCTGGAATCCCAGCCTCAGGGTGAGGTCCTGGTAGGTGAGCCGGTCCGGCGCGGTCTCACCCTCGGCCAGGCTCCGATCGAGCTGGCCCGAAGTGGTCAGATCGAGGCTCGGGATCACCTGCCCCGACTCGAGGCCGAGCCGACTGCGGACCTTGAGGGGTGCCCGGCCGACCTCGCTCCACTGGCCGGTGGAGTCGATCAGGAAGACCACGACTTCCGAGTCGCCGCTCGGGAGCCGCGCCGCCGTGGGGCGATAGCGGATCTCGGCGCCTCGCCGCTCGACCAGGGCCGAGACGTCGAGGTCGCCGATCAGCACGGCCAGCCGTTCCGGCGCGGCGAGCGAGCGGCTCAGCGTCAGCTCGAGAGGGGTGCGGCCCCCCAAGAAGGCCTCGCCGGCCCAGCCCGGCGTCACGGCGAGCTGGGGCGGCGCCGGTTCCTGGGCGCCGACTCGGACCGGCCCGGCGAGCACGACGAGCGCCAGGACGGCCGCCAGTCGCCTGCCGGGTCCGGTCCACCTCGTCCGTTGGTCCACGATGCCTCCTCGATCCACCCTTCTGTTTTCGTAAAGCGCCGGTCTCTGGGATCACGGCGCCGGACGAGGCCGGAACCGGTCATCCCGGGGGCTCCGCCTCCACACACGCATTCGGGGTGGCCGGCCGATCATCGGCGGCGGGGTTGCGCGGTCGGTGGGAGGGTCGGATCTTCGCGAAGGACCTCACCGGAGGCGTTCACAGGGAATGACGCACGCCGGCGGAGCGGGCGACGGCCCAAACAGAGATCCGGATCTCGACGGTCAATTCGCGCTGATCTACGGCGAGCTGAAGCGGCTGGCCCACAGCCTCCGCCAGGGGCGGGCGGGTGAGACGCTGGACACGACCGCGCTGGTCCACGAGGCTTATCTCAAGCTCGCCGGCTCCGAGACCTTCAAGCTCAAGAACCGAGGCCACTTTTTCGCGGTTGCCGCCCGGGCGATGCGCCAGATCCTGGTGGACACCGCGCGCCGGCGGATGGCCCTCAAGCGGGGCGAGGCGGCCCCGATGGTCACGCTCGACGAGGCGCTCCACGCCGGCGAGCTCGCGCCTGCGCAGCTGCTCACCCTGAACGACGCGCTCACCCGGCTGGAGCAGATCGATCCGCGGCGGGCCCGGGTGGTCGAGCACCGGATCTTCGCGGGACTGAGCGCCGAGGAGACGGCCGAGGTGCTTGGCGTCTCGCGGCCGACCGTCGATCGGGCCTGGCGCGCGGCGCGAGCCTGGCTCGCCGTCGAGATCGGCGACGGGCTCGGGTGAGCGCCGATCCCTGGACGGCGGCCGCCGAGATCTTCGATGCCGCGGTGGAGCTGTCCGAGGAGGAGCGGGAGCCGTTCCTGATCGAGCGCTGCGGCGGCGATCGCGCGCTGCTGGAGCGGGTGCGGGCGATGCTCGAGGCGGATGCCCGCTCGGTGCCCCTGCTCGACTCGAGTCCCGAGCGGCTGGCGTCGATGGTGGACCTCACCGCCCCAGGCCGCCTGGTCGGCCGGCGGATCGGCCCCTACACGATCCGCGCCGAGCTCGGGCGGGGCGGGATGGGCGTCGTCTGCCTGGCCGATCGCGCCGACGTCGGCAAGCAGGTGGCGCTCAAGCTGGTGGCGGGCGGGCTCGGCTCGCCGGAGGTGGTGGCCCGGTTCACGCAGGAGCGCCGGGTGCTGGCCCAGCTGGATCATCCCAACATCGCGCGCCTGGTCGACGCGGGGATAGAGCCCGATGGCACCCCCTGGCTCGCCATGGACTACGTCGACGGTGCCTCGATCGACTGCCACGCCGACCAGCGCGGGCTCTCCATCGACGATCGGCTGGCGCTCTTCGAGGAGATCTGCGCCGCGGTCAGCTATGCCCACCGCCACCTCGTCGTCCATCGCGATCTCAAGCCCGCCAACATCTTGGTGGACGACCAGGGTCATCCGCGGCTCCTGGACTTCGGCATCGCCAAGCTGCTCGACTCGGACCTGGCCGGTCCGGGGCTCACCCGCTCGGGTGTTCGTCCGATGACGCCGCAGTACGCCTCGCCGGAGCAGCTCGAGGGCAAGCCGATCTCGACGGCGAGCGACGTCTATCAGCTGGGGCTGCTGCTCTATCAGTTGCTGACCGGCCGGGCCCCACACCGGGTGGCTCGCGACGGCCAGGACGGCGCGGCGCGCGAGCCGCTCTCCAGGCCCTCCCGCGTGGTGTCGGAGCCCGAGGAGCCGGTGGACGGCTCGCCGAGCGAGGCGAAGCTGGCGGCGGCACGCGGCCTGACCGTCGAGGGTCTCCGTCGCTCGCTCGAGGGCGACCTCGACACCATCGTGCTCAAGGCCACCGCGCCGGAGCCGGAGCGACGATACGCCAGCGTGGAGCTTCTAGCGGAGGACGTCCGCCGCCACCGGGAGGGACTTCCGATCCAGGCGCGCCCGGCGACGTTGGCGTACCGTATCGGCAAGTTCGTGTCGCGCCACCGGACCTGGTCCGTCGGGGTGGCGATGGCGGTGATCGGTCTGCTGACGGTTCTGGTGATGATGGACCGTCAGGCGCGTCGCATCGACCGTCAGCGGGTTCGGGCCGAGCAGGCTCTCGGGCTCCTGGGAGATCTCTTCACCAGCGCCGATCCGCTCGGTGGCGGCGCCGACACCGTCACGGTGGCCGGCGTGCTGGAGCGGGGCGTCGCCCGGCTCCGGGCCGACCCTACGCTGGACCCGGCTGTCCGGGGCCGACTGCTCGCAGTGGTCGGCAAGGTGTACTTCAACCTGAGCCGGCCGCGCGAGGCGTTGGAGCTGTATCGCGAGTCGCTCGACCTGCTGCGGAACGCCGCGGAGCCGACCGACTCGGTGCGCATCGCGGTTCTGAGCGTCGTCGGGCTCTGGACGCGGGACCACGCCCTGAGCGCTCCTTTGTTCGCAGAGGCGCTCGAGGCGGCACGACGGCTGCCCGAGCGACGGCGCCTCGAGCTTGCCACGGTGCTCCAGGCGAACGGCACGCTCTACCAGCAGCTCGGGCTCACCAGCGAGGCGCGCCCGGTCTACGAGGAAGCGCTCGCCATCTACCGATCGATGCCGGACAGTGTGCCGACCACCATCGACGAGACGCTCTCGGACCTCGGCTACCTGGAAGAATCCACTGGTGACCTCGAGGCCGCAGTCCGCTACTGGCGCGAGGCGCTGGCCAAGCGCGAGGCGCGGCTTGGGCCCGATCATCCCGAGGTGGCGAGCTCGAAGCTCGCGCTGGCGCGAGGGCTGATCCGGGTCGGAGAGATCGACGAGGCCGAGCGATTGACCCGCGAGGCCAACGTCGTCCAGCGGCGGGTGCTGCCGTCGCCGCACTCCCGCCTCGCCAACGGTCTCATGGCTGAAGCCCAGCTGGCGGGGGTCCGACGCCGGTGGGCCGAGGCGGAGAGTCTCCAGCGGGCAGGGGTCGAGATGTACGCGGTCGTCATGGGGGACTCTTCCCTGATTCTGGGACGGGAGCTCGCGAACCTCGCCAACTACGTCCAGTCGCTGGGTCGTCTCGAGGAGGCGGAGCGGATCCATCGCGACGCCCTGGGCCGCTACCTCACGGCGCTCGGTGCCGAGCATCCAGGCGCCGCAGTGACGACCACCAACCTGGCCTACAATCAGTTCCTCCAGGGCCGCCTCGCCGTCGCCGAGTCACTCTACCACGGGTCCGTTCCAGTGCTCGACTCGGCGTGGGGCGACACGCCGCGGATCGCGGGCGTCCTCTTCGACTACGCCCTGGTCCTGGCCCGTCTCGGTCGATGCGAGGAGGCGGTGCCGCTCTTCCGCCGTCACGTCAGGCTGCTTGGCCCGGGACCCGAGCCGCACGTGAGCAACGGTCTGGGAGCGTTCTATGCCCAGGCGCGCTGTCTCGTGGTGCTGGACCGGCCGGCGGAGGCCGAGCCGCTCTTCCGTCAGGCCGACGAGTGGCTGGTGGACCGCTGGGGCGTGGAGCACCCGTACGCCAGGAACAGCGCGGGCACGCTCGAGGAGTTCTACACCAATTGGGGCAAGCCCGATTCGGCGGCTCGCTACCGGCATAGAGGCGAGGCAGGTCGCTAGCGCCTCCCGATCGTGGCCGGCCGACGGTCAGTCGGCCCGCGAGCTTGCGGCATCGGTGGATCGCTGGAGATTACGAGGGACCTGGCCGCTTCAGCTTCTCCCAGAACCATTCCGCCTCGAGGTCTGCCCGTGCCCGTTCCGGTCGCCGCCCGTCGTCTCCGCTCTCGTCTCGTCGGATCGCTGATCGCGCTGCTGGTCGCGCTCGGTTGCGTCGAGCCCGCCGCCACCGGCTACGACCTGGTGATCACCAATGCCAAGATCGTCGACGGCACCGGCAACCCCTGGTACTACGGCGACGTGGGCGTCCGAGGCGACCGGATCGCGACGGTCGCGCCAGCCGGCGCGCTGGCCGGCGCCGCCACGGAGCAGCTGGTCGACGCCCGTGGGCTGGTGCTCTCGCCCGGCTTCATCGACATCCAGTCGCACTCCTGGAATCCGCTGCTCTTCGGCGACGGGCGCGACCTCGGCAAGGTGGCCCAGGGCGTCACCTCGGAGATTCTGGGCGAGGCGACCACGCCGGGTCCGTCCAATCCGAACGTCGACTCGCTCTTCATGGGCGGCGATCCGGACGAGGACAACCTGGGCAAGCACGTGCCCGACTTCCGCGGCGAGCACGGCTTCGGCGCCTGGCTCGAGGCAATGGAGCGGCACGGCAACGCCGTCAACGTGGGCAGCTATCTCGGCGCGACCACGGTGCGGGGCTACGCGATGGGTCAACGCGAAGGCGCCCCCGGCCCAGCGGAGCTCGACACCATGCGGGCCGTGGTCCGCCACGCGATGGCCGACGGCGCCTTCGGGATCTCGAGCGCGCTGATCTATCCGCCGGGGAGCTACGCCGGCACCGGAGAGCTGATCGAGCTGGCCAAGGCGATGGCCCCGCTCCACGGGACCTACATCACCCACATGCGCTCCGAGGAGAGCAAGCTCCTCGAGGCGATGGACGAGGCCATCCGGATCGGGCGCGAGGGCAGGGTGCCGGTGGTGATTTACCACTTCAAGGCGTCGGGCCGGATCAACTGGCACCTCGCCGACCCGGCCATCGCCAAGGTCGACTCCGCGCGGGCCGCCGGTCAGGACGTCAAGGCGACGATGTATCCCTATCCGGCGTCCGGCAACAACCTGGCGTCCTGCATTCCCGACTGGGTCCATGCCGACGGCAAGCTGCTCGAGCGGCTCAAGGACCCCTCACTCCACGACCGGATCGTCCGCGAGATGGCCGATCTCGCGCCGGGCGCCGCGGTCTATTGCCAGCACAACCCGCCGGAGGCCTACCAGATCGGCGGCTTCGAGACGCCCGAGTGGAAGAAATTCCAGGGCTGGCGGCTCGACGCGATCGCGAAGGCGTTGGGCAAGGACTGGCGCGACGCGATCATCGCCCTCACGATCGGCGAGGAGAACCGGCTCGGCAAGATCACCTTCGGGATGTCGGACGAGAACGTGGCCAAGATGTTCACTCAGCCCTGGGTGGTGGTCGGGAGCGACGCGAGCGGCTACGACCCCGACAGCGCCACGGGTCTGGTCCACCCGAGAAGCTACGGCAGCTTCCCGCGGATCCTCGGGCGCTTCGTCCGCGATCAGGGCATGCTCCCGCTCGAAGAGGCCGTGCGCAAGATGACCTGGTCGACCGCGCAGATCCTCGGTCTTCGCGAGCGGGGGATGGTCAAGGAAGGGATGTTCGCCGATCTGGTGATCTTCGACCCGGCCACGATCATCGACCGAGCCACCTTCGAGGAGCCGCACCAGCTCTCGGTCGGGGTGCGGGACGTGTTCGTGAACGGCGTGGCTGTCTGGCGCGAGGGGCGGCACACGGGAGCCACGCCGGGGCGGGCGCTCAGAGGCCCCGGCTACCGGGCGACGCCGTGACCGGCCCGGCCTCCGCGACCGAGCTCTCTCGCCGAGAGCTGGTCGCGTTGCTTGGCGGCGGCCTGGTGGTCGGCGCGATGGGCTGCACTCGGAAGGCGGCGCCCGCGCGTGGCGGGCAGCCGCTCGCCGACCCGATCCACTTCTCGTCCGCGATCGCGATTCGCGACGCGATCGCGGCCGGCACGCTCTCCTCCGAGGAGATCACTCGTGTCTTCCTCGAGCGGATCGAGGCGGTGAATCCGGCCCTCAACGCCGTCGTGCAGCTGGACGCCGCCGGCGCCCTGGAGCGCGCCCGTCAGGCCGACATGGCACGCGCCCGCGGGGAGAGCTTCGGGCCGCTCCATGGCGTGCCGATGACGATCAAGGACTCCCTCGACACCGCGGGCGTCGTCAGCACCGGCGGCACCAAAGGGCGGGCCGCATTCAGGCCGACCGTA
This sequence comes from Gemmatimonadales bacterium, assembly GCA_050184075.1. Lineage (GTDB taxonomy): Bacteria > Gemmatimonadota > Gemmatimonadetes > Gemmatimonadales > GWC2-71-9 > SHZU01. Next base: position 28,953 of record JBFXAS010000031.1, read on the forward strand.
GACGCCACCGTGGTGGCCAGGCTCAAGCGCGCGGGTGCCGTCCTGCTCGGCAAGACCAACACGCCGGAGCTCACCCTCTCCTTCGAGACGGACAATCTGATCTACGGCAAGACCAGCAATCCCTACGATCTCGCCCGCACCCCGGGTGGGAGCAGCGGCGGGGCGGCGGCGATCCTCGCTGCCGGCGGTTCGGCGTTCGACATCGGGAGCGACTACGGCGGCAGCATCCGGCTGCCGTCGCACTTCACCGGCATCGCCGGGATCAAGCCCACGACCGGACGGGTGCCTCGCACCGGTCACATCTACCCGTTCGGCGGACTGACGGACACCTGTCAGCAGATCGGCCCGATGGCCCGCTCGGTGCGCGACCTCGCGCTGCTGCTCCCGATCATCATGGGTCCCGACTGGGTCGACCCCGCGATCTATCCGATGCCCTGGGGCGAGCCCGACGCGGTCGACCTGGCGAGCCTGGCGGTGGCGGTGCACACCGACAACGGCATCGCCACGCCGACCGAGGCGACCGTGGCGACGGTCACCGCGGCCGCCGGCGCGCTCCGACAGCGGGTGGCCCGGGTCGACGAGGCGAGGCCCGCGGGCGTCGAGCGGAGCCTCGAGGTCGGGCTTCCGGTCTACTTCTGGGACGGTGGCGCCGCCAACCGGCGGCTGCTCGCCGCGGCAGGCACCACCGAGGTCTCGCCGGCGCTCGCCGGCTTCGGCGGGCCCGCCCTCGACCCGACCGCGCTCGACCTGGCCGTCGACCGCTGGTTCCAGTGGCGGAGCGGGATGGCTGCCATCTTCGAGCGCTACGACGCGATCCTCTGCCCGGTCAACGCCGGACCCGCCTTGCCCCACGGGACCACCGCCGACCCGAGCACGCTCGCTGCATTCAGCTACACGATCAGCTACAACCTGACCGGTTGGCCCGGCGCGGTGGTCCGCGCGGGCACCTCGCCGGAGGGGCTGCCGATCGGGGTCCAGATCGTCGCCCGGCCGGGCCGGGAGGACGTCGCGCTGGCCCTGGCGGGTCAGGTCGAGGAGGCGCTCGGCGGCTATCGGCCGCCGCCGGCCTGAGGCGGGCCGGCGGCGCAACCCATCGCGCGCGCCCGGTGTCGAACCGTTCGACTCCCGCGACCACGCCGAGATTCCATGCAGGACATTCGCAACGCCCTCCGCGCCATCCGCGCGGCCCCCCTCGTCTCCCTGGTGGCGGTCTGCTCGCTCGCCCTCGGGATCGGCGCCAATACCGCCATGTTCTCGATCGTCGACAAGCTGGTGCTCCGCACCCTCCCGGTGCCGGAGCCCGAGCGGCTCGCGGTGATCGGGGACGACGAGGGCGACCCCAGCAGCTGGACCAACCCGATCTGGGAGGCGATCCGAGGCCGGCCCGATCTCTTCGCCGGCGCCGCGGCCTACTCCTCGACCCGCTTCAATCTCTCGGCCTCGGGTCAGGCCGAGTACGTCGATGGGCTCTGGGCGAGCGGACGCTTCTTCGAGGTCCTCGGCGCCGGCGCCGTGCTCGGTCGGACCTTCGACGCCGCTGACGATCGCCGCGGCGGCGGCGATGGCGGCCCGGTCGCCGTGATCTCCGACGACTACTGGCAGCGGCGCTATGGTGGCGCCGCCGACGTGGTCGGTCGGACCATCTCGCTCAACCGGACCGCCTACACCATCGTCGGTGTGACCGGGCCCGAGTTCTTCGGCGCCGT
>JBFXAS010000032.1:0-30623 GCA_050184075.1 Gemmatimonadales bacterium
TGCTCGGCCCGGGCGGCAGAATCGGTGGCGGCGGACGTGCCGGCAGTGGCGGAGGGCGTGTCCGACGCCGGAGCGCAGGAGGCGGCGAGCACGAGGGCCAGGGCGGCGGCGCCGATCACTGGGCGGCGAACTGAGCGAGGGCTCGTCGTGTCGCGTTTCACGAATGTCTCAAGGGAGTTTGGTTTGTCTTAACTCCTGGGATGTTCGCGTCCCTTCCCGGAGTGTGCAAGGTGCGGTGGAGGCCGGATGTTGCGCTCGGTCTACCGGATCGTGGCCGTTCGGTGGTCGCGGTGGGGGCAGGCATTACGATTCAGGCATGCCGAAACGCCGCGCCGCCTCTCTCGGAAAGTCACGCGACCCGTTCGATCCGCTCGACGGTCCTGTGACCGCGACCCTCGATCTGCACGGAAATACGGCCCTCGAGGCGCGAGCCCGTCTCGACGGCTTTTTCGCCACCGCTCGCCGGCGCCATCCCGGCGGGTTGCTCCACGTGGTGACCGGGAAGGGAAGGAACTCGCCCGGCCGCCCGGTCCTGAAGCCCCTGGTGCGTGGGCTCCTGGCAAAGGCGCCGAGCACGGTGGTCGCCGCCTGGGGCCGGGATCTCGACGACGGCGGCTTCCTCGTCCGCCTGACCGGCTGAGCCGGACCAGGCTCGAGGACCCGGACGGGAGTCAGTTGGCGATCAGCGAGTCCGGCATCGAAGTCCGCCTTGCCGGCGCGTTTGAGCTCGCTCAGGACAGCGGCCGAGGTGCCGATCGCGGTCGTGCCGGGGACGGTCTCGGGCAATCGCTGGCCGAACTGCTGCAGATAGCTGGTCGCGCTGGCGAGATCTTCGGCGCGGACGGACCGCACCACCTCGGTGCGGCCGAACTTCTCCGTGCCGTCGAACAGGTCGAAGGTCGTGCGCTCGGAGGAGTACCGCAGGCGCAGTCCGGTGGGTCCCGACGCCTCGATCGTCTTGATGGATTCGTAGTCGCCGCTGGCCTCGGCTATGGCGGTGACGATCGAGAGCCCGGGACAAATTGGAATGGTCGCCACCGTCGGCGGCCCGGCTTGGCCCTCGGCGGCCGTGGCCACGCCCATCAGGGCGGCCAGGCAGACCCCGACGCTCGCGGGACGGTGTCGGGTTGGGCTGGCGGGTACCGGCTTGGTGCGCTCCACGGCGGCGGGTCATTCGGCGGGGAAGCAGGCGAGGCACGCTTCTCCGGGATTCGCCCCTCGATGAGGAACGCACCGATCGGTCCCTTGGCCCCTCACCGGCGCCCATGGCGACTTCAGTACCCTGAGGTGGTGGTGGTGTCCCGGAGCCGGAGTCTTCAGCGGGTCCGCGTAGGATCGGCCCGCGTCACGTTCTCGATCACGACGATGCGGTCCGGCGCCCGGGTGTTGCGCAGCCGGTGGAAGACGAGCCGCAGGTCGTCCGGGGCCACGCCGTACTCCCTTCGGTAGTCGCCGATGCGGTAGCGTTTCGCGGAGAAGAGGGTCCGCGGCGCCCCAAACTCGGAGGTCCGTCCGGAAGTGACCGGCAGGCTCACGAGGTTCTCGTCACCGTCGACGAAGGACCTCTCGCGGCGCTGTGAGCCCAGACGGGAGTCTCGCCGCGGCGTCGCTCGAGGGCGATCGGGGGCGAGTCAACGCGAGAGTCCGCGACGTCCCGATCGTCGCTTCCGGCCCTCGGGGCCGGTTCGGGTCAGTGGCTGGGGGCTTTGGGCGCCGGGACGAAGTCGGGCACCGGGACGATCAACGCCGCAAGCGCCTGACCCGGGTTCTCGATGAACACCGTGGCGCTGCCGCCCGCGCCGAGGCCAATGTCTCCCGGCGTCACGTAGGGGCGGTAGATCATCAGGTGCGGCTTCCAGGCGCCGATCGGCGTGCCCGTCTGGGTGATCAAATCCTGGGCGGCGGACATCATGTAGGTGACCGCGTCCCGCCGGGGCAGGCGGAAGCGCCCCGTCAGAAGCCCGTCGGCGATCTCCCGCTCGGCCTCTTCGACGGACTTGCCTTCGGCGTAGAGCTCGATCCTCCGGATCTGGATCGGGAGGATCGTGGCCGAGCCCTCAGGATCGAAGCAGTGCGGCTCCAGGCTCCCGCTCCAGGGACGACCGACGTAGCAGCTCGTGCCCGCCTCGCCGGAATCGGCGACGACGTAGGTCTTGCCCGTGAACACCCAGACGCGAGCCTTCGCCGAGACCGAGGCCGGCGCCGCGCTCCGGGCCAGGGCGACTTCCTGGGCGCGGTCGAACAGGCGGCGGGGGCCGTTCCGGGTGGGTGCCTGGGCGAGCATCGGCACGCTCGCCGCCGTGACAAGAACGACGACGAGGAATGGCACGCGCGGGCCTGACTGGCGCGAGACGGGCGCAGGATGGATCATCCCTCGAGTCTGTTCGCCGGTGGCCGGGGCGTCTTGAACGAAGCTGTCGGGGGGGCTGGCGAGGCCCTTCAACTCGCCGAGCGCCGCCAGCCCGACTTCCCGTCAGGCGCGGCGCGACGCGCCGGCCCGCGGAGCGACCTCCTTCCCGAAGCGCGGGCTGCCGGAGCGGCTGGCGTGGAGAACGATGGTGAGACGAGTCGACCTGCCGGAGATCGACGATCAGGCCTGGTGTCCCCGCTGGCTCCGTGACGCGCTCACGGGATACCTGCAGGTCGCGATCGAGCAGGGAAGACCGTACGCCGTCGCCTTGCCCGCGCTCGACGCGCTGCTCTCCGCGACCCGGGCCACCGGCGTGACCGACCTCGGGTCGGGCGCCGGCGGCCCATGGCCGGACCTGTTTCCCGAGCTTCGGACCCGTCACCCCGGGCTCACGCTGACGCTCACCGATCTCGCGCCTAACGCCCTCGCCGTGGAGCGATTCGCCGGCCTGGAGGGCGCGACCTACTCGCTCGAGGGCGTCTCCACGCTGGCGGTGCCCGCGCGGCCGGGCGAGGTGCGCACGATGTTCACCGCGCTCCACCACTTCTCCCCCGAGGAGGTCAAGGCCATCCTCCTCTCGGCCCAACGCGAGCGGATCGGCTTCGCGGCGTTCGAGGCGACCCACCGCTCGGCGGTGGGTCTGCTGGTGACCCTGCTGGTGCCGCTCCTCGCCCTGGTCCTGATGCCGCGCGTCCGGCCGCGCAGCTGGATCGCGCTGCTGCTCACCTATCTCCCGCCGGTCGTTCCGCTGGTGATCTGGTGGGATGGCGTCGCCTCCACGCTCCGGACCTACTCGGCGGAAGAGATTCAGGCGATCGCCGCGGAGATCGCGGAGCCCGGCTATCTCTGGCAAGTGGAAGAGGTGAGGGCGCCAGGAGTTCCCGTTCCGATCCTGCAGGTGATCGGGTCGCCCGGAGCCACCCGGTGCTGAGCGGCAGCGTGTATGAGTAGGTCTAATGGTTGCCATAGGTGGCATTAGCCCAACTTGCGTGCCACTGTGGGGTCCGGCAGAATGTTAGGACAGCAGGGGTAGCTGCGGCGGGGGCGCCCGGGCCGTCCGCGGGCATCCGCGGGCGAGATGATCGCTCGCGTCGCGATGCTCGCGGCGTAGCGGGTCCGGGAGATCGCCGCGCCGGACCTCGCACGACACTCCAACGACAACGTGCCGTGGATGGGGCGCCCCGTCGCTCGGATCGGGCTGCCAGGCGCTTTTCGGGAGAGACTACGAGTGGACAAGACCAAGGAAGTCGCGGCAAGCCCCGGGTCTCCCGACGTAGAGACCTGGAAGCGCACCACCCTTGCCGCGAGCGCGCAGCGGATCCCACCTCGGCAAGAGGCGTTCACCACCCTGTCGGGACTGCCGATCAAGGAGCTCTACACGGCCGACGACCTGAAGGGCGTCGATCCCGCGGAGGACATCGGGTTCCCCGGGGAGTACCCCTATACCCGAGGGGTGCACCCCACCATGTATCGCGCCCGGCCCTGGACGATCCGTCAGGTGGCCGGGTTCGGCACCGCCGAGGACACCAACGGCCGCTACAAGTACCTGCTCGCGCACGGCGAAACCGGCCTGTCCACCGACTTCGATCTGCCGACGCTCCTCGGCTACGACTCGGATCATCCGGTGGCGGTGCCGGAGATCGGCAAGATCGGCGTCGCGGTCGACACCGTCGACGACGTGCATCTCCTGATGAAGGACATTCCGCTCGATCAGGTCTCCACCTCCTACACGATCAACGCGTCGGCGTTCGTGCTGATGGGGATGTACGAGGTGGTCGCCAAGGCGCAGGGGGTGCGGGCCGAGCAGATCACCGGGACCATTCAGAACGACATTCTCAAGGAATACACCGCCCAGAACGAGTACATCTATCCACCGGCCGATGCGGTCCGTCTGGTCGTGGACACGATGGAGTACGCCGCCAAGGCGATGCCGCGGTACAACCCGGTCAGCGTGTCCGGCTATCACATTCGTGACGCCGGATCGACGGCGGTGCAGGAGCTGGCGTTCACGCTCGCGGCCGGCCACTGCTACGTGACCGAAGCGGTCGAGCGGGGCCTGTCGGCCGATTTCGTGGCGCCCCGCGTGTCGTTCTTCTGGAACATCCAGAACGATTTCTTCGAGGAGATCTGCAAGCTCCGCGCGGCGCGGCGGCTCTGGGGGCGGATGATGCGCGACTGGGTCGGCGCCAAGGATCCCCGCTCCTGGATGATGCGGGCCCATTCGCAGACCTCGGGCGTGAGCCTGACCGCGCAGCAGCCGGACAACAACATCGCCCGCACGGCGATCCAGGCGCTGGCCGCGGTGCTCGGCGGGACCCAGTCGCTGCACACGAACTCGAAGGACGAGGCCTATCAGATCCCCTCGGAAGGCGCGATCAAGATCGCGGTCCGGACCCAGCAGATCCTGGCGCTGGAGAACCGGGTGGCGGACGTGGTCGACCCCTTGGGCGGCTCCTACTACGTGGAGTCGCTGACCGCGCAGCTCGAGGCGGAGGCGGAGGCGCTGATCCGCGAGGTGCTGGATCGAGGCGGCATGGTCCAGTCGATCGAGGACGGCTTCATCCAGCGCCAGATCGCGGACGCGTCGGCGGCGTACCAGCAGGCCGTCGAGGCGAAGCGGGAGTTCATCGTCGGCGTCAACGTGCACGCCGAGCCGGAGGGCGAGCTGCCCTTCGAGCCGTTCGTGCTCGACCCGGGCCTGGCCGAGCGGCAGATCAAGCGAACGCAGGGGATTCGGCGGTCCCGGGCCCAGGCGGAGGTGGCCAGCGCGCTCAAGGCGGTCGAGCAGGCCGCGCGAGACCGGGAGAACACGATGCCCAGCACCGTGCGGGCAATCAAGGCGCAGGCGACGGTGGGTGAGATCTGCGATGTGCTCAGAGGAGTCTTCGGCGAGTACCGGGCTCCGATCGTCTATTAGCCAATCACGGGAAGCGACAACCATGAGTCGACCGTTGCGCGTGGTGGTGGCCAAGCCGGGACTGGATGGCCACGATCGCGGGGCGAAGATCATCGCGCGGGCCTTCCGCGATGCCGGGATGGAGGTCATCTACACCGGGATCTTTCAGACCACGGAGATGATCGTCCGCACGGTGCTCGAGGAGGATGCCGACGTGCTGGGCTTGAGCATCCTCTCGGGCACCCACCTCCACTTCGCCGAAGAGATCTGCCGGGGGCTTCGGGAGCAGGGGGTGAAGGAGGTGCTGGTGGTGATGGGCGGCACGATCCCTCCGACCGACATCGGCGCGGTCAAGGCGTCCGGGGTGGCCGAGGTGTTCGGGCCGGGGACGGCCACGGGGACCATCGTGGACTTCGTCCGGCGGTGGCACGAGGCCCAATGACTCGCATGGAGCGCGGTAGTCCGCCGCGAGTGGACGCGCTCCTGGCCCGGGCCGCGACGAGCGTGCCCGACCGGGAGGCGCTGCAGTTCGAGGGACGGAGCTGGACCTATCGCGAGGTTCACGACCGCGCCTGCCGGCTCGCGGGCGGGTTGGCGGAGCTCGGCGTGGGCCCGGGCGATCGCGTCGCGCTCTGGGCGCCCAACGGTCCGGAATTCGTCGAGGTGTTCTTCGGCGTGCCGAGGCTGGGAGCGATCGTCGCGCCCTTCGATTTCTGGTGGCATTGGCAGGAGGCCTCCGGCGCGCTCGAGCAGCTGCGGCCGAAGGTGCTGATCGTCGGATCACCGCAGCTGAGCATGGTGGTCGAGGCGGTTGACGCGCTCCAGGCCTTCGGCGTCGAGCGGGTGCTCACGCTCGGCGATCCGCCGGCCGGCACACCGCTGGGCTCGTATCAGAGGATGCTCGCCGACGCGCGGCCGCTCGAGGTGCCACACGCGGTGGAGCCGAGCGCCCCCGCGGCGATTCTCTTCACCTCGGGCTCGACCGGTCGGTCCAAGGGCGCCGTCCATACCCACGCCGGTCTGACCGCGGCGGCCGCCACGATGGCGCTCGAGCTGCCCTTCGTCGACGGCGAGCGGACGCTCCATTTCCTGCCGCTGTTCTCCTCGTGTCTCGAGCACCTCCTGCCGCTCACGCTCATGCGGGGGACCCATGTCGTCATGCCGGCGTTCGACGCGCAAGCGGTCTGGGAGACGGTGGCGCGAGCCCGGATCACCCATTTCGACGCGGTGCCGACGACGCTCAGGCGCCTGCTGGAGGCGATGCCGGGCGAGATCCCGTCGTCTCTGCGGCTCGTTTCGTACGCCTCGGAGCGAATGCCCGAGCAGCTGATCACCGCACTGGTCGAGCGGCTGCCGAGGGTGACCTTCGTGCAGTTCTATGGGATGATCGAGCAGCTCTGCCTCACGGTTCTCGAAGGGTCCGATCAGCTCCGGAAGCGCGGAACGGTGGGCCGGCCGATGCTGGGGGCCGAGATCGCGGTGCTCACCCTGCCCGGCGATGAATCCGTCGGGGAGATCGTCGCCCGGGGCCCGACGATGTTCGCCGGCTACTGGCAGGATCCGATCACCACCGCGCAGGTCGTGCGCGACGGTTGGATGCGCACCGGCGATCTCGGCCGCTTCGACGACGATGGGTTCCTCGTGCTCGAGGGCCGCGCCAAGGAGATGATCAAGTCGGGGGGGATGACGGTGATTCCGGCCGAGGTCGAGGGCGCCTTGGCGACCCATCCCGCGGTGCGGGACGTCGCGGTGATCGGCGTGCCCGATCCCGAGTGGGGCGAAGCGGTGCATGCGTTCGTGGTGTTGACGCCCGGGGCTTCGGCCGGCGCGGCGGAGCTCGAGGCCCATTGCCGGGAGCGGCTCGCCGGCTACAAGCGGCCGAAGGTGTTCCACCTCGTGGCGGAGCTGCCGCGCACCGGGATCGGGAAGATCGCCCGCCGGATGGTTCGCGATCAGGTGATGGCCGTCGAGGCCACGGAAAGGCGAGGGTGAGCTGTGGAAGGCGTGATTCGAGTGCGGATGTCCACCGCGGATGGTCACTACGGCGGCGGCCTGGTCGCCGGCGCGAGAGTGCTGGGGCTGGTGGGTGACGCGCTGACGGAAGCGTTGATCCGCCATGACGGCGACGAAGGGCTCGAGCGCACCATGAACGTCGAGCTGCTCGCCCCGGTGTACTGCGGCGACTACCTCGAGGTGAGGGCGAAGCTCGTCTCGATCGGAAATTCGTCCCGCCGATTCGAGTGCACGGTGCACAAGCTGATCCGACTGGTGAGCCCGGACGACTCGGCGGCCGACGTATTGGCGGAGCCGTTGCTCGTCATGAAGGCAGCCGGGGTGGCGGTGGTCCCGGTCTCGAAGCAACGAGCCGGGAGCAGATGATCACGCCGGAGGCCCTCCTGGAGCGGGCCCGCGGCGGGGAAGTCGCCCCGACGGCGCGGCTCTTGTCGATCGTCGAGAACGACGAGCCGGGAGCCGAGCGGGTCGTGCGCGCCACCTTCCCGGACGTCGGCCGGGCGATTCGGATCGGGATCACGGGCTCGCCGGGGACCGGCAAGAGCACGCTGGTGGCCGCGCTCCTGGCGGCCTATCGGCGGGTCGCGTCGCGGGTGGCGGTCGTCGCCGTCGACCCGTCCAGCCCGTATACCGGCGGGGCGATCCTGGGCGACCGGATCCGGATGCGGGAGACCTCGCTCGACCGGGGCGTCTTCATTCGCAGCATGTCGAATCGGGGCGCCTCCGGTGGTCTCGCTCGAGCGACGGGCCGGGTGGTCGATCTGCTGGACGCGCTGGGCTTCGACGTGATCCTGGTGGAGACGGTCGGCGCCGGACAGCAGGAGATCGACGTGGTCCGACTGGTCGACTCGGTCTGCGTGCTCACGATCCCGGGCGCCGGCGACGACATCCAGGCCATCAAGGCCGGGATCCTCGAGATCGCAGACGTCCTGGTCGTCAACAAGGCCGACAAGCCGGGCGCCGACCAGGCGGTGAAGGAGCTGACGCAGATGCTGACGCTCGGCGAGCCACGCAACGATTGGCGGCCGCCGGTGATCCGGACCTCGGCGACGACCGGCGAGGGGATCGACGACCTGATCGCCGCGCTGTCACGGCACCGCGGCTGGGCCGCGCAGTGTGGCGAGACCGAGCGGCGCCACCATGCGGCGATGCGAACCGAGATCGAGGCGCTGATGCGCGAGCGGGTCCTGCGGGAGCTGGCCCGGCGGATTGACGCCACGGCGGTCGCCGCCGCCGCGTCGCGCGTGATCCAGAAAGAGCTCGATCCCTACGACGCGGCCGAGCTGCTGCTGGCCGAGTCGGAGGGTGCCTCAACTACCCGAACCGAGTGAGGCTCCGATGCGACGGTCGTTCGCCGGCCTGATCCTGTTGCTCGGCGCCGCGGCGCCAGGTATCGCTCAGACCCCCAAGTCCGAACCCTTCAACGACGTCCCGAGCAACTTCGTGGTTCGGGAGCTTCCGGAGGACTTCGTCACCCGGGTCGAGATGATCCCGATGCGCGACGGGGTCAAGCTCAAGACGTTCATCCTGCTGCCGAAAGGGGCGAAGAACGCGGCCATCCTCCTGGAGCGGACACCCTACGACGCCGCGAGGTTCTTCCCAAACCCCGCCGCCGACGATCTGTTCCAGGCCGGCTACATCCGGGTCTACCAGGACGTGCGGGGGAAGTACGGTTCGGAAGGCGACTACGTGATGGGCCGCCCGGTTCGGGGGCCCCTCAATCCCACCGAGGTGGATCACTCGACCGACGCCTGGGATACGATCGACTGGCTGGTGAAGCACGTGCCCGAGTCCAACCGGAAGGTGGGGATGATCGGGGCGTCGTACGACGGCTTCACCGTCGCGATGGGGCTGCTCGATCCGCACCCGGCCCTCAAGGCGGCGGCGGCGCAGGGACCGCTGCTCGACGGGTGGATGGGCGATGACTGGTTCCACCATGGGGCGTTCCGCAACATGATGTTGGGCTACATCCACTCGCAGACGGGCCAGCGAGGCGCGGGAGTGATCCCGCCCAGCGACACCTACGACAAGTACGAGGAGTTCCTGCGGGCGGGCTCGACCGGAGACTACGTCAGGGCCAACGGCCTCGACCGGCTGCCCTGGATCGCCCGAGCCATGGCCCACCCGACGTACGACGCCTACTGGCAGGGGCAGGCGGTCGACAAGCTGTTGGCCGCCCGACCGTCGACCGTGCCGACGCTCTGGACCCAAGGGCTCTGGGATCAGGAGGACATCTACGGCGCCAACCACGCGTGGCGGGGCTTGAAGGCCGCCGGCCACGAGGCCACCAACTGGCTGGTGCTTGGGCCCTGGAATCACATCACGGTGCACCGGCTCGGCGCGACGTTAGGCCCGCTCGCATGGGGCGAGGAAACGGCGCGGATCTACCGCCGGGACATGCTGCGGCCCTTTTTCGACGAGCACCTCCGGGATGGGCCGGCCGCCAATCTCGCCCGGGTCGCGGTGTACAACACGGGCGAAAAGCGCTGGGAGCGATTCGCCACCTGGCCGACGGCGTGCGATCGCGGCTGCTCGACGCCGCTCACGCCGCTGTATCTGAGCGCCGGGTTCGGCTTGTCGTTCGAACAGCCGGCGCAGGCGGACGCCGGCGACTCCTATCAAAGCGATCCAGCCAAGCCCGTTCCCTTCCTGCCGCGTCCGGTCGTGGATCCGTTCGCGGAGCTCGGCGCGGGAGCGTTAGGCAGCCCGTACGAGCCCTGGAGCAAATGGCTGGTGTGGGACCAGCGGTTCGTGGACGGCCGACCCGACGTCCTCACCTACGAGACGCCGGTGTTGACCTCGCCGGTGCGCGTCCAGGGCATTCCCATCGCCGACATCCGGGCTCGGACCACGGGCACCGATCTGGACGTGGTCGTCAAGCTGATCGACGTCTTTCCCGCGAGCGATCCGCTCAACCCCGCCGTGAGTGGCTATCAGCTGCCCATCGCCCTGGACATCTTCCGCGGCCGCTACCGCGAGAGCTTCGAGCGGCCGGTCGCGACGCCGCCGGACACGCCGCAGCAGTACCGCTTCGAACTGCCCAACGTCAATCACGTCTTTCAGCCCGGGCACCGGATCATGGTGCAGATCCAGTCGACGCTGTTTCCGCTCTACGACCGCAATCCCCAGCGCTTCGTGCCGAACATCTTCGACGCGAAGCCGGGGGACTATCGCAAGGCCGAGATCACGGTGCTGCGCTCGGCGGGGCAGGCCTCGGCGATTCTCCTGCCCGTGGTTCCGGGGAACTAGGCGGCGGTTGGGCAAGAGATCTTCGAAGGCCGGAGCCTCTCGCTGCGACGCGCCCGGCGCGCGTGGAGCTACTGGGCCTTCTTCCGATGGTAGCGCGCGATGCCGTACCAGCTGGCCTTGTAATCGGAGAACAGCGCGGCCCGGTCGACCAGATCTTGGGTGGCCTTGTCGGCCAGCGACCCGAGGACGTGTTGCTCAAAGGCCGCGGCGCGCTCCGCGTCGGTGCCCGGGCTCTCGAGCAATCGGCCCCCGGCCTCGGTCCAGTCGTGGAGGCCATGACGCAGCTGGGCGAAGTGGGTGGCCAGGTCGTCGGAGAACCCGAAGTGGGTGGAGAAGATCCGGCGAGGCTTCCAGGCCTCGATCGCGTCGAGGCTCGCGAGCCAGCGCTCCAGGCTGAAGTCGGGGGGCGGGGTCACCGGCAGCGCGACGGGCAGCCAGGGCAGCCGAATCCCGCCGACGTCGCCGACGTACGCCGTGTCGGTGGCCCGCTCGAGGTAGGTCACGTGGTGAGACGCGTGGCCGGGCGTGTAGAGCACCTCGAAGGAGCGGCTTCCGAAGGTCACCTGCTCGCCACCCTGCAGGGCCCTGATCCGGTCGGCGGGAACGGGCAGGAATGGACCCCAGAGGTAGTCCATCCGGTCTCCGAACACCTGGGTCGCGCTGGCGAGCAGCTTGGTCGGATCGACCAGGTGCGGAGCCCCCCGCTCGTGTACGTACACCGGGAGGTCCGGATGCTCGGCGACCAACAGCCCGATCGCGCCAGCATGATCGAAGTGGATGTGGGAGAGGAGAACGGCCTTCAGGTCGGTCACCTGGAGTCCCTGCGACTCGAGGCCGGCTCGGAGAGTCGCGAGCGTCGAGCCGGGTCCGGGGTCGAGCAGCACGGGGCCGGCGGGCGTGTCGAACAGATACGAGGCCACGTAGGCATCCCGGCCCAGGTGCTTCACGTCGATGATCACGTCGGTCATGGCGTAGAATACCAGCGGCTTGCCGGCGGTCGCTAGATCGTCGGCAGGACGAGCCGCACGTGCTCCGCGAACGCGCTCACCACGGCGCTCGGCTGATCGCTGTCCACGGTGAGAGTGATCCCGACGCTCGGCAACGGGGGCAGCCCGCTCTCGGGAGGGAGGACCCGCAGATCCTCGGGCACGGCCGTGCGGGTGAGCACCGCGATCGCCTGCCCGGATCGCACCACCGCCAAGAGCCCCGCGAGGCTCGGGCTCGCATAGGCGATCCGAAAGGCGCGACCGGCCGCCTCGAGGCTCCGGCGCGCCGCCCGATGGTCGAGCGTGTCGGGGTCGGTCAGCGCGAGTCGGAGCGGATCGAGGCGCGGCACGTTCGATCCGACCGAGCCCACCCACACCAGTGGCTCCCGTCGGATGATCGTCTTGCCCTTCTCGGGCTCCGCGACGGAGGTGAGGGCGAGGTCGAGCCCATGACGCTCAAGCCGCTCGAGGAGCCGGGGCGTGTGGGCGCAGTGGACCTCCACCAGGACGCCCGGGTGCTCCCGGGCGAAGCCGCGGAGCAGATGCGGCAGGATGACCACGGCGTAGTCGTCCGGGCAGCCGAAGCGGATCGTTCCGACCAGTCCCTTGCCCGAAAGCTCGGCGAGCGCCTCGTCGTGGTAGCGGAGGATCCGTTGGGCGTGGGCCAGCAGCCGCGTCCCGTGCGCGGTGAGGCTCACGCCTCGCCCGCTTCGATCCAGAAGCGTATGGCCGACGATCTCCTCGAGACGCTTCACCTGGAGACTGATCGCCGCTTGGGTCCGGCCGACCCGGGTGCCCGCCCGGCTGAGGGTGCCCGTCTCGGCGATGACGGCGAAGGTGCGGAGCAGTCGGAGGTCGAGCTCATCGATCATGGTACATAAAGTACACAAATGGCTTGGATTAGCGCCATTAACCCGGCTTGTGCTTGCGGCCTGACGTCGAGTAATTCTGCTCGACCGACCGTCACCGCATGCTTCGTGGAGCGAGCTTGTCCCGAAACTCCGACCCCCGGTTCTGGCGGGATGTCCAGGCGCATCTGATTCGCTACGGCGGCCACTTCCAGCCGCTGATCATCGAGCGCGCCGAGGGGAGCTTCGTCTACGACGCGGACGGGCGGGCCATCCTGGACTTCACCTCGGGTCAGATGAGCTCGCTGCTCGGCCACGGTCACCCCGAGGTCGCGGCCGTCGTGGCCGAGCACGCGGCGCGACTCGACCACCTGTTCAGCGGGATGCTCTCCCGGCCCGTGGTCGACCTCGCTCGGGAGCTCGCCCTGGCGACGCCGGCCGGCCTCGATCGGGTGCTGCTGCTCAGCACCGGTGGCGAGTCGAACGAGGCCGCGATCAAGCTGGCGAAGCTCTACACGGGCGGGCACGAGGTCGTCGGCTTCTCGCAGTCGTGGCACGGGATGACCGGTGGCGCGGCCTCCGCCACCTATTCGGCCGGCCGAAAGGGGTACGGCCCGGCGGCGGTCGGCTCGCTCGCCATTCCGGCGCCTAACGCTTACCGCCCGCGCTTCGAGCGCGCCGGCCAGCCGGACTGGCGGGCCGAGCTCGATTACGGCTTCGATCTGGTCGACAGCCAGTCGACCGGGAATCTGGCCGCCTTCATCGCCGAGCCGATCTTGAGCGCCGCCGGGGTGATCGACCTGCCCCCGGGGTACCTCGCGGCGCTCAAGCGCAAGTGCGAGGAGCGAGGCATGCTCCTGATCCTCGACGAGGCGCAGACGGGCCTGGGCCGGACCGGCGGCCTGTTCGGCTTCGAGCGGGACGGCGTGGTGCCGGACATTCTGACCCTGTCCAAAACGCTCGGCGCCGGACTCCCGCTCTCGGCCGTGCTCTGCTCCGCGGAGGTCGAGGAGATCTGTCACGAGCGCGGCTTTCTGTTCTACACCACCCACGTCTCCGACCCGCTGCCGGCGGCGGTCGGGCGCAAGGTGCTCGAAGTGGTGCAGCGGGACCGACTCGCCGAGCGGGCGCGGGTGGCCGGGGCCAGGCTCGAGCGGGGATTGCGGGCGCTTCAGGAGCGGTGTGCGTGGATCGGTGACGTCCGCGGCCGCGGCCTGTTGCTCGGCGTCGAGATCGTCTCCGACCGCGCCGCGCGGACGCCCGCCCCCGAGCTTGGCGCCAAGATCAGCCGGGCCTGTATGGAGCTCGGCCTCAGCATGAACATCGTCCACCTTCCGGGGATGGGTGGCGTCTTTCGGATCGCCCCGCCGCTCACGATCAGCGACGCGGAAATCGATCTCGGGTTGGACCTGCTCGGCCGCGCGATCGAGACGGTCGCCGATTGAAGCGTCGGCACCACCAGGGAGGATTCGTGCAGCTCGTCGTCGAGAATCTCAGCAAGACCTACCCCAACGGCGTTCGCGCCCTCGACGGCGTCGGCCTCTCGGTCGGGCCCGGGATGTTCGGGCTGCTGGGCCCGAACGGGGCGGGGAAGTCGACCCTGATGCGGACCCTGGCGACGCTCCAGCTCCCGGACAGCGGCTCGATCCGCTTCGGCGACCTCGACGTCCTGGCCGAGCCAGATGCGCTCCGGCGGGTGCTGGGATATCTCCCGCAGGAGTTCGGCTTCTATCCGAGTCTCTCGGCGGAGCACACCCTGGATCACTTCGCGGCGATGAAGGGCGTGACCGAGCCCAGGCAGCGGCGGGCGCTGGTGGCCGACTTGCTCGAGCAGACCAATCTCCACGCCGCGCGCAACAAGGCGGTCGGCTCGTTCTCGGGTGGGATGAAGCAGCGCCTCGGCATCGCGGTGGCCCTCGCCGGGTCGCCAGAGCTGCTGATCGTCGACGAGCCGACCGCCGGGCTCGACCCTACGGAGCGGCACCGGTTCCTCAACCTGCTCGCCGAGATCGGCCAGCAGATCGTGGTGCTCCTGTCCACGCACATCGTCGAGGACGTGCGCGAGCTCTGCGAGGCGGTGGCGATCGTCGACAAGGGTCGGGTGGTCGTCAGCGGCGACCCACGGGAGATCGTCGCCACGATGCGAGGCAAGCTCTGGCGGCGGGCGATCGAGCCGCGTGAGCTCCCGGCCCTCCGAGCCGGGCATCGGGTCATCTCGACCCAGCTGCTGGCCGGCGCGCCCGTGGCCCACGTCTACAGCGAGACGCCGCCTGCCGGGTTCGAGTCGGTGGAGCCGGACCTCGAGGACGTCTACTTCTTCCACCTGAGCCCGACCGACCGAGAGCTGGCCGCCTGATCATGTTCGGCACCCTGCTGCGGTACGAGATCCGCTATCACCTGACCCGGCCGATCACCTGGCTCTACTTCGCGCTGTTCCTGGCCGGCTCGTTCGCCGTGGCGGCGACCGACATGATCCAGGCGGTGGGCGCCTCCGGGCTGGTGATGCGCAACGCGCCCTGGGTGATCGTCCGCGCGACCCTGCTCGTGGTGACTGTGGGACAGATCATCGTCGCCGGGTTGGTCGGGAGCGCGATCCTGCGCGACTACCAGTACCAGACCCACGAGCTGATCTTCACCACCCAGATCACCCGATTCGCCTATCTGGGTGGGCGCTTCGTCGGCGCCTTCCTCGTGATGGTGCTGGTCCACCTCGGCATCCCGCTCGGGCTCATGCTCGGTACCCTGATGCCGGGGCTCGATCCCACCAAGCTGCTGCCGCTGGACCTGGCTGCGTACTTCGTGCCGTTCGTGACGATCGCGGTGCCGACGATTCTGGTGCTCTCGGCCATCTTCTTCGCGGTCGGGGCCTTCACGCGGAGCGCGTTCGCCGTCCACGCCCAGGGGATCGTGCTCCTGGTGGCCTGGCTGATCGCCCAGACCCTGATCGGGAGCCTCAACGACCAGACCCTGGCCGGGCTGCTCGACCCGATCGGCACCTCGGCGTACCTGATCGCGACCCGGTACTGGACGGTGATCGAGAAGAACGCTCAGGTCGCGCCGTCCGGCGGGCTGGTGCTCGCCAACCGACTGCTCTGGATCGCGGTGTCGCTCGCGATCGCGGGAGTGACCTTCGCGCTCTTCCGCTTTCGCGCCGCGCCGCCCACGCTGGGCCGCCGTCGGAAGCGGGTCGTGGACGAGGCGCCGACGGCAGCACTGCCCGCGTTCGTCTCGGTCACCCAGCGCTTCGACCGGCTGGCCTGGTGGCGCCAGACCCTCTCCACGGCCCGGATGAGCTTCTGGAGCATCGTTCGTCAGGTGCCCTTCGCCGTGATTGTCACGATCGGACTGATCAACCTGGCCATCGCGGCGGCCTACGCCGAGGCGATCTTCGGCCAGAAGGTGTGGCCGGTCACGTACACCGTGGTCGAGGTGCTCAACGGCCAGTTCTTCATCCTGTTCGTGGTCCTGATCGCCCTCTACGCCGGCGACACCGTGTGGCGCGAGCGCGAGCTCCGCGCCGACCAGATCGTGGACGCGCTCCCCGCGCCGACCAGCACCCGGGTGCTGGGCAGTCTCGCGGGCCTGGTCCTGGTCCAGGTCGCGCTGCTGGTGATGCTGGCGGTCACCGGGGTGGCGTTCCAGGCGGCGAGCGGCTACTTCCGCTTCGAGCTGCCGCTCTATTTCGCTTTCCTGTTCGGCACGGTGCTGCCGTCGCTGATCCAGTTGACCGTGTTCGCGGTGGCCATTCACGTCCTGGTGAACCACAAGTACCTCGGCCACGCGCTGGTGATCCTGGCCTTCGTGCTCCGGTCCGTGGCGCCGAGACTCGGTTTGGAGCACCCGCTCTTTCAATTCGCCAAGGCCGCCCCGTTCCGCTATTCGGACATGAACGGCTTCGGGCCGTACCTGCCGGGGCTCTTCTGGACGGCGCTCTACTGGACCGGCGTGGCCGGGCTGATCGGCGTGGTCGCCTATCTCTTCTGGGGTCGTGGGGCCGAGGTCCCGTGGCGGGCGCGGATCCGTGAGGCGGGCCGGCGGTGGCAGGGGGCGGTGCGCCCGGTCGCGGCTGCCTTCCTGCTGGTTGCGGTCGGGGCCGGCGGGGTGCTCTTCTACAACGCCAACCTCGTCAACCACTACCAGCCTTCCGCGGTGGCGCGAAGCCTCGGAGCCGAGTACGAGCGGCTCTACAAGCCGCTCGCTCGGTTGTCCGAGCCGAAGCTGGTCGACGTGGCCGTTCGGGCCGATCTCGAGCCGGAGCGGTCCGCGTTCCGGCTGAGCGGCACCTTCACCTACGTCAACCAGGACTCGACTCCGATCGACAGCGTCCTGGTTTCGGGCTTCGCGCCGCGCGAGCTGCGGGTGGACACGTTGTCATGGAGCCGGCCGGCCACCCTGGTCGTGGAGGACGCCCTCCACCGCGCTTGGATCTATCGTCTGGCCGAGCCGCTCGTGCCCGGCGACACGATCGCGCTCCGGTACCACGCGAGCTACCAGGCTCGCGGATTCCCGATCGCCGGGCCCGACACGTCGGTGGGACAGTTCGCGATCCGGAACGCGATCTCCGCCAACGGGTCCTTCCTCAACTTCCAGTACTTCCCGTTCCTCGGCTACGTCGCGTGGCGCGAGCTGGCCTCGGAGACGGACCGTCGGAAGGAGGGCCTGCCGCCCAGGGTGCGGGCGGCGCCGCTCGAGGACGAGTCCGCGCGGGCGGTGACCTACCTCGGGGTGAACGCGGACTGGATCAGCTTCCGGGGCACGGTCAGCACCGCGCCAGACCAGATCGCGATCGCGCCGGGGTATCTGGTCCGCGAGTACGAGGAGGCCGGCCGTCGGGTGTTCGAGTACGAGTCCCGCGAGCCGATGTTGGCGTTCTTCTCGTTCCTCTCGGCGCGGTATGCGGTGAGGCGCGACCGGGTTGGCGAGATCGCGCTCGAGATCTACTACCAGCCTGGGCACGAGTTCAATCTGGACCGGATGATGGCGGCGATGAAGGACGGACTGACGGAGTTCTCGTCCCGGTTCAGCCCCTATCAATTCAAGCAGCTCCGGATCATCGAGTTTCCCCGCTACAACCAGTTCGCGCAGGCCTTTCCCAACACGGTGCCGTTTTCCGAGAACATCGGGTTCATCCTGCGAGCGGGAACCAGCAACGACGACATCGACACGCCGTACTACATCACCGCGCACGAGGTGGCGCACCAGTGGTGGTTCCACCAGGTGGTCGGCGGCAACGTCCAGGGCGCCACGATGCTGTCCGAAGCGTTGGCCAATTACTCCGCGATCGTGCTGATGGAGCAGACCTTCGGCCGGAACAACGTTCGCAAGTTCCTGCTCCAGCAGCTCGATTCCTACCTGGCGGGCCGGGGTCGGGAAGCGAAGGCCGAGCGGCCACTGATGTTGGTGGAAAACCAGCCGTACATCCACTACAACAAAGGATCGCTTGCGCTCTACGCGCTCCGTGACCTGATCGGCGACCAGGCGATGGACCGCGCCCTCTCCCGGTTCGTGAGCGACAAGGCGTTCCAGCGGCCGCCGTTCACGACCAGTCGCGAGCTGATCGGGTATCTGGAGGCCGAGACCCCGGACTCGGTGCGGTACGTGCTGGACGATCTCTTCCGCACCATCACCCTCTGGGACAACGCGGTGGAGGAGGCGTCCGTCGCGACACTGCCGGCCGGGCGCTTCGAGGTCGCGCTCCGGATACGAGCGGCCAAGGCCCGCGCCGACAGTCTGGGCGGCGAGCACCAGGTCCCGATCGCCGACCTGATCGACATCGGGGTCTTCGGCGAGCCGGCCGACGGATACAGCTTGGGCAAGCCGCTCCATCTCGAGAAGCACCGGATCACCACGGCGGACACGACGCTCCGGATCGTGGTCGACGCGTTGCCTCGGAAGGTCGGGATCGACCCTTACATCAAGCTGATCGACAGGAATCCGAGAGACAACGTGCTGGACGTCAGGCCCCGGTGAGCCGACGGGCGGGCCCGGCCGCTCTCACGGGTCCGCTGGACGCGAGCGTCGCGATGGCCCGAGATGGCCTCCGCCGACGAGTCTTCGCCGGGGGAGGGCGAGCCGCGGTCGTTTGACGTCGAGACGCATGCCCGCGACATTCCCCCGAGTCTTCGTGCCACGGGTCCCACGCCGCCGCTGGCCGACGAATCGCATCCATCCGATCACCGCCTTCGCCGAGCCCCACATGCGCCTCCGATCCGGCCTCGCCGCTCTCGCTCTGCTCACGCTGGCTCCCGCCGGCGCCGTCTCGGCCCAGTACATCGTGGGCACACGGGACAGCCAGGCGCTCAGGGCCGACAGCGTGTTCCGATCCTTCGATCGCACCGACGCGCCCGGTTGCGCGCTCGGCGTGTATCAGGACGGGGCGCTCCGGTACGGGCGCGGCTACGGCCTGGCCAGCCTCGAGCACTCGGTGCCGCTCTCCCCGCGCTCCGTGCTCGACGTCGGCTCGATCTCGAAGCAGTTCACCGCCATGGCGGTGCTGCTCCTGGTGAAGGAGGGCAAGCTCTCGCTCGAGGATCCGATCCGGAAGCACTTCCCGGAGATGCCGGCCTACGCCGATCGGATCACCTGGCACCGGGCGCTCAGCCAGACGAGCGGGCTCCGCGACCTCTGGACCATGTGGGGGCAGACCGGGAGGACCTTCGCGGGCGACACGGTCGACGCGCTCCACGTCATCGTCAAGTCCGCGGAGCCCAACTACGAGCCGGGCGAGCGCTATCTCTACACCAACTCCGGGTGGATCCTGGCCGCGCAGCTGGTCTATCGGCTGACCGGCAAGACGCTCGCGGAGTTCGCCAAGGAGCGGATCTTCACGCCGCTCGGGATGCGGGACACCCGCTTCCTCTCCGACCGCGACGCGGTGATTCCAAACCTGGCGGAGAGCTACGGGCCCGCGAGCGGCGGCTATCAGGTGCGGCGCAACGACTACGACGGCGCCATCATGGGCGCGGGCGGGATCCACACCACGGTCGAGGACTTCGGGCGGTGGGTCGACAACTACGCCACGGGCGCGGTTGGCGGGCCCGAAACCATCGAGACCATGATGACGGCGATGACGCTGAACGACGGGTCGCCGGCGACCTCGGGACCGGGCCTGGCGTACGCGGTCGGCCTGACGGTGGGCACCGAGCGCGGTCTCCGGGTGATGGGACACGGCGGCGCCTGGGGCGGGTTCCGGGGGCACTTCCTGCGATTCCCCGACCAGCGGTTCGCGGTCGCGACGTTCTGCAACGTGGCCAATGCCGGGCCGGACTCGCTGGCTCGGCAGGTCGCCGCGATCTACCTGGGCGATCGCATGCAGCCCGACACCACCGGGGCGTGGGCGGAGGCGCTCGAGAAGGAGCCACGGGTCGCGATGGCGGCGGCCAGGCTGCGCGGACTGGCCGGTGTCTGGCGGAACGTCGAGCTTGGCGTCGTGCGCCGCACCCGGCTCGCGGGAGACTCGCTGGTTTCCGACGGGAACCGGCCCACCGTCTACGAGCCGCTGGCCGGGGGACGGTTCCGGGTCGGGTCCGGCACCGAGGTGCGGTTCGAGGGCGATCCCTCGGCGCCCACGAGCATGTTGGTGCGAACGAGAGGTGGGACCACGACCTACGAGCGGGCGGACGCGGTGGAGCTCGACTCCGTGCAGCTCGCCGAGTACGCCGGCGACTACCGGAACGACGAGGTGGAGGTGACCCACACCTGGAAGGTGGAGAAGGAGAAGCTGGTGGTCTATGCCGGCTATCGGCGGCTGGGCGAGCTGGAGCCGAGCTATCGGGACGGATTTACCGCCGGCGGGCGGGTCATCGACATGGTGCGCGACCGGCGCGGGCGGATCACGGGCTACCTCGTCGAGTCCGGCCGGGTGCGACACCTGCGCTTCACCCGGGTTCGCTAGCTCCAGCAGGTCGGGCCACGCTCGGGCAGACGGCGTGTCGGGCATCGCCAGCGATCGCCGCGGCGCGCCGGTCGCCCCGCGGCCACGGGTGGCTTCAGCGGCTCCCCGGCGATGCCCTCTAGCTGGTCCAACCGCCAATTCCCGCGGCCCGCCCCCTATTACCTGGTGCGCACCGCCGGCGATCCCGCGCCGGTCGGAAGGCGTAGCTCGACCCATTCGGTTTCCACGAGCCGCAGCACGACCCGCTCACCGGGCGCGCCCGTCCCCCTCGGCCGTTCGACCGCGAGCGTCGATCGGTCGAGCCAGACCGCGTCGGTCCCGCCCCAACCGTCGCTCGACCACTCGAGCGTGGGGCCGCCCCTGCCGACGCGATAGATCCGGAGCCGGCTCGGCGCCAGACCGGCAACGCCTGGCGAGGCCGTCACGAACCGGTCTCCCGTTGGCGACACGATCGGGCGGGTGTCCAGCTCGGTGAGGGCGCCCGACTCGACGTCGATCGCCAGATATCGCCGCCCCAGGGGGTCGTGTACCTCGACCAGGAACTGCTCGATCGACGCGATCTCACCGAGATAGCGGTGGAGGCGCGCGAGCGATCGTCCCCGGAGGCTATCGCTCAGCACCCGACGGGTCCCATCCCTGGCGGAGATCACAAGGCGGTCCCAACTCGCCCGGGTCACCGACGGTCCTGCTCGAGCCAGCAGCGGCCGCTCGGCGCTGCGCAGGCTGTCGAGGAGCGGCCGCAGCTCGGCCGGTGGCGGTCGCCTGTCTGCCCAAGCCTCCGGGGGGACCGGGTCGAGGCGCGGGTCGTTCCAGACGTAATAGGCGGCGGTGCAGCCGGGGCACGACGTGCCCGCCTCGAGCGGGGCCGGCGCGTCAAACACGATCAGCCGGCTGTCCAGCCGATAGTGAAACGGCGGAGTGTCGGCGAGGCCGCCGTGCACCCGACCGGTCGCGGCGTCGACGATCGCGAACTCGCGGCAGAGTCGGCCGCAGCGCCGACTGACGATCTTGTAACGACCCGCGAAGTCGGGGCCGCGGCGCGCGCCTTGCCAGAGCGCCGCGCCGAACCGCGAAGCGTCGGGATGGCTCGAGAGATCGGGCAGCGCCGGCCGCCCGGTGAACGGCGGCTCGCTCGGGTAGTTCTCGAAGCGAGGCGGCCTGCCGCCGATCGGATGCCGCGGGGCCTCGACGCCGCAGCTCGGTCCGAGGAACCCCAGGGCGAGGGCGGCGACCTGCGCCGCCCTCCCGAAGCGCCTGGGGATCATTGGTGCAAGCGCCAGGCGGGGTTGCGCCCGCCGCCACCCGTCGCGACCCCCGAGAGCATCCGGGTCTCTTCGGCGAACGGCCGAACCGCCTTGATGTCGTAGCGCCCGTCGACCGCCGGCCCGTCGGCGAACGCGATCCAGCGGCCGTCCGGCGACCAGGCGGGCGAGTGCGCAGCCCCGCTCGTGGTGAGCCGGACCAGCGGCGGGCCTCCGGCACCCACCGTCACGCGATAGAGGTCGGTCGAGCCATCGGGCGTTCGCCGGGTGAAGACCACCGCGTTCCCTCGCCAGGCCGGCTCGGAGTCGTGCTCGGCCGAGATCAGGAGCGGCTGCACGCCCGTCCCGTCGGCTCGCGTGGTATAGAGAGACACGCTGCCCGGGAGCCCGGCGGAGAAGACCAGCCGAGTGCCGTCGGGAGACCAGGCCGGCCACCCCGCCTCGAATCCCGCGGGCATGGTGGCGGTGAGGTTCACGGCGCTCGTGCCATCCGGATACATGGCCCAGACGTCCGGCCGACCAGCGCGCCGGCTTCGGAAGGCGATCTGGTCACCGGACGGCGACCACGTGGGTTGGTCGCTTCCCGCGTCGGAGGTCAGGAAGAGGTAGGTCCGGGCGGGCAGGTCGAGCAACCCGATCGAGGGCCGACCTCCCGCGTCGATGGTGTACGCGACCCAGCGCCCATCGGGCGAGACGCTGGGATCGACCGCGCGAGTTCCCACGCCATGCCCCCAGAAGCTCGCCGGCGGTCCGCCCAGTCGCATGTCGAGCACCGCGAGCGCCGCGCCGTCGTCGAGCAGCAGATGGCTGAGCGCGCTGCCCACGCTCAAGGCGAGCGTCGCGCTCTTGCCCTCGCTGGTCGCGGTGATGGTGACCTCCCCGACGCCGACCGGCTGCACCACGCCCTGGCCGTTGACGACCGCGACCAGCTGGTTGCTGCTGGTCCAGGTCAGCAGCCGGTTGGTCAGAACGCCGCCGCCCGCGTCGCGGAGCGTCGCCCGGATCGGCACCGCCAACCCCACGATGCTCATGGCCACTTCCTGGTGCAGCTCCACTGCGTGCACCGGCACCGTCTGCGGCACGATCGCAAAGGCGGCGATGGCCGAGGCTCCCCCGCCCGGCGCCGAGTTGACCAGCTGAATCCGGGCGCCGCCAGTCTGGGCCAGGTCGGCGGCGAAGAGGGTGGCCTGGGCGATCGAGTCGCTCACGTAGGTCGCGGGTCTCGCCGCGCCGTTGAAGCGGGCCATCAGATTGGGCCGAAAGCCGCTGCCGATGATGGTGAGCGTGAGGTCCGGTCCGCCCGCCGCAACGGACGCCGGCGAGAGACGGGCGATCGTCGGGACCGGATTGACGGGATCCACCGTGATGGTCGCGTCGCCGGAGCGGGTGCCGGTGGTCGCCCTGATCCGGGCCGTGCCTTGGCTCAGTCCGGTGACCAGCCCCGTCGCCGAGACAGTGGCGACATTCGGATCGAGACTCTGCCAGCTGAAGGCGACGTTCCGCACGGTGTCACCTGCGGCGCTTCGGGCCACGGCCGTGAGCTGTGCCACACTCCCGACCAGCACGGCGGCGCTGCCGGGTACGACCACCACGCTCGCGACAGGGGTGGTGCCGGGCGGCGGATCGTTCGGCCCGACCGATCCGTCGCCGCAGGCCGCGAGGGCGAAGACGAAGGTCGCGGCGGAGAGCGGGGCCATCCTGGCTTTCGCCGCTCTGGAGACTGCATTGGGTACCGGGTGCATCAGGTCCTCCTCCACGTTGTTGGGTCGTTGGAGCCCGGCGTTTTCGGGCGCCGCCGGGCGATCGGGGGAGGATGCGGCTCGAGGGTTAGCCGGCCGTAGAATCCGCCGTTAACTTCGAGTTCACGATTGCCGAGCAACGACTTACGCGATGATCCAGCTGGACGTCCTGGGCGCGATCGAGCTGCGGAGGAACGGGACGCCCGTGCGGGCCGTCCTGGTTCAGCCGCGGCGTCTTGCCCTGCTTGCCTACCTGGCGATCGCCCGCCCGCACGGATTCCATAGCCGGGATCGGCTGACGGGGCTGTTCTGGCCCGATGTCGATCAGGAAAGGGCGCGAGGTTCGCTTCGCCAGGCGCTGCACCAGCTCCGCAAGGCCTTGGGGGAGGACGCGATCCTCGCCCGGGGCGAGCGGGAAGTCGGGATCAACCCGGAGCTGGTCCGCTCCGACGCGGCGCTGTTCGACGACGCTCTCGAGGCCGGGCGTCTCGACGAGGCCCTCGCCTGCTATCGGGGCGAGCTGCTGCCGGGATTCTTCCTGGACGGCGCGGTCGAGATCGAGCGCTTCATCGAGAGCGAGCGGGAGCGCTACCGGCGGGCGGCCGTGGATGCGGCCTGGCGGCTGGTGAGCAAGGAGGAGGCTCGAGGTGAGCTCGGGGCCGCGGCCACCCACGCGCGCCGTGCGCTCGCCTGGGAGCCGTTCGATGAAGCCGGGCTGCGGCGGGCCCTGCCCCTGGTTGCGGCCGCGGGCGATCGAGCCACGGCGCTCCGGCTCTATGACGAGTTCGTCAGACGCCTCGCTCTGGATCTCGAGCTCGCGCCCTCGGCAGAAACCGTCAGACTGGTTGGGCGGTTGCGCTCGGGCGAGTCCGAGCCGGCGGTCGATCGCGCGGTCGGGTCCACGCCAGCGCCCCGAGCGGAGACACCGGACCAGATCACCGCACCGGCGCCGGTCCCCGTGGTTCCCAAGCCCGGCCGACCGCGCGCCCGCTGGCTGGGCGTCGGCATCGGGCTCGGCGTGGCCGTGGTGGTGGCGGGGCTCCTGTGGTCCGGACGACGGCCAACGCCCGCGCCGGAGAGCGGTGAGCCGGAGGCGGTGTCCTCCGTCGCCGTCCTCCCCTTCGCGAACATCACCGGCGACCCCGCCAACGAGTACCTGGCCGACGGCATCACCGAGGAGCTGATGGCCGCGTTGGCCCGGATCCACGGCCTCAAGCTTGCCGGCCACACCTCGGTGTTCACCTTCAAGGGCAAGGACGTCGCGCTCGACTCGATCGGCCGGGCGCTCCGGGTCGGTCACGTGCTCGAAGGAAGCGTCCGGGTAACCGGTCGACGGGTCCGGATCGTCGCCGCGCTGGTCGACGTGCGGTCGGGGTACCATGCCTGGAGCGACGCCTACGATGGCGAGCTCGACGACGTGCTCTCAATGCAGAACCAGATTGCCCGGGCGATCGTCGTCGCGCTGAGACCGCGCTTCGGGCCCGCGGCGGAGGCCGCCGTTCGTCCGGACACGGTCGATCCGGACGCGCACACCTACCTGCTTCGCGGCCTCCAGGCGCTGAAGGTAGGCGGACCCGACGACTACCAGGCGGCGCGCCGGTTCTTCGAGCGCGCGCTCGAGCTCGATTCGGTCTACGCGGAGGCCTACGCCGGGCTCGCCGGGGTCCAGATGGTCGAGGCGCTGACGGGCCTCACTGCCCG
This sequence comes from Gemmatimonadales bacterium, assembly GCA_050184075.1. GTDB lineage: Bacteria > Gemmatimonadota > Gemmatimonadetes > Gemmatimonadales > GWC2-71-9 > SHZU01. Next base: position 24,999 of record JBFXAS010000032.1, read on the forward strand.
CGCCGAAGGGTACGCTCGGGCGACCAGGAGCGCCGAGCGGGCGCTCGAGCTCGATTCGACGGTGTCCGACGCCCACGGGGTGCTGGCCCGGATCGCACAGGACTACTGGTGGGACCACGAGGCGGCCGACCGGCACTACCTCCGCTCGATCGAGCTGAGCCCCGGTAACGAGGTGATGTATCGCCAACGGGCACGATTGCTCGCCGTGCTGGGTCGGCGGGACGAAGCGATCGCGCTGGCGCGACAGTCGACCGAGATCGACCCGCTCGCGCCGGGGTCCTATCGCTATCTGGGCCTGATGCAGTACTACGCCGGACGTCACAACGAGGCGCTCGAAGCATTCGGACGAGCACTAGCGCTGTCTCCCGACCAGGTCTACACCATCGCCTATCGCTCCTATCCCTTGAGCGCCGTGGGTCGCCATGCGGAAGCAGTCGGGTCGCTCGAGCGGGCCCTGGATCGCGCGCCAGAGGACGTGGTGGTCATCGCGGCGGCCGCCATGGCCTATGCCGCGGCCGGTGACGCCGCCGCCGCGCGTCGCCTGCTCGGTCGTCTCCTCGGCAGGCCGCGGCCGTCGCCGTATCTGGCGGCGGAGGTCCTGGCGCAGCTCGGTGAGCGGGCGGAGATGTTCACGATGCTGGAGCGAGCGGTCGCGGAGCGCGATCCCCTGCTCACCGAGGTCGGAGCGATGCCGGTCTTCGAGGCCTATCGAGGCGATCCCAGGATGGGCCGCTTACGGACGCGAATCAACCTGCCAGCCCTCCCGCACCCAGCGCCTTAGTACGCGCCAGGGGCTGCCCGGGCCCGGCGACGACCGCTCGGCACGGGTATCTGGCGGAGAGGCGTCCGGGCCAGGACCGCTCAGCGACTGGGTGCTGGGCTCACGGACCTGTCGGAGGCTTGTTGGCGTGGAGCGCCCGCCAGCCGAAGTAGACCGGCACCGCCATCAGGGTGGCGCCGAGCCCGATGGCGGCTTGCCGCGGATCGGTGACGATGGTGTTGACGACGATCGCGAGTCCGGCGAGAGCGAAGAGGATGGGGGTGACGGGGTAGCCCGGCACCCGGTACGGTCGAGGGGCGTCGGGGCGAGTCCGCCTGAGCACGACGACCGCGAGCGCCGCAAGCCCATAGAAGACCCAGCCCACGAACACGACGTACCGGAGCAGGGTCTCGAACGTGCCGGACGCCGCGAGCACCGCCGCCCACACACCGCCCGCGATCAGCGCGACGGCGGGGGTGCCGTAGCGGGGATGGATCCGGCCCATCGGTGAGAAGAAGAGCCCGTCGCGAGCCATCGCGTAGTAGACCCGCGCCGACATCAGGCTGTTGGCCTGCGCCGCGCTCAACATCGAGATGATGATGGCGACGGCGATCAGCTTGCCCCAGGCCGCGCCGAAGACCGCGCCCACCGCGTCCGCCGCGACCCGGTCCGACGCGGCGACGGCGGCCGGACCGATGCCCGCGACGTAGGCGATCGCCGCGGCCACGTAGATCGCGACGAGCCCCAGGGTGCCAAGGGCGATCCCCCGCGGGAAGTTCCGTTGCGGCTCCTTGGTCTCGCCGGCCAGGAACGTCAGGTACTGCCAGCCCTCGTAGGCCCAGAGCACGGCGATCAGGGCCGCGCCCGCCGAGGTGATCAGCCCGGATGGAATGGAGGTCGGGAACCAGGCGTCGATCTCGGCGAACCCGTTGCCGGCGATCGGGAGGAAGATCACCAGGGCCGCGATCGCGGAGACCTTGATCCAGGTCGCCACCTCGATCGCGCGGGCGCTGCGCTTGGTGCCCGGCACGTTGGCGAGCGCGATCAGCAGCGTGAGCGCGACGGCGATCAACCGCTGGGTCGAGGGTCCGATGGGAAACAGCGCGGCGAGATAGGTGGCGGTGGCGACGGCGAGCGTCGCGACGGTTCCCGCCCCGATCACGGCGAAGAGCGTCCAGCCGTAGGCGAATGCGGCCGCGGGGCCGAACGCGTCCCGAATGTAGAGGTAGAGCCCGCCCGCGCGCGGGCTCATCGCGCCAAGCTCGGCGTAGGTCAGCGCACCGAGGTAGGAGAGCGCGCCGCCCAGGATCCAGATCAGGAGCGCCAGCCCGACCGAGCCGCCCGCGTCCCGCAGCACCAGACCGGGCACCAGGAAGATTCCGGACCCGATGACGCTGCCGATGGTCAGGACGGCGATGTCGTTGGCCGTGAAGAGACGGGGGAGCTCCTGCTGGGGAGCCGTCATGGGCGAGCGTCCAGGGTGAAGGTCGGTCGTAACCCTACCCGTGACGGGCTGGTGGCGGAAGTGGACGACGCGTCACGTCGCCTTTGGCCAGGCGTGCTCGCGTCGATGCGGACAGGTGTTACCTTCGGTGCGACTGATCGACCGGGACACCCGATGAAACGCTGCGTGCCGCTGGCCATAGCCCTGATCGCGTGCGCTCCGGAGGCGGCGCCACCCAATCCCGGCGAGGCGGTAGCCGGGCGGCTGGGCCAGCTGCTCGACTCGGTGAAGGCCGCGAACCCGAGCGTGCCGGGCGTGATGCTGCGGGTCGAGGCACCCAGCCTCGAGCTGAGCTTCAGTCGGGCGGCCGGTGTCTCCGACCTGGCCTCCGGCACGCCCCTCGACGCTGGTCAAACCGTCCGAATCGCGAGCAATACCAAGACCTACGTCGCCGCCGCGGTGCTGCGCCTGGTCGAGGAGGGACGGATCGGGCTCGACGACGAGATCGCGCGGCACCTGCTGCCGGCGTCGACGGCGACCTTGAAGCGCGGGGGCTACGATCCGAGCGCGATCACCGTCCGGATGCTGTTGCAGCACACCAGCGGCATCGCCGACTTCGCCACCGCGCCGACCGGCAGCGTCACAGAGCGCTACGGCGCCTACATGGACTACGTGCTCAGCGACCCGACGCGGAGGCTCACCCGGGCCGACCAGCTCGAGCTGGCGATGAAGAACGGCCCGGCCTACGGCGCCCAGGACGAGGTCTACCACTACAGCGACACCGGCTACATCCTGCTCGGCGAGATACTCGAGATCGTGACCGGCCGTCCGATGTCGGTGGCGGTGCGCGAGCTGCTCGGCTTCGATCGACTGGGGATCCGCGCCACCTGGTTCGAGTCGCTGGATTCGGTGCCGACTCCTGCCCCGCCGCGTGCTCACCAGTACCTCGACACGCTCGACGGGAACGGGCTCGATCCCTCGTTCGACCTTTACGGAGGCGGGGGAATCGTCTCGACGCTCGAGGACATGGCGATCTTCTACCGCGCTCTGGTGCGCGGCGAGATCCTGGGGCGGCCCCTGCTCGACTCGATGCTGGCGGTGTCGCCGCAGAGTCGGACGCCCGAGGGCACCGGCTACGGCATGGGCATCGGCCAGCGGTCGGGTGGCGAGGTGGCGTGTTGGGGCCACACCGGCTTCTGGGGGACGGCGGCGTTCCACTGCCCGAGCGTGGACTTGACCGTCACCGCGGCGGTGACCACCACCGAGGCGCGCCCCGCGATGTTGGAGCTCACCGAGGCCGTCAGCCGAGCCGTGTTGCCGTCGCTCACGGCATCGCGGTGATCCGGGCCCGCGCTCGGTCCCTGGCGGGCTGACTGCCCTATGTCGCCGAAACGCGCCCCTGTCGACCCGCCTGTCACGATTCGCCTGACCGACCTCCGCGTCCCGATTTCGATCGGCTGGACGGAGCTCGAGCGACGGGCGGCCCAGCCGATTCGCTTCGACCTGGAGATCGCCTTGCCCGTGCCGCCGGAGGCGACCGTCTCCGACGAGTTGGCCGACACGATCGACTATGCCGCCCTGGCCGAGTTGATTCGGCAAACCGCAACCGAGGCGCCGGTTCGCCTGCTCGAGCGGCTGGCGGCCAAGGTGACCGACGCGGTTCGCGGCGCGCTGCCTGGTGGGGCGCGGCTCCGTCTGGTGGTGACCAAGCAGCTGCCCGAGCTCACCGGCGGTCATGGGAGCGCCAGCATCGAGCTGATTTCCGGCGGCGACGTCGCCGAATGAAGCGGCGTCCGATTCTGCTCGGTCTGGGCAGCAGCCTGGGCGACCGGGCGGCGACGCTCCGCCGAACGCTCCGGACGCTGGCCGCGGACGGCCCGGGCGAGCTCCTCGCCTGGTCCCGCGTCTACGAGTCGGAGGCGTTGCTGCCGGAGGGCGCTCCCCGGAGCTGGGACCGCCCCTACCTCAATCTCGCGGCCGTGATCGTCACGACGGCCGAGCCGGTCGAGGTGCTGCACGCGTGCAAGGAGATGGAGCGGGCCTTGGGCCGGGCGCCCGCCGAGCGCTGGGCGCCACGCGCGATCGACATCGACCTGCTGGCCGACCAGGCCGTCGCCGGAGACGACGGTGAGCTCCGGCTGCCGCATCCCGGGCTCGCCACCCGCCCGTTCGCGCTGCTGCCGGCGGCCGATCTCGCGCCGCGCTGGGTGCTCGAAACCCCCGACGGCCGCGCCACCCTGGCCGACCTGGCGCGCCCGTGGCGGATTCCCGGGGCCGCGCCATTCGACACCCGGCCGGTCGCGGTGCCGATGACGGATCTCGTGGGCGTGCTCAATCTCACCCCGGACTCGTTCTCCGATGGGGGCAAGTGGCGCGGCGCCGGGGCGGTCGCGCACGCGGTCGAGCTCGTGGGCGCGGGCGCGTCGGTGATCGACCTGGGTGCCGAATCGACCCGACCCGGCGCTCGCACGGTGCCGGAGGACGAGGAGTGGGCCCGGCTGGAGCCGGTGCTCGCGGCGCTGCGTCAGCGCTGGCCCCGGGGCGAGGGGGTCGCGTTGAGCGTCGACACCCGCCATCCGACGACGGCGGAGCGGGCCCTCGCCGCCGGAGCCGACTGGCTCAACGACGTCACCGGCTTCGCCGACGACCGGATGGTCGCCGTCGCCGCACGGCATGGGTGCGACCTGGTCGCGATGCACAGTCTCGAGGTGCCACCCGGGCGTCTGGCGCTCGATCCGGGTCGCGATCCGATCGACCAGCTGCTCGACTGGGGCGAGGCCACGCTCCGACGGCTCGAGGCTGCGGGCATCGCCCGGCGCCGGATCGTGTTCGATCCGGGGATCGGCTTCGGAAAGACGCCGGAGCAGACCCGGGTCCTGATCGAGCGCGCCGACGAGCTCCGGACGCTCGGTGTCCGGGTGCTGATCGGACACTCCCGCAAGTCGGTGCTCGCGAAGTGGCTGCCCGAGCGTGGAGCGGAGGCCGCCGATCGCGATCCGGAGACCCATGCCGTGAGCCAGCAGCTCGCGAGTCGGAGCGTCGACTACCTGCGGGTCCACGACGTCGGAGGATCGGCGCTGGCGCTGGCCGTGGGCGGCCTGCTGAACGACAGGCCGGCCTGGACCGGCCGCGATTGCTGATCGGAACGGACTCCTGCCCCCGGGGATTTCCGGACCGGCGGGCCGGTGGTAAGATCTCTCTGCCCTCGACGGGGTCGGGCGGTGGCCGACCTCCCGCCGATGCGCGACTCTTCTCGATCAGAACGGCGGTGACCATGAGACGGCGGACAATGGCGGTCGCGGTAGCGGTCGTGGTGCTCGGTTGTGGCGGCGGGGACGACGCGCCGTCGAACTCGGTGGAGGCGATGGCGAGGGCGGTGGCGAACGCCCCGAAAGTCGAAGCGGCGATGGAGACCGCCGAG
>JBFXAS010000033.1:0-29678 GCA_050184075.1 Gemmatimonadales bacterium
GTGACCGCCGGGTGGGGCCTGTCGGGCCGGGTGGCCGGCGGCGCGCTCGACGCCGACAGCCTGCACGGGTTCCGCTCGACGCTCTGGATCACCGGGCAACACGCGACGGGCGATCGCTACGACGTGTTGGTCACGGCAGCACTCAGGAACGCCTTCCGGAGCGACGGCGCGCTCCGGGTCGGCGCCGGGCTCCAACGCAAGTCGGAACCCGCGGACCTGCGGCTCGAGCTCTCCTACGACCACGGCGCCCGCCGGCTGCTTCCGGGCGGCACCATCGAGATCCACCCCGGCCGGGGGCTGCTGGCGTCGGCGACGGTGGGTGCCGAGCCGTTCTGGCGTGGCGAGCGGGGCTCACGCCTCCAGGTGACCCTCGGGCTTCGGTGGTATCCCACCGCGGAGCGTTAGGCTCGGCCGGGCTCATCCTCAAGGAGGTTCCGATGCTGGGCTTCGTCTGCCGGGCGGCCGCGGTCGCATTCCACCCGACCGCGGCCGCCGGCTGCTATCAGTACCGCACCTCCGTGTCCGAGGTGACTCCCGTGGAGGGGCCCCTCCGGGTGGCGAGGGACACGACCTTCGTGCCGGTGGAGAGCGTCACGGTCTGGTCGCTGGCCTGGGGACTCGCCACCACGAACGCCCCGCTGGTGGACTGCCAGATGCAAGGACTGCAGGAGGTGACCGTGCGGAGCAACGTCGGCTACGCCCTGATCACGCTGATCACGCTCGGCTTCGTCGCCCCGAAGAAGATCGAGGGCAAGTGCGCCCGCCCGACGCCGACCGAAGGCTCGTTGAGCCCACCACCGTCCGGGAGCCGCTGAGATGCCGCCGACCGACACCCTGCCGCTGGTCATCGACAACCAGCAGACTCGCTGGCGCAACTGGCATCAGACGGTGGACACGCCGGTCGGGCAGTGGCTCACGGTCTGGAACGCCGACCCCAACCGCTCGAGCCTGGCCGGCTACCAGGGCACGACGCAGGGTCTCCAGGATCTGATCCGTCGCGCGATGGCGGAGGACCGCTCGATCCGCGCGCATGGCGGCACCTGGTCGTTCGGACCGGTGGCGGCGACCGACGGGATCCTCCTCAACACGCAGCCGCTCAATTACCGCTTTCCGATCGCCGCCGGCGACGTCCATCCGGCGCATGCGGGCGGTCCGCTGATCTTCGCCCAGTGCGGGATGTCGGTCGCGGACCTGAACCACTACCTCGACGCGAAGCAGCTGGCGCTCCCGACCTGCGGCGCGAGCAACGGCCAGACCATCGCGGGCGCGGTCTCGACCGGCACCCACGGGGCGGCGTTCAAGATCGGGGCGATGCAGGACTTCGTGCGCGCGATCCACCTGGTGCCCTCGCCCGACGAGTCGATCTGGCTCGAACCGGCGAGCCGCCGGGCGACCAACGACGACCTCGCCGCCCGGGTGGGCGCTCGGCTCGAGACCAGCGACGCCCTCTTCAAGGCGGCCCTCGTCAGCTTCGGCAGCTTCGGGCTGATTCACGGGCTGTTGCTCGAGGTGGCGCCGACCTTCTTCCTGCAGATCTGGCGGAAGGAGATGCCGCTCGACGCGGCGATGTGGTCGGCGATCGGGAGCCTGGACTTCAGCGGGGTCGACCTGCCCGGCGCGGACGGGCGCGAGCCCGATCACTTCCAGGTGGTGATCAATCCGTACGACGAGCAGCGGCGTGGGATCGTCACGGTGATGTACCGCTCGCCCACCCGGCCGCCGGGCAGCGCCGCGCCGTCGATCGGTGGCCGGTGGAGCCAGGGCGATTCCGCGCTCGAGGCGATCGGGCTCGTCACCGACCTCTTTCCGGACCTGACCGGGCCGTTGTCGAAGGCGCTCGAGAAGATCGCCCAGTCCAAGGTCGAGAACGTCTGCGGCAGGCCGGGCCAGGTCTTCCGGGACACCACGACCAGAGGCAAGGCGGCCGGCGCCGGGCTCGGGGTCCGGCTCGACCAGGTCGAGCAGGCCATCGGCATCGCGCGCGCACGCGCGGTTGCGATCGGAGCACCCGCCCTGCTCGCGATTCGTCTGGTGAAGCAGACCGACGCGACGCTCGGCTTCACCCGGTTCGGGCCGGCCACCGCCGTGATCGACCTCGACGGCGCCCAGTCGAATCGGCAGAAACGGTTCTTCTCCGAGACCTTCGACGCGCTCGAGAACGAGGGCGTGGAGTACACGTTTCACTGGGGCAAGCTCAACGAGGTGAGCCCGGCCCGGATGCAGCGGATGTACGGCGCCGGGCGAGTGCAGGCGTGGCTCGACGCGCGGCGGGACGTGCTGCCCACGCCGGCGCTGCGGCGAGCCTTTGCGAACGACTTCACCGACCAGGCCGGCCTCTCGGCCTGACCTTCCACCACGAGGTCAATCTCCGATGGAAACCCTGCAGAGCCTTCCCTCCGTCATCACCTTGCTCATCGCGCTGTCCGTGGCCGGCGAGCGACTGGTCGAGATCATCAAGGGCGTGGTGCCCTGGCTCGAGCGCGACAAGCGTCACCCGAGCGAGGAGGCCCGCCGACGGGCGGTGCTCCAGCTGATGGCCGTGGGAGCCGGGATCGGGATCTCCGCGCTCGCATGGCCGATCGCGCGCGAGATCCTGCCGGCCAGCCAGAACGCCGTCGCGGCGACCCTCGCGCTGGGGCTGCTCTCGAGCGGCGGCAGCGGCTTCTGGCACTCGATCCTCGGGTACGCCGTCAGTCTCAAGGATCTCAAGGCCGCGACGGTGGAGCGCACCAAGAGCGAGGGCGACCCGTTGACCCGACATGCGATTCCGCAGCCGACCGAAGGTCGGCTGGCGCCATAGCGCGCCGTGCGTTGCCCGGCGGGCAGAGCATCGCGGCTGCGACGCCTGTGCGCGGTTGGGTCGCTTGCCTCGATCGCGTGCGCCGCGCCGTCGACAGCAGACTACGGCCCGGCGATCGCGCAGCTCGAGCGGCTGATTCCCGAGCTGATGCGGGCGGCGGACGTGCCCGGTCTCTCCATCGCGCTGGTCGACGGCGGCGAGACGGTCTGGTTGCGCGGCTTCGGCCACACCGACCGGACGGGAGCCACGCCCGTCACCGGCCTGACCACCTTCAGCCTGCAGTCGATCTCCAAGACCTACACGGCGGTCGGCGTCCTGCTCGCGGTCGAGTCCGGCCGACTCGGTCTCGACGACCCGCTCGTCCGGCACCTGCCGGGGTTCACGATCCGGAGCAGGTTCGGCGACGACCAGGCCGGCCGGATCACGATCCGGCATCTGCTCAGCCACTGGGCCGGATTGCCGCACGAAGCACCCGTCGGGGGCAACTTCGATCAACGCCCGACGACCTTCGAGCGGCACGTCGCGAGCATCGCGGACGCGTGGCTCATGTTTCCGGTCGGGTTCCGCTACAGTTATTCCAACCTCGGTCCGGATCTGGCGGGCTACGCGCTCGAGCGGGTGACGGGCCAGGCCTTCGCCGAGTACCTGCGTGGCGCGTTGTTCGAGCCGCTCGGGATGACGGCGAGCACCTTCGAGGAGGCGCAAGCGCGACGCCGGACCGACCTCGCCCGAGGGCACGCCGGCGACCGTGAGGTGCCCGATCTGCAGATCGCCATCATCCCGTCGGGAGGGATGTACTCCACGGCGCGGGACATGGCCCGCTTCGTCTCCTTCATGCTCGCGGGCGGGGTGGTCGACGGAGAGAGGTTGCTCTCTCCAGCGGTGCTCGCCCAGATGGCCACTCCTCAGCTGGGTTTCGCCCGACCGGGTGGATACGGGCTGGGCGTGAGCGTGCGACCAATGGCGGGCGCGGCGCTCCTCGCCCACGGCGGCGACGGCTACGGCTACGCGACGATGCAGGCCTGGATTCCGGCCCATCGAGTCGGCGTCGTCGTGCTCTCAAACCAGCACTCGGGCATCGCGTACGAGCTGGCGGACTCGGCCCTCCGCAAGATGGTCCGGGCCAAGCTGGGCGAAGTCCCGCCGGATCCGCCCGCTTCGCTATCGAACGAGCCCGAGATCGAGCCGGACCCGGCCATTCTGTCTCGGCTCGCGGGCAGCTACAAGCGCCGAAGCTCCCTGATCCGGTTCGCGGTGGTCGACGGGGCATTGCACGCGGATTCGACTCGCCTCGTGGCGCGGGGTCCGACCACGTATACGGGGCCCGGCGTGCGGTATCGCTTCGACCTCGGCCCGGACGGTGCACCGCGTGGCGTCGAGATGACCAGCTGCTGCGGGCTCGAGTACTGGCCCTTCAACGACGGCCCCGGCGATCCGCCCGGCCCGAATCGGGCGTGGTGGGCGTCGGTGGTCGGCTCCTATCGGGCTCCGGTCTTCGGTGGCTTCCATCCGATGGAGGTCTCGATCCGGCGGGGCCACCTCTACCTCGATTGGGGCGGGGGGCAGCGGCTCCGCGAGCACGGGCCCCGACTCTACTTCACGCCGGACGGTGAGTCGGTTCGATTTCTGGATGACTTGGTGGAAGTCGGGAACCGGCCATTCACCCGCATTCCACGGTGAGCGCCGGGGCGCCATGGATCGCATCTTCCGTCTCTCAGGCGCTGTGCCGCGAGATCCGGCCGTGGCGGCCTGGATGGACGTTCACCCCGGCGAGCTGGGCGCGCTCGCCCGACACTGGTTCGCCGTGGTCCGTGGAGCGGGCGCCGGGGTGTGCGAGGTGATGCACGACGGCTGTCCCACCGCATGCGTCGGTGACGCGGCCTTCGCGTACGTCGGCATCTTCAAGGGGCACGTCAACGTCGGGTTCTTTCGCGGCGCGGCGCTCCCGGATCCCCGCCACCTTCTGCGAGGCACCGGCAAGCTCATGCGCCACGTCAGGGTCGAGCCCGGCGGCGGCGTCGACGCCGAGGCGCTCGCTACCCTCATCGTGGCGGCGCACGCGGACATCGTCCGGCGTCTCGAAGCCTCGAGGGCTCCATGAGCCGACTGCTCCATCTCGGGCTCCTGGCCCTGCTCGCCGGTCGGCCCGGCCTGGGGCAGGAATCGATGTAAGGCGCGGCAGTCGGTGGAGACTACCTCGACGAGTCCCCTACCCGAACGAGGCCGCCCCATGGAGAGCAGGGCCCTGAGGTCGATCGCGCTCGTCACGTTCATCGGCCTGCTCGCAACCCACTGCCGCCCGGCGCCGGACCGGAGCCAGTCGGACCTCTACGTCGGCTTCACCCGGCTGGACCCGATCACCGAGTCGGTCACGCCGGATGCCTTCCTGATCGTCACCGAAGGGCGGATCGAGGAGGTGGGCAGCGGCACCCCGCCATCGGGCGGGTTTCGGACCCGCCGCGATCTGGGTGGCCGATACGCCCTTCCGGGCTTTGTCGACGCGCACGCCCACATCACGGCCGGGCCGCACGCGCTCGAGATCGTCGACGGGGCACCACTCGTCACGATCGAGAGCGTCGACTCGATCACCCGCTTCAACGGGCGGATGGCGCTGGCGTTCGGGGTCACGTCAGTTCGGAATCCGGGCGGCGACCCGGAGGCGAACGCCCGCTACGACCAGCGGGTGGCGGCGGGCGATTGGCTCGGGCCGGACGCCGTGCACGCCGGCGCGGTGATCCAGCCGGCACCGATGGGTGGCCACGCGTTCGCGTACCCCAAGACCGATGCGGAGTGGGACGCGGAAGCCAAGCGGCAGGCGGACCTCGGGATGCGCTATCTCAAGTTGTACGTCTCACTCACCGAGGAGGAGCTCGCCAAGGGGATCGCCGCGGCGCATCGGCATGGGCTCCGGGCGATCGCGCATCTGAACCAGGTGAGCTGGGCCCGGGCGGTGGCGCTGGGGATCGACGATCTCACTCACGCGCTCCCGACCAGCGCGGACCTCCTGGAGCCCGACGCCCGGGCGCGCTACCTGGCGCAGGCCGACGCCACCTCCCGCTTTATGTATCGGTGGTTCGAGCTGGTCGACTGGGATGCTCCCGGAGCCAGCGCCCTGATTCGGGCGCTGGCCGAGCGGCAGGTCGGTGTCGATCTGACGATGGTGGTGAACTGGGGCGTCTACAACGGCGACCTGACCGACAGCCTGATCCCCAAGGACCTGGAGCGCTACGTCCACCCCGCGACGCTCGAGGCGAGCAGGAAGTTCGCGGCCCGCTCGACGGCCGGTTGGACGCCGGACGACTACCGGCGCGCCAGGGCGGCGCTACCGAAAGTCTTCGAGCTGGCCCGGCGGCTCGACCAGGCCGGCGTCCCCCTGATGCTCGGCACTGACGGGCATGGCGGCTCGCCGATGTACGCGAAGGAGCTCGAGCTGCATGCCGAGGCCGGACTGCCGCCCTGGGAGGTGCTGCGGATCGCGACCACGCTGGGTGCGGAGCGGATCGGGCTCGGCGACCGCACGGGGCGGATCGAGCCGGGCTACGAGGCCGACGTGGTCTTCCTCCGACGGAACCCGGTCGAGGGCGTGGGGCGGGTGAGCGAGGTCGATCTGGTGATCAACAACGGGCGCGCCTTCGGCTTCGACGAGCTGGTCGCGTTGGATTCGCTTCCTCGTCGGTAGGCCGACGACGGCGCCCGCCCGAGCGCCTCGCTACCGAGCGCCGCCGGGGAGCATCACCGCGTCCACCACATAGACCATCCCGTTGACCGCTCGCACCGACGCGATGACCTTCGCGCCGTCAACCTCGATCGCATCCCCGCTCCGGCTCACCTGGGCGGACCCGCCGGCCAGCATCGACAGGGTGGTCCCGTCCTGCAGGTCGGCCGGTTGGTAGACCGACGGGATCACGTGGTGGAGCAGGATGTCGCGGAGCTGGGCCGCGTTCTCAGGCTTGAGCAGGTTGTCGACGGTGCCCGCCGGCAGTAGGTCGAAGGCGGCGTTCACGGGGGCGAAAACGGTGAGCGGGCCCGGGTTGGCCAGGGCGTCGAGCCAGTTCACGGCCTTGAGTGCCGCGACCAGGGTCGTGTGGTCCTTCGAATCCGACGCAATCCGGGCGATGCTCATGTCGGCGCCGGCGCCCGCGACCGCCGCTTGGCCTCCGGCCGGCGACCCGCCCGCAACGGCCTGGCTCGCCTGGGGTGGGCCGGCGCAGGCTGAGAGGAGGATGAGGGAGCCGACGAGGGGAATGGCCCAGGATCGATTCATGGTATCCTCGCTCGGGGGGTGGGGGAGGATGCGTAATTAGGACCTGTGTGTCCGAATTTCCCCGACTCGCGATGAAGGTCGGGTGAACCTGGTCTGAAGCCGGCTTTGCGAGGCTGCGCCGCCCGCCCGGGTGGCGGGCGAACCGTCGAGGAAGACCTGCGGCGGCTCAGCGGCCCGCGCGCCCGATCTCCTCGAGCACCGCGGCCAGCACCGGATCGCGCCCGGCGAGGTAGTCCGCCGATCGGAGCGGAACGGTCAGGTCCGGCGCGATCCATTCCCGGCGATCGAGCGGCCCGGAGTCCTGCCACCAGCGGGTCGAGATGCTGGCTCGGAGGCCGCTGTACGGGAAGGCGACCTCGGTGTCCTCCCCCGCGAAGTTGGGCTTCGATGCGCTCGGCTCGCCGACGAAGGTCGCGTCGGTGAGCCGCTCCACCTGATTGATGAAATTCTGGCTGGCGGAAAAGGTGCTGCGCGCCGTGAGCACCCAGAGCCGACGGTTCGGCTGCAGGTCGAACTCGACCAGCGCCCTGAGCAGCGGGCGATTGAGCGAGCTGTTGCCGCCGTTGTTCCGGCGGACGTCGACGATCAGGTGCCGCGCGGCGGTCCGCCCCAGGGTGCGTCGGAGCGAATCGGCGAAGGCGGCCACCGCGATGGTGGGTTGGTCGCGCACCTGGTTGAACTGCAGGTAGACGACGCCCTCGGGCTGAAGCGGTGTGAGCCAGAGGTTGTCGTCGGGACGCTGCAGGTAGAGCGGCGCGGGCGCCCCGCCTGGTGGAGGTGGGATCTTGAACGCTGGTGCCCGCATGCCGGACGCCGCGAGCAAGACCGTCTCGCGGCGTCCGTCGGAGGTCGTGAACGTGTAGGCCACCCCCCGACCGTCACCGAGGCCGACGGCGTCGAGAAAGGGCGGCATCGTCAGGAAGAAGGTGCCCAGCACCAGCATCCCCATGGGGTTGTCGCGGCTCACGTACGGCTCGAGCCGCGCGAGCGCCTCGGCGACCGAGACCCCACCGACCTCGACGACGCGCTGCCCCACCCGCGCGGCAAGGCTCGAGTCGGCGCCGATGACCACGAGGCCGTCGGCGAATTGCCAGAGATCGAGCGGCACCCGGGCGAAGGGGACCTTTGGAGTGGGGAACGGGTAGAGCAGGGAATGCCCGTCGCCGAGACTCGCCAGGAGCCGCTGGAGCTCGACGGCCACCCGCTCATCCGACAGCTCAGGCACTCGCCGCTTGAGCGCCTCGGCCGCCTGAGCGAACCACGGACCGTGGGCCGGCCGATCCGGACCGGCGTGCATTCGCCGGGCTTCGACGACCAAATGGTCGACGTCGGCGCGCCAGCCCGCCACGCGATCCGTGAGCTCCGAGCCTTCGCGGCCCGCGAGCCGGCGGAAGACCGCGTCGTCGGCCCAGCGGGCGAAGCTGGAGTCCCTCCCGATCCGCCCTCTGGCCTCGAGCCGCGCGTCGAGGGACCGCTCCAGCCAGGCAATCGTGGAGTCCCGCTCGCCCCGCGCCGCGTGCAGCTGGGCGATCCGATAGGATACCTCGCTCCGGACCCCGACGCCCACCTCGAGCGCCCGTCGATGCCAGCGGATCGACTCGCTCGTCCGGCCGGCGCCGGCCTCCGCCCTGGCGAGGCCAAGGGTGGCGCCGATCTGGGTGGAGTCGCGGCGGAGGATCTCGCGGTACGCGTCGGCCGCGGCGGCGTGGCGCGACGCGCCGAGCAGGGAGTCGGCCCGGGCCAGGAGGGGCCGGATCGAGACCGCCTGAGCGGACACGGTGCCCGCAAGGGCGAGCGGCGCGAGCAGCGCGGCCGCCGTGGTACGGATCGTCATCTTCGGTCCTTGGGCCCTGGGACGCCGCACCTACGGGCGCCCGCAGGCTCGAGTTTCGTGGCGGGTCGTGGGAGGCACCGCGACCCGACGTTAGGCAGGCGGCCCGCCATCCGTCGGCGGTGTCGCCGGCTCGGCTGCTCCCCGCCGCGGTCGCGGCTGACGTTGGGGGGAGTCGTCATCCGCACCCTTCGGTTCCGAGGTGACCGATGTCTCGCCGTTCCTGGCTGGCCGCCGGCGCCGCGCTCGCCCTCGCGGCGATCACGCTGGCCCTCGTGGTCCGGCCGCGATTGATGGAGCCGCCGCGCGAGCCCGCAGTGACGGACGCCACCCAGAGCCCGCTGGGCCGGGCGATCCGTCGGCTCGACTCCGGCCGCGTCTTGGCGCCTCGGTCCGCGGTGGAACCCGTAAGGCGGCGACCGTAGCAGCCCCGGACCGGGGCGTCACCGATCGCGAGCTGTCCCTGATCCGCCCCTTCCTGGCTTGGGGGCGGGGCACCGTCGAGCCAGGATCCTGCCCGCTCGTTCCGACACCACCACCGAACATCGGAATGCTCGGTGGCGGATTCGGGTCGGCTTCGTGGCGATCCGATGACAACCGAGTGAGCCGTCGGTTGCCTCGGGGTGAGGACTCGGGGCCAGGCCCCGACGGGTCAACGCGCCCGGGCCAGCGCCTCGTCCAGCATCTTGATCAGAGTCTCGCGGTCGTAGCTGAACGGCTGGTCCTGGTTGAGCTCGACCAGCTCCATAACCGCCTTGCGGATGGTGGCCTGCGCCTGGCCGGCCGAGGGCACCACCATGTAGCGCATCTTGGGGCTCGGGTCGAAGAGGGCGTGGAGCGCCGCCTCGGCGACCGCATCGGGCTCGACCCCGGTCTCGTAGCCGTGCATCGCCTCGAAGAGCCGCCGCATCTGGGGCTCGTAGCGGGATCCCTCGACCTTCTCGTCCACATCGCCCGCTCGGGCGAGCACGTTCTTGCCGATGTCCGACCGGTAGTTGCCGGGCTCGATCAGGCTCACCCGGACGCCGAACGGCTGGAGCTCGGCCGCGAGCGCGTCTCCGTAGGCCTCGAGCGCGTGCTTGCTCATGCTGTACGGGCCGAGCAGCGGGCCGGAGAGGATACCCGAGATCGAGCTGACGTGAGTGACCCGGCCCTTCGACTCGATCAGGAGCGGGGCGAAGGCCTTGGTCACGCGCCAGGGGCCGTAGATGTTCACCGCGAAGAGGAAGTCGAGATCCTTCTCCTCGACCTCGATCAGCGGGGCGATGATGGCGACGCCGGCGTTGTTGACCAGGCCGTGGAGGCCGCGGCCGCCTTTCTCGACCGTTTCCACGGCCGCGGCGATCTCGCTGTCCACGGTCACGTCGAGGCGAATCCCCTCGACGTTGGGGATCGCGCTCAGCTCGGCGATGTCTCGCTGGCTGCGGGCTCCGGCGTAGACGTAGTGGCCCTTCGAGGCCAGGAGCTCCGTGATCTTCCGGCCGATGCCGCTGCTCGCGCCGGTCACGAGCACGGCCTTCTGGGCCGAGGGCGATTGCGCGACGGCCGCGGCCGGGGCGCCGACAGCCATGACGAGGAGCACAGCGGCCTGCACCGACCGGGAACGGACCAGCTTTCGCATCCAACCTCCTGATGTGTCTCGCGGCGCGGTCCCGCCGGGCGACGCGAGCATGGTGAACCTGGCTACTGAGTGATCATACGGGGTCCGCCGGGGCAAGTTGCACCGGCGCCGTCGCCTCACTCCCGCCACGCCTTGAGGGTCGCGGCGGGGTAGGGCGGGCTCGGGGCGGCCAGCAGATTCGCTGGCTTGCCCAGGAGGTACTGGTCGAAGAACGCCGGAGTGCAGGCAACGATGATCGTGGACCCCGTGTCCGGCGCCGGCTCTGCCGGATACCAGGTCTTCACCAGCACCTGGCGGTGGTCGCTCGGGTTCGTGGGGTAGAGCTCGGGCCGGGTCGAGTCGGTCCACGAGTAGTCGTGGGTCCCGACCCGGTACGGTCCAGTCGGGACGGGCAGCGACTCGGTCGGTCGCGGGGGCTGTTCCTGAGCACTGGTGCCGGTCGAGGCGGCGGTCAGCAGGCCGATGACGAGGGTGAGACGGTGGATCATTGACGAAGTATGCCGGCGGGGGCGCCGCGCGACCAGGGGGCACGCGCCCTTGTCTCCCGCTCCCTGCCGGGCGTACCGTAGGGGCACCGCGCTCGGCTTCGTTGCTGCCGCGGCGCTTGCGCCAGGCGGTGCTGCTCGACTGGTTGGGTTCTGACCACCACCCGGAATGGCCCTCGTGACCCGTGCCTTCGCATCCACCGGCGATCTGGCCGACAAGAACGTCACCTTTGCCGAGCTGGCGCCGGGACGGGCCTACGCCTACACGGCCGAGGGCGATCCCAACACCGGTGTGGTGATCGGCGACGACGGGGTGCTGGTCGTCGACGCCCAGGCGACGCCCCTCATGGCCGCCGACGTGATCGCCAAGGTCCGCCAGGTGACCGACCTGCCGATCAAGTACGTGGTGCTCTCCCACTACCACGCGGTTCGGGTCCTCGGCGCGAGCGCCTATCGGGCCCAGGAGATCATCGCGAGCGCGCCGACGCTGGAGCTGATCCGGGAGCGCGGCCGGCAGGACATGGACTCGGAGATCGGGCGCTTTCCCCGGCTCTTCCGCGGAGTCGACTCGGTGCCGGGGCTGACCTGGCCGACCCTGACGCTCGATCGCGGTCTCACCCTCCAGATGGGCTCGCTCGAAGTGCGGATCGAGCTGGCGGGTCGCGGACACACCCAGGGCGACACGATCGTCTGGCTGCCGAAGGAGAAGGTGCTCTTCTCCGGCGACCTGGTGGAGTACGGGGCCACCCCGTACTGTGGCGACGCCCACCTCCGAGACTGGCCCGCGACCCTCGAGCGGCTGACCGCGCTCTCCGCGGAACGCCTCGTGCCGGGTCGGGGCGAGGCGCTGCTGTCGGCAGGTGCGGCGCGCGCGGCGATCGAGGGCACCCGGGGCTTCGTGACCGATCTCTACCAGACGGTCTCGGGCCAGGCGACCGGTGGGCGCCCGCTGCGGGAGATCTACGCTCGCACCATGGACGCGCTCCGCCCGCGCTACGGCTCCTGGGTGATCTTCGACCACTGCATGCCCTTCAACGTCTCGCGGGCCTTCGACGAAGCGTCGGGGGTCGACCATCCGCGGATCTGGACGGCGGAGCGCGACGTGGAGATGTGGCGGGCGCTCGACCAGGGGGCCTGAGGGCGTGGCCGAGCGGCGCCGGTTCGCCTATCGGCGGTCCCCCGATCAGGACGCGTCGAGGCCCGTCAGGCATCCGGTGGTCGTGGTGGGCGGCGGTCTGGTCGGGCTCACCCTCGCCCTCGAGCTCGTAGCGGAAGGGATCGGCGTCGTGGTGCTCGAGCGCAACGACACCGTGAGCGAAGGCTCGCGCTCGATCTGCCAGGCCAAGCGCAGCCTCGAGATCTGGAACCGGTTCGACGGGCTGGGCGACCGGATCCGCGCCCGCGGGGTGACCTGGAACACCGGCAAGGTCTTCCTGCGAGACCAGTTGCTCTACCAGTTCGACCTGCAGCCCGAGGGCGGGCAGCAGATGCCCGCGTTCGTGAATCTGCAGCAATACCTGGTCGAGGAGCTCCTGATCGAGGAGCTGCGCCGCCGCGGCGGCGAGATTCGGTGGCGGCACGCGGCGGGACGCGTGACGCGGACGGGCGATCACGTGGCGGTCGAGGTGCAGACTCCGGAGGGAGCGTACCCGCTCGAGGCGGAGTGGCTGGTGGCCTGCGACGGCGCCGGCAGCGGGGTGCGCAAGCAGGTGGGTCTCGTGCCCGAGGGCGAGGTCTTCGCCGACAAGTTCCTGATCACCGACGTCCGGATGCGACCGGGCTTTCCGGCGGAGCGCCGCTTTTGGTTCGAGCCACCATTCCATCGGGGGCAAACCGCGCTGCTCCACCGCCAGGCCGACGACGTCTGGCGGATCGACCTCCAGCTCGATCCCGAGGCCGACGTCGAGCGGGAGCGGGATCCGGCGCGAGTTGCCGAGCGGGTGCGCGCCGTGCTGGGCGAGGGCGTGGAATTCGAGCTGGAGTGGGTGAGCGTCTACGTCTTCCAGTGTCGCTCGCTCGATCGCTACCTGCACGGCCGGGTGATCTTCGCCGGCGACGCGGCCCACCAGGTTTCGCCCTTCGGCGCCCGCGGCGGCAACGCGGGGATTCAGGACGCCAACAATCTGGCCTGGAAGCTGGCGCGCGTGGTTCGCGGCTCGGCTGGCGCGTCATTGCTCGCTTCGTACGAAGCCGAGCGGATCGTCGGCAATCGGGTGGACATCCTCAACTCGACCAGGGCCACCGACTTCATGACTCCCAAGACCCGCGCCACCCGGGCGCTCCGCGACGCCGTGCTGGACCTCGCGATCGGGGATACGCGCTTCCGCGCGATGGTCAACTCCGGCCGGCTGTCGGTGCCAGCGCGCTATCCCGACTCCCCGCTCAACACGCCGGATCGGCGGGGTGACGACTTCGATGACGGCGTTCGGCCCGGATCCCCCGCGGTCGATGCGCCCCTCCGGGTGGACGATCACCCCGCCTGGCTCCTGTCGTTCCTCGGCGGTCGGTTCGTGCTGCTCGTGCTCGGCCGGGGCGACGGCCTCCCGGACACGATGTCCGTGGCGGGCGAGGTCGTCGACGTGGTGCGAATCGACGGCGAGCGCATCGCTGACGTGGAGGGCCTGGCGCGAAGCCGGTACGATCTCCGGCCTGGTGCCTGCTGTCTCTTCCGACCCGACCAGTACCTGACCGCCCGCCGCTCGCGCTTCGACGCCGCGTGGCTCGACGGCGCGGTCCGCGCCGCGCTCGGCCGGTGAGCGACCGGATGACGGGGCCGGGCTTCGAGGACGCCGACGCCACCTTCGCCGCGCTGGTCGAGGCGCTGGAGGAGGTCGGCGACGAGCGCGCCCTCGACTTCCTCAGCCGGCTGGTGCTGCTCCTTGCGGCGGAGGTCGGCGAGCACGAGAGGATCATGGACGCCCTCGCCCGTGCCCGCGGGAACCCGCGCGAACGTTAGGCCGGCGCCGCGCGGGTCGCTACGGGATCACCGGCAACAGCACGTGCGACGCCCGGCCCGACGAGTGGTGGACGGTCTGGTTGGCCACGACCCATTCGGTCTCGTCGTAGTTGCGTCCACCGGTGTTGAGGTTCCGGTCCCAGCGGGGGAAGTTACTGCTGGAGACCTGCACTCTGATGCGGTGGCCCGGGGCGAAGTAGTTGCTGGTCGCCTCCAGGTCGATCTCCACCCGATAGACCCCGTCCGGCTCCATCCAGACCGTCTTGTCGTAGCCTTCCCGGTAGCGCATCCGCTGGACGCCCTCCTGCACGTTGAACGCGGTGCCGTCGGGGAAAACGTCGACCAGCTTGATGGTGAAGTCGGTGTCCCTGGCGCTCGATGAGACGTAGAGGACCGCCTTGATCGGCCCGGTTACCTCGACGCCCCGCTCGAGGGGAGGGGTGGTGTAAACCAGCACGTCGGTCCGCACCTCGACGTCGCGCTGATCGGCTGGGCCGTCGACCACTTGCTGATTCGGGACGCAGGCCGCGCAGACGCTCCCGCCCACGGTCCAGACCGGCGAGGCCGGATCGTAGACGAAGCGATCGGCGGGCTCCGATTTCGGCGCGGCGGTCGAGAGGGTGCCGTCTCCGAAACGGCTGTTGGCTCGTCCGCCGCTGCGGAGGTAGTAGGGCGTGAACGCCGTGCGGGCGAGCGGCCACTCGGACTCGCTCCGCCATTGATTCCGGCCCATCACGTAGATCTGCACCTTCGGCCGCTCGGTCACGCCGTTCGCCACGCCGTGCAGCCAGTGATCGAACCAGCGGACGTAGAGGTCCCAGTAGTCGAAGCGCGCGTCGCCCAGGTCACGCTGGCCGACGACCGTCCTCTCCCGCACGCCCTCGGAGGCGCAGTGCGTGGTGGGGGACATGATCACGAACTGGTTGTCGCGAGCGGTCGGACTCACTCCGCCCTCGCGGTAGGCGTTGAACTCGACGAAGGTGTCCTGGGCCCCGAAGTCGTACCAGGAGTTGACGTGGAGGGCGGGGACGTCGAAACGATCGCCGTCGCGGACGTAGCCGAACTGATCCCACCAGGGATCGGTCAGGCCGGTGGCGATCAGCCGCTCGAAGTCGCTGGGTGGGGCGCCGGCCGCCCGGAGCAGTTCGCGGGTTGGCAGGTGCCAGATCCGCTTCGACAGGTCGAGCGCTGGCAGGGTGCGGCCCGGCTGGTAGAAGTCCACCGCCTCGAGCCACTCGGCGCGCGGCATGTGCGGCGGGGGCCGATAGAAGTAGCGGGCGCCGTAGCTCCAGAACCAGCCGGCCGCCGCGGCCAGCTCGTAGGCGCCGCCGAAGAAGGTCCCGAAGTTGTGATAGCGTCCGCCGATCGGGCCGACCGAGCTGCCCGCCGCCTGGGGAATCTGGGCGGCGAGATGAGGCGGTCGGGCGCGGGCCATCATGATCTGGGTGTCGCCCACGTAGGAGCAGCCGTAGGTGCCGACCTTGCCATTGGACCAGCTCTGGGCGGCCAGCCATTCGACCGCGTCGTAGCCGTCCTCCTGATCGTGGCCCTGGACCACGTACTCCCCTTCGGACTCCCACCGGCCGCGGGTATCCTGCACGGCCACGGCGAACCCCTGGCTGGCGAAGATGTACGGGAAGCTGGTCTCGCGGCCATGGTAGGCATTCTTGTTGTACGGCGTCCGGGCGAGCACGACCCCCAACGGGCCCTGCCTGCCGACGGGGAAGTAGAGGTCGGTCGAGAGCCCCACGCCGTCGCGCATTGGCACCCGCACGCTGCGATCGAGTCGGACCTGGTAGCGTGGCGTGGGTGGCGGAATCGGGCCCGCCTGAGCGAGGGCCTCCGTCGAGCCGGCGAGCAGCAGGAGGGTCGGGACGATGCGAAGGGCCGGGCGAAGCATGGGCAATCCGGTGACGGGGTTCGCGAATCTTCCGCGTCAGCCGGCAGCCCGTCAACCCGGCTGTCGCTCGTGGCTCATCGGACGCAGGCGGCGCTGCCAGAGACCCAGGGCGATCGTGAGCAGGAGCGTGGCGAGCAAGGCCGCCAGCTGCCGGTGTTCGCCCTCGAGCAGCTTCGCGGCGATGCCGTCGGTGTTGTTGGAGCGATTGAAGATGGTATGCGCCACCCCGACCGCGAGCAGACTCCCGCCCGTCCGCCGCATCACCAGGCCGAAGTAGGCGCGAACCACCGTGGCGAGCACGGTCAGGAGGGCGAACGCGGCGAGCAGCTGGCCGAGGCCGGGCCAGCCGTTCAAGAGTTGGAGCGGCATGTGGATCCCGGCGAAGGGAACGGCCGTGAGAGCGGCCGCGACGTAGAGATTGTGGCGCTCCTCGAGCCGGGTCTGCATGAAGCCCGCCCACGAGGCCTCTTCCCAGAGATTGACGGCGAGGAAGCCCGCCAGGAAGCCGCCCAGCTCGGCGGCCAGGGCCGTCAAAGTCGGTGGGCGGAACTGGTCGCCGAGAAGGAGGGCGATGGCCACGGTCCCCGCCGGGAGGGCGAGGAGGACGATCGCCCAGTTCGCCGCGCCGACCTTCCAGGCGACCATCCGGCGGAGCAGAGCCCGCACGGCCGGTCGGCCGCCATCGAGCGCGCTGACGACGAGGGCGGCCGGAAAGAGGGCCAGGATCACCATCAGCAGGGCCGATGCCCTCTCGAAATCGAGGCCGACCCTCGCGGGGAGGGAGGCTCCCGGGATGATGCCCTTCGAGGCCGCGATGGGCAGCAGCATCAGCGGGTAGCCGAGCCCGAAGACGATCAGGAGGTAGAGCGTGATCGGGCGGCGGCGGGCAAAGCCGCGAAGGCCGCCGGAAGTCGAGTTGGTCATCGATGCCTGTGGGATGGGCATGAGCGGGTAATACGGCTCCGGCTGGCGGAGGTTTCGGGTGCGCTGCCGGGATCGAAGTCCGGGCTGCCTGATCCGCGCTATTATTGGAGACGCGACGGCGCGAGCGATTGAATGACCAGGGCGAGTCACGCGGCCGACGTGGCCGCGATTCTGGAGAAGCGGCGGCACAACGGAGCCGACTTCTGGGCCACACCGGACGGGCGGATCTACGTCGGCCACCCGCTGAGCACGCTGGGCGCGCTCGGCATCCTTCACGAGCTGGGCGTCACCCGCGGCCACGAGGCCGTGCGCGGCGGCCTCGCCCTGATCTGGGATGCCTGACGCGACGATGGCCGGATCCGGCTGGCGCCGGGTGCGCCGCTCTACCCCTGCCATACCGCGAGGGCCGTGCGGATCCTCTGTCGGTTCGGGTACGCGAAGGACAGCCGGGTCCGGAAGACCCTGGCGCACCTGCTCGAGATGGCTCACCAGACCGGCGGGTGGCGCTGCAGCTTCAGCAAGCTCGGCAGCGGCCCCGAGCCCCGAGTGGCCAACCCCGGAGCGACGCTGTTCGTGCTCGACGCCTGCCGGTATTCCGATGCGTCGGGCTCGGTGATCGACCGGGCCGTGGAGTCGCTGCTGCTGCACTGGGAGACTCGGACGCGCGGCGGTCCCTGTCACTATGGGATCGGGACCCGGTTCATGCAGGTCGAGTATCCCTTTCTCCGCTACAATCTCTTCTTTCGAGAGGTCGACATGGAGCAGGCCATTCCCATTCTTCCGGCAGACGACCTGCGCGTCGCCAAGTCGTTCTACGTCGACCAGCTGGGCTTCAGCGTGTTGTTCGAGGCGTCGGACGACGGCAAGCAGGGCCTACTCGGCCTTGCCCGCGGCACCATTCGGCTCACGATCGATTGTCCGATGAGCGGGCACGGTCGCGATGCCTGTGTGTCCCTGGAGGTCGAGAACGCCGACGCGTACTTCGAGGAATGGAGCGCCAAGGTGGCGGTGCTCCGACGGCCGGTGAACGAAACCTGGGGCAAGCGGACCTTCGATTTGATCGATCCCTTCGGCAACACGCTCTTCGTGATGGGCCCGCTGGCCTGAGGGGCAGCGGGCACGCCGGAGGCGCAACCGCGGCGGCAAGCCGACCGGTCGGGGGCGTCAGGGCACCCGGGCCAGCGCCTCGTCCAGCATCCTGACCAGGGCCTCGCGATCGTAGCTGAATCCCTGGCCCTGGTTGAGCTGGACCAGCTCGATCATCGCCTGGCGAATGGTCACCTCCGCTTGGCGGGCGGCGGGCACCACCATGTAGCGCATCTTGGGATTCGGGTCGAACAAGGCGTGCAGGGCGGCCTCGGCCACGGCATCGGGCTCGGGGCTCGGGTCGTCGCCCTGAATCATCTCGTAGAACCCGCGGAGCTGCCGCTCGTAGCGGGAGTCCTTCACCTCGACATCGACGTCGCCGACCCGGGCGAGCACGTTCTTGCTCATGTCCGACCGGTAGTTGCCGGGCTCGATCAGGCTCACCCGGACGCCGAACGGCTGGAGCTCGGCGGCGAGCGCGTCGCCGTCGGCCCCGATGATGAAGGCGAGGTCCTTCTCATCCACCTCGATCAGCGGGGCGACGATGGCGACGCCGGCGTTGTTCACCGATCGACGTCGTCAGCCCTTCGCCAGGGCGAGGATCTCGGCGGGCTCCAGCGCGGAGAGCTCAACGATCGACCGGCCGGACCGCCGGAGCGCCTCGTGCACCACGTACCGGCCGACCCGATAGCCGACGGCGATCCGTCCGTCCGGGTGCCGATTCATCCAGGCGTCGTAGCTCGCATCCACCGGCAGCGCGACGATCTCGTCGAGCCAGGCACCGACCTCCTCCGGGTAGTCGTACGCCTCGAACGAGGCCCCCGAGTAGGTCTCGGCGAAGACCGAGGCGAGCCCCTCGTTGACGATGGCGGTCGGGATGCCCGGGCCGAAGCGATTGCCCTCGATCGTCCAGCCGCGGGCGAGGTGATGGAACTCGTGGTAGAGGGCCAATCCGAGCCCGGCGCGGACGGCCTCGTTCAGGCCGCCGGGCATCGTCGAGGAGAGCTCGATCAGCACCTCGCCCGGAACCGGGGCCCGGCCCGTGACGCCGCCGACCACGCTCAAGTCCCGATCGACCGTGACCACGGAGACGAGGATCGAGTCCGGCAGCGACGGGAGCAGGGAATCCACGGTGCGCCCGACGTCCGCCGCGGCGGAGGCGATCAGCTGCTGGACGTCCTCCGGAATCGCGCCCGGGCCCGAGTCGTCGAATCGGACGATCACCTGCGGACCGGCGGGCTCGCGGGTGCAGGCGCTCGTGCCGGCGAAACCGAGCAGGGCGAGCAGAGCTGACCTCATCATCACGCTCCAGGTGGGTGGGGGTGGGTGCTCGAGACGACGGCTCGCGCGTTGGACACTTGACCGGCGCCTTTTGGTTTGCTCAGGCCGGGGGCGTCGGCGGGCTGGCACCGCGCTGGCGACGCTCGGCTTCCCGGGCCGCGCTCGACAGCGGCCGGCTCGACAGCGACGATCACCCCGGCTAAGCTCAGGCCATGCGAAACTATCCCGGCTGGCCTCGTCGTTCCGCCCGTCTCGCGGTAGTCCACGCCGCCCTCGTCGGCGGTCTCCTCGTCGCCGGTGGGCTGTTCGCTCCGCTGCGGGCCCAGGCGCCGGACCGGGAGTACGCCAAAGCGCCGCCCCTGCCGGACCTGACCGGGAAGGTAGCCCTGGTCACGGGCTCGACCGACGGGCTGGGCCGCGACGTGGCCCGACGCCTGGCGGCCGCCGGGGCCCACGTCCTGGTGCATGGGCGGAGCGAGGCTCGGGGCGACTCCCTGGTGGCCGAGATCGCCGCAAGCGGGAAGGGGAGCGCCAAGTTCTACCGGGCGGACTTCGCCTCGCTGGACGAGGTCCGCGGCCTGGCCGACGCGGTGCTGCGCGACAATCAGCGGCTCGATCTCCTGATCAACAACGCCGGCATCGGGCTGGTCTTCGACAGCACCAGGAAGTTCAGCGCCGAAGGGTACGAGCTCCACTTCGCGGTGAACTACCTGTCGCACTATCTGCTCACCATGCGGCTGCTGCCGCTCGTGGTGCGGAGCGCGCCCTCCCGGATCATCCACGTCTCGTCCGGCTCCCAGGCGCCGATCGACTTCGACGACGTGATGATGGCGAAGGGCTACAGCGGTGGGCGGGGCTACGCCCAGAGCAAGCTGGCCCAGGTCATGATGGCCATCGACATGGCGCCCGAGCTCGAGCGGCAGGGCGTGCTGACCTACTCGCTCCACCCGGCAACCACCATGGCCACCACGATGGCGCTCAAGCTCAACGTCAAGCCCCGCTCTACCATCGCGGAAGGGGTCGAGTCGGTCGTCAACGCGGTCATCACCACCGAGCCGCCGGGGACCTACTTCAACCAGCTGAAGCCCATCAAGGCGAACGCGCAGGCGTACGACCCGGCCGCGCGGGAGCAGCTGCGGGCGCTGAGCGAGCGGCTCACCGCGAAGCGATAGCCTGATCGCCCCGACGCCGCCCTCCGCCCCGCCACCGGCCTCCGCCGGGGTCCGGGTCGATCCGCAGCTGATCTACGCGATTCCGCTCGTGCTGGCGCTGCTGGCACACTACCGGCATCCGGCGCGGATCGTCGCGCCCGGGGTCGCCGTTCCGGTGGGCCTCGGGTTGCTCGGGCTCGGCGTGGCGGTGGCCGTGGCGGCGGTCCGCCGCCTACACGCGGCCAGGACCACCCTGCAGCCCTGGGAGTCGACCACCACGCTGGTCACGTCGGGCCCGTTTCGCTATACCCGGAATCCCATCTACCTGAGCTATACGCTGCTCTACCTGGGCGTCACCTTCTGCGCCAACTCGGTCTGGCCGCTGCTGTTGCTGCCGCTGGTTCTGGGCCTGGTGATTCTCGTGGTGATTGGCCGCGAGGAGCGCTACCTCGAGGCCCGCTTCGGTGATGCCTATCAGGACTACCGGCGGCGGGTGCGCCGCTGGCTCTAGCGAGGCGGCTACCGGCTCCGGCTTGACAGCCGGACCGCGACCCCGATCATACGGGCACCCACCCTTCGAGGCGGGTCTCGCGCCCAACGGGCCGGACCATCGGCCCGAGGCCCAGGAAGAGTCGCCTCACCTGGCGGGCCCGATCCCGGTCGAGCGCGAGGCGATCCCTCGCCGCCCTGCCGGTGGGTGGAATCATCCGGCGGTTCGAGACGGGCATTCGACATCAAGAGGCTCAAATGCGCACCATGCTCAGGTGGACCGTGCCGGCGGATCAGGGCAACAAGGCGGTCAACGACGGCTCGATGGGGTCGGTCATCGAGGCCGTCATGGCCAAGGCCAGCCCGGAGGCAGCCTGCTTCCTGGCCGAGGGCCGGGATCGCTCGGGGATCGTGGTCTGCGATTTGAGAGAGCCGGCCGACATTCCACCGATCGCGGAGATCCCCTTCAACGGCCTCCACGCCAGGGTCGAGTCCGTGCCGGTCATGAACGGCGACGACCTCGAGAAGACCCTCGCCTCGCTCTGACCGACGGGAGCCGGCCGCATGACTGCCGCCAGTATTTACGATACCGGCCTCGACCGCAACCCGGCCAACTACGTGCCGCTGACGCCGCTCGGCTTTCTCGACTGGGCGGCATCGGCATGCCCCGATCGACCCGCCGTCATCCACGGCGCGGTGCGCCGCACCTGGCGCGAGACCCGGGAGCGGTGCCTGCGCCTCGCGTCGGCGCTCGAGCGGCTGGGCGTCGGGCGCGGTCAGACGGTGGCGGTCATGCTGCTCAACACTCCCGAGATGTTCGAGTGCCAGTACGGGATCCCGATGACTGGCGCGGTGATCAACAGCCTCAACGTCCGCCTCGACGCGCGCACCATCGCCTTCATGCTCGATCATGGTGAAGCCAGGGTGTTGATCACCGACCGGGAGTTCTCCGAGACGATCGAGACGGCGACGAGGCTCTGCTCAGCTCCGCCCGTGGTCATCGACGTGGACGACGCCGAGTACAGCGGCGAGGGCCGGCGGCTCGGCACGCTCGACTACGAGGCACTCCTCGCCACCGGCGACCCGGGCTACGCGTGGCGGCCCCCGGGGGACGAGTGGGACGCGATCGCCCTCAACTACACCTCCGGGACCACCGGCAACCCGAAGGGCGTGGTCTACCATCATCGGGGCGCCCACCTGGCGTCCCTCGGCACCATCGTGGCCTGGAGCATGCCGCGGTACGCCACCTATCTCTGGACCGTGCCGATGTTCCACTGCAACGGCTGGTGCTTCCCCTGGGCGCTCGCCGCTCTGGCGGGCACAGGCGTCTGCCTCCGTAAGGTCGACGGCTCGACCATCCTGCGGCTGATTCGCGAGCACCAGGTGACCCACTTCTGCGGCGCTCCGATCGTGCACCAGACCATGCTCAACGCGCCGGACGCCGACTGGGCGGGCATCGACCACCAGATCAAGGCGTACGTCGCCGGCGCGGCGCCACCCGCCGCCACGATCGAGGCCGCCGAGCGTCGTGGCGTCGAGCTCACCCACGTCTACGGCCTCACCGAGACCTACGGTCCCGCGACGCTCTGCGTGAAGCAGGAGGAGTGGGATCTGCTCGACGTTCGGGAGCGCGCGATCCGGAACGGACGGCAGGGGATGCGCTTCGTCACCGAGGAGGAGGTCCGGGTGCTCGACCCCGAGACCCTCGAGCCGGTGCCGGCCGACGGCGAGACGATGGGCGAGATCATGTTCCGTGGCAACATCACGATGAAGGGTTATCTCAAGAATCCGAAGGCCACCGAGGACGCGTTTCGAGGCGGCTGGTTCCACTCCGGCGACCTGGCCGTGCTGCATCCCGACGGCTACTTCAAGGTCAAGGACCGCGGCAAGGACATCATCATCTCGGGCGGAGAGAACATCTCCTCGCTCGAGGTCGAGGACGCGCTCTACCGGCATCCCGCGGTGTTCGCGGCGGCCGTCGTGGCGCAGCCGGATCCGAAGTGGGGTGAGTCTCCGGTCGCGTTCGTCGAGCTCAAGCCCGACGCCCAGGTCACGGAGGCGGGCCTGATCGGCCACTGTCGGGCTGAGCTGGCGCATTTCAAGGCGCCGAAGCGGATCATCTTCGGCCCGCTGCCCAAGACCAGCACCGGCAAGATCCAGAAATTCATTCTACGCGAGCGAGCCCGCTCGACGGAGGCGATCGTATGAGCGACACACCCTACGTCTTGCGCCGGGACGACGGCCCGGTGGCCACGCTGACCTTGAACCGGGGCGAGCGCTTCAATCCCCTCTCACGGCCGATGATCGCCGCGTTGCGGGAGGAGCTGAGTCGTCTCGCCCAGGACCGCTCGATCCGCGTGGTGGTGCTCGCCGCCCTGGGCCGCGGCTTCTCGGCCGGGCACGACCTCAAGGAGATGCGGGCCCACGCGGGCGACGACGAGTGGCAGCGGCAGCTCTTCTCCGAGTGCAGCGCGATGATGCTCGAGCTCACCCGGCTGCCCCAGCCGGTGATCGCGCGGGTGCATGGGATCGCCACCGCGGCCGGCTGCCAGCTGGTCTCGATGTGCGATCTCGCGGTCGCCTCCGAGAAGGCCAGCTTCGCTCTGCCGGGCGTCAACATCGGCGTCTTCTGCTCGACGCCGGCCGTCGGCGTGGCGCGGAACGTCGGCCGGAAGCGGGTGATGGAGCTCCTGCTCACGGGGCAGCCGGTCTCCGCGCAGACGGCCTTCGAGTGGGGTCTGGTGAATCGGGTCGTGCCCGAAGATCGGCTGGACGCGGAGGTCGCCGGCTTCACGGCGCTGATCGTGGCGAGGAGCGCGGCGGCGATCACGCTCGGGAAGCAGGCCTTTTACCAGCAGGTGGACGCCGGGGTGGACGCTGCCTATCGCACGGCCGGTGAGGCGATGGCCTGCAACATGGGCTACGCCGACGCGTCCGAGGGGATCGACGCCTTCCTGGGGAAGCGGCCGGCGGTCTGGCAGGATCGCTGACGGGCGGCGCCGGGCCGGACCCTCCCGGTGAGCGCCAGACAGGCCTGGCACCCGACCTCCAAGTCGCCTGGTGCCGGCCCAGTCAGCGTGTCGGAGCAGCCCGCCAACCGGTAGCGTCCTCGGACAGTACCTGCCAACCTCGGGTCGTGGCTCCGGAGGGAGCGCCCGAGTAGCTTACCCGGCCTACCCTCACCACGTCGGCTCACCGGAGGCGCTCGTCATGCGGATGCCCGTGCTGTTCAGCCTGACCACCCTGTTCCTCGCTCCGGGCCTGGCCGCCCAGCAGAGCCCGCTGGTTCGCGAGATCGACGCGGCCGTCGCCGGGGTCGAGTCGAAGGTCGTGACCTGGCGGCGGGACATCCATCAGCATCCCGAGCTCGGCAACCGGGAGGTCCGGACGGCGAAGCTGGTGGCCGATCATCTCCGCGCCCTCGGGATGGAAGTGCGGACCGGGATCGCCCATACGGGCGTGGTCGGGGTCCTGAAGGGCGGCCGGCCGGGGCCGGTGGTGGCGCTCCGGGCCGACATGGACGCCCTGCCGGTCACCGAGCAGGTGGACCTGCCCTTCAAATCCACGGTGCGGGCCACCTACAACGGGATGGACGTGGGCGTGATGCACGCCTGCGGGCACGACAATCACGTCGCGATCCTGATGGGCGCGGCCGAGGTGCTGGCCGGGATGAAGGCAAAGCTTCCGGGCACCATCCTCTTCGTCTTCCAGCCGGCGGAAGAGGGGCCTCCTCCGGGCGAGGAGGGCGGCGCCAAGCTGATGATGAAGGAGGGGGTCTTCAGCGATCCCGTGCCGTCGGCGGTGTTCGGGCTCCACGTCTGGCCGGGGCGGGTCGGCACCATCGAGTATCGCTCGGGCAGCGCGATGGCCGCGGCCGACTGGCTCGAGATCAAGGTGAAGGGTCGGCAGACGCACGGGGCGGTGCCGTGGGGCGGTGTCGACCCGATCGTGGTCTCGGCCCAGATCATCACGGCGCTCCAGACGATCACCGCGCGGCAGATCGACGTCACCAAGTATCCGGCGATCGTCACCATTGGGATGATTCAGGGTGGGAATCGGGGCAATATCATCCCCGACAGCGTGATGATGTACGGCACTGTGCGCTCCTTCGACGAGGAGATGCGCAAGGACATCCACGATCGGATCCGGCGGATCGCCGAGCACATCGCGGCGAGCGCCGGCGCGACGGCGACGGTCACGGTGCCGCCCTACGGGGTCGTCACCTACAACGACCCGTCACTCACCAGCCAGATGCTCCCGACGCTCGAGCGGGTGGCGGGCAAGGATCGCCTCAACGTGGCGCAGCTGACCACCGGAGCCGAGGACTTCCCGGAGTTCACCCGCGACATTCCGGGGCTCTACTTCTTCCTCGGTGTGACCCCCGAGGGACAGGACCTGATGACCGCGCCCAAGAACCACTCGCCCTACTTCTTCGCGGACGAGAAGGCGCTGCCGCTCGGCGTGCGGGCGATGACCAACCTCGCGGTCGACTACCTCTTCCAGGCGGGCGGCAAGACCAGCGATCGTGAGTGACCGCGGCCGGGTCGCGCCGGGCGTGAGGCGCCTGTCGTGAGCGCGGGCGCCGCGACGACCGGAGTGGGCGACGGTCTGCTCCGCAACATCGGCCGATGGACGCTGGTCGGCCTGGTGCTCAACGGGATTCTCGGGAGCGCGGTGTACGGCCTGCCGTCGGTGCTCGCCGGCAAGGTCGGCGCCGCCGCCTGGTGGTCGTGGCTGGGCGCGGCGGTGGTCATCGCGATCATCATGGCCTGCTTCGCCGAAGTGGCGTCCCGCTTCGCCGGCGCCGGCGGGCCCTACCTCTACGCGCGGGTGGCGTTCGGGCCCTTCGTCGGGATCCAGATGGGCTGGATGGCCTATCTGGTGCGGCTGACGGCCGCCGCCGCCAACGCCAACCTCGTGGTCACCTACCTGGGCGAGTTCTGGCCGGGCGTCTCGCAGCCCGCGGCGGGCGGGCTGGTGCTGCTGGCGCTCCTCGGGGGGCTCGCGGCCATCAACTATCGAGGCGTCAAGCACGGCGCCCGGATGAGCAACCTCTTCATCGTCTCCAAGCTGCTGCCGCTCCTGCTGTTCGCCTTCGTGGGAATCGCGCTGGTGCTGGCGCGCGGTCCGATCACACCGGCGCCGCCGGTTGCGCCGATCACCGGGTCGGTCTGGGTCGAGACCCTCCTGATCCTGATCTTCGCTTATGGCGGCTTCGAGGCCGCGATGGTGCCGCTCTCCGAGGCCAAGAATCCCCAGCGCGACGCGCCCTTCGCCCTCTTCATGGCGCTCCTGGTCTGCACGGTGATCTACACCATGGTGCAGCTGGTGGTCAGTCTCTCACTGCCGGACCCGGCCAGCCAGGCCCGGCCGCTCGCGGCGGCGGCGCGGGTGCTGGCCGGCTCGCCGGGGGCGGTGCTGATCACGATCGGCGCGTTGCTGTCGTTGTTCGGGTACTTGAGCGGCGCCACCGTGATGGCGCCGCGACTCACCTTCGCCATGGCGGAGCAGGGCGACTTTCCGGCGATCGTGGGCCGAGTCCATCCGGTCTACCGGACGCCCTACGTGTCGGTCCTCCTCTTCTCGGCCCTCGCGCTGGGGCTGGCGCTCTCGGGGAGCTTCGTCCAGAACCTGACCCTCTCCGCCGTGAGCCGGCTGGCCACCTACGGGCTGGTCTGCCTCGCGGTGCCCGTGATGCGCCGGCGTTCCGATCTGGCGGAGCCCGCCTTCCGGCTGCCGTTTGCCGGGCCGATCGCGGCCCTCGGGATCTTCTTTTCGCTGCTCCTCGCCACCAGGATGACGTCCCGCGAAGGGATCATCCTCGCGATCGTCGCCACGCTGGCCGGCGTCAATTGGCTCGTGGCTCGGCGGCGGCGCCAGCGGGCAGCGTGAGTCGCGACGCCTTTGCGGTGAGACGGGTGGTGCGGCCGGACGAGTGCGACGAGCTCGGCCACGCGAACAACGTCGAGTATCTCCGTTGGATCCTGGACGCGGCGACCGCCCACTGGAGCTGGCTCCGCACCCATGGGCCGGCGGCCGGTGTCGAGGAGCTGGCCTGGGTGGTGCTGCGGCACGAGGTCGACTATCTGGCCCAGACCTTTCCGGGCGACGAGGTGCTGGTCCACACCTGGGTCCCCGCCTGCACCGCGCTGACCTGCGAGCGATGCGCGGAGATCGAGCGGGTGTCCGACGGCGCCGTCCTCGCGAGATCGGTTTCCACCTACTGCGTCATCGACCTCGCCACGGGTCGGCCCCGCCGCCTGACCGATGCCATCCGCGCCGCGATCGGAGACCCGCCGATGGTGAGGCGCGACCGCGCCGCCCGAGCGCCCGCGGCACGCCCGCCGCTGGTTGCGCAGGTCGACTGGCGCGCCGCGGAGTGAGGCGCGATGGCGGGTCATCGGCCCGCGCCATTCGAATGGGCAGATCATCGATGTCTTCAGGGGCCCACTCGGCGTCCCGACTCGGGGACGTACCGGCCGGGGAGGCTCGATTGATCGAGGTTGGCTGTGTGACCACCGACCCAGTTTCCGGAGCGAGGATCGTCCCGGTCGAGGGCCGCGATGGAGCCAAGGGGCGCGGCTGCGGCGCGCTTGGCCGAGGCACTCAGGTACCGGGGCGTCTATCCCCGCTACCGGGCGCGGTGATGCCGGCCGAATGACGTCCGGCGCGACCCCCCGCGAGATCGCGGCTCGCCTCGGGCTCGAGCCGCACCCCGCCGAGGGCGGGTACTTCCGCGAGACGTACCGCTCCGCCGACCGGTTCCGGCCGCTTCCCCCGTTTCCTGGCGAGCGGCCGGTGAGCACCGCGATCTATTACCTGCTCACCGCCGACACTTGCTCGGCGATGCATCGCTTGCCCGGCGACGAGATCTTCCACCACTATCTCGGCGGCCCGGTCGAGATGCTGCTGCTCCGGCCGGACGGCACCACCGAGGTCGTGGTGCTGTCGTCCGATCTGGCGATGGGCGAGCCGCAGCGGGTGGTTCCCGGCGGCGTCTGGCAGGGCTCGCGCCTGATGGCGGGAGCGGAGTTCGCCCTGCTCGGGACCACGATGGCGCCGGGGTTCGAGTTTGCCGACTACGAGACCGGCACGGAGGCGCTGGTCGGCCGGTATCCCGACCGGGAGGCGATGATCCGGGCGCTCCTGCCGCCGGGTGCGGCGGGCCCGGGGCGCGCCTAACGACACCGCGAAGAAGCTGGCCACCAGGGGGCCGCGGCGCGCCCGGCTCGGGCTGCGACGAACGACGGTCGCACGACGTGGTGACCGTTCTTGCCGCCGGGCGCCGTTGGCTCGCGCCTAACGCCGGCGGGTGTCGCGTCCGGCAGACCGAGCCCCAGGACGACCGCGAGCGCAGGAAGGACGCGGGTGCGGACGACCGTGCCGGGTCTCGCTGGAGGCGTCGTCGTCACCGTCCCTGATCGAATCGCCATGTCGGTCGGTAGCTCCGCGTCGGGGCCTGCCCGGTGAGTGCCGCGCGCACCATCTCGACCGGCATTCGGCCCGACTGGAGCACCGCGTCGTGGAACTCGCGATCGGTCATCCGGCCGGAGCCGACCCGCTCGCGGTGGAGCGCGCGGAACTGGAGCCCACCCATCATGTAGGCGAGCTGGTAGAGCGGCGGATAGCTCCCGTTGAACGAGCGCCGCACCTCGGCCGTCGCGTTGGCTCGCTCGTGGCCGACCCGATTCACGAGCAGGTCGATCGCCTCGTCGGGCGCCATCTCGCCGAGATGGAACTTGAGCGAGAAGATGATCCGCGCGGCGCGATGGGAGCGCCAGAAGAGTGCGCCGACTCGATCCTCCGGCGATCGGTGGAAGCCCAGGTCCCAGAGCAGCATCTCCCAGTACAGCGCCCAGCCCTCGGTCCAGAACGGCGTCCCGAAGAGCTGCCGGTGGGGCTGATATCGGGCGCCCATGAAGCCCTGGAGATGGTGTCCCGGGATCAGCTCGTGGAACACCGTCGCGCGGGAGAAGTGGACGTTGTTCCCCCGCATGCTCATCTGCTTGTCCGCCTCGGCCATGGCGTCGGTCGGGAAGGAGACCAGGATCGTCTCGCCGCCGAGGAAAAAGGGCGACTCCTTCTGTCGCTCCGGCGACATCATCTCCATCCGCCAGACGGACTTCGCCAGCGGCGGAACGGTCAGCAGATCGCGCTCCTCGACGAAGTCGATGGCCTCGAAGGCCAGGTCCCGGACCAGCTGCGGCTGGAGTCCGGGCTCCACGTGGAGCGTCTTCACCTTCTCGAGCGCCGCCCGCCAGTCGTCGCCGAAGCCCATTGCCCGGGCGGCCTTCCTCATCTCGGCCTCGCACCAGGCGAGCTCCCGCTCGGCGATCGTGAGCAGGTCCTCCGGCCCGTAGGGGATCATCTCGAAGCCGAGGTCCTGCACCAGCGCCTCGCGGCCGATGGGGTCACCCACGATGGGCTCGTCCTCACCGGGCTTCACCCCGACCACGGTCTCGCGAAGGGTGGCGCGGTAGCGCTCGAGGGCCGCCTTGCCGGTCTCGTACGGCTGCTTCGCCCACCAGGTGAAGACCGGGTCGTACCCGGCATGGAACCCGTACCAGCGGTCGAGGGTGCGGGCGAGGTCGCCGAGATGCTCGGCGGCGCGGAGGGCGACGATCCGGGTCGGCCGCCGCGCCACCGAGTCCTCGATCAGCCTGCGGACCGAGTCCACCGACCGGGTCAGGTCCGCGAGCGTCTTGCCGAGCGCGCTGGCCTCGACCGGCTCGAGGTCGCGGCGCCGGTCGTGGAGCGAGAGGATGGTGGCCGCGAAGGGCAGCAGGCCCCGGGTCTCGTCGAAGCGGCGCCGGTCGCGCTCGAGCCAGGCGAGGTCGCGCCGGAGGAAGTTGGCGAGCAGGGTGTAGTCGATCTTGCCCTGCAGGCCCAG
>JBFXAS010000034.1:0-28661 GCA_050184075.1 Gemmatimonadales bacterium
CCGATCTCACTTGAGCGTGCCCTCGAGCTCCCGGTGGACTTGCGCCAGCGGACCGGGTGAGACCTGCGCCGCCGCACCGCCGACCGGGATGGCCCCAAGCCCGAGCCCGGTCGCCAGGAGCCAGCGGAGGGCGAGCCGCACGGACGCCATCACCAGAACCAGGTCATACCCATCGAGACTACGACCACCACGTGGACCGTGACCGCCACGAGCGCCGTGATCGCGAACGGTCGGTGGGCGATGTGCCAGAGCCGGAAGAGCCGCTGCGTCGCCGCGAGCAATCGCGCCTGCTGACTGAGCGCCATCTCGCGACGGGCGAGGCGGCCGATCCGACGGAGCGCGCGCCGATCGAGACGGTGCGCGCGTTGCTTGGCCGAGCAGAGCCGACGAAGGGCGCGCGCCTGCTTGAAGCGGGCGATCTCGTCGGTGAACATGCGCGAGAGAGTCCCCAGGATCCCGAGCCCATCGCAGGGCGACGGATCGGAGCGCAGCAGCGATTCCACCTGCGCCTTGGGCAACCCCGTCGCCTCGGCCAGCTCCTCGAGCAAGCGTCGCCGATCGGCGGCGACCTCCTCCGCCGTCAGCTCCAGACCAGAGGCGCTCCGGGGAATGTGGACGTAGAGGTAGCGGCCCACGACGCCGCTCGCGCACACCACGATCATCGACCAGAACCCGAGGCCGATCAGCCCGTCGAACCGCCAGCTGGCGTGGACCGCCGTCAGCACCGGCAACACCAGGGCGACCGCCACGTGGACGTCGAGCCAACGTGCCAGCGATCCGGTCCAGCGGAGCGCCTTGACCTTCTTTCGGAACGGGTAGAGCCACAGAAACGCGAAAATGAGAAGCGCGAGTATCCCGGCAGTTTGCCCGAGATAGCCCGAGGGGCGAAGCCAGGCGTGGAGCGGATCGCGGACCCGCTCCGCCGGCGTAGCGAAATAGTACGAGCCACCGGCCACCGTGCCGAGCAGCAGGGCGGTCACCGCAAGCGCGACCGGCGCGAACGAAGGTCCTTTCGCCCTCGCAGACGAGGCCGTGGGGCCCCGAGGGCGGCTCTTCGGAGACTCGGCCGGACGGAGCGGTGTGACCGGCTTGCCCAGGGGCGACGGGAGGGACGTCCCGGTCGCACCCTGCCGCACGGAGACGGGGTCGGAAGCTGGTCGCATATCTGCCTGATTGGAGGCACAAACCGTGCGAGAAAGTGACGCAGAATCTACTGCGGTCTAACCGTGTAACCAGTTGCATCATAGAAGGTTAAAGCGCCTTTTAGAGCTGCTCAATCCGCTGGAGCGTCATGAAACATTACAGTTGGAACGATCCGTTCCAGCCCATCGGGACCCCGGACCAGTGGACCAGCTGATCTACTTGGGCTTCGGCTCGATCCTGATGATCGCGGTCGGGTTCCATCTGCTGGGACATCGGCGGCGCGAGGCGGCCGCGACCGAAGCGGCCCAGAAGGCGGGGCTCCACCCCGACGGGCCCGTCGGCCGGCACCCCCATATCGACACCGACTGGTGCATCGGCTGCGGCGCGTGCGTCACCGCCTGCCCCGAGGGCGACGTCCTCGCCGTGATCGGCGGCAAGGCGGCGCTGATCAACGGGCACAAGTGCATCGGCCATGAGCTCTGCGCCGAAGCCTGCCCGGTCGGCGCGATCCAGATCGTGATGGCGCCACCGTCGATGACCGCCGATCTCCCCGCGCTGACGGAGGAGCTCGAGACCAGCGTCCCGAACGTGTTCGTCGCTGGTGAGCTCGGCGGCCTGGCATTGATCAAGAACGCGGTCAACCAGGGGCGCGAGTGCGTCGACCGGCTCGCCGAGCGAATGCCGGAGCTCCGGCGTGGGCCGGAGACCGGAGAGCCGACGGTGGACCTGGCCATCGTCGGCGCGGGTCCCGCCGGTCTCTCCGCCACGCTCCGCGCCCACGAGCTCGGCCTGAGCTTCGTCACTCTCGAGTCCGAGGATCTTGGAGGCACCGTCGCCAAGTACCCGCGGCAGAAGCTGGTGATGACCAGTCCGGTGGAATTCCCCGGACACGGCAAGTTCAAGAAGCTGGAGATCTCGAAGGAGGAGCTGCTCGGCTTCTGGACCTCGACCATCGGCAAGGCCGGGCTCTCGATCCGCACCCGCGAGCGGGTCGAGCGGATCGAGCGAGACGCATCAGGCCGCTTCCTGATCGGGACCGGCCAGGGAAGCTATCGGGCCCGCGGGGTGATCCTCGCGATCGGCCGACGCGGCACCCCGCGCAAGCTCGGCGTGCCGGGTGAGGAGCTGCCCCACGTTATGTATAGTCTCCTCGACGCCGAGGCCTATACCGGGAAGCGGATCCTGGTGGTGGGCGGCGGGGACAGCGCCGTCGAGGCCGCCATGGGGCTCGCCCACCAGAGCGGCAATCGGGTGGCCGTGTCCTACCGGCGGAGCGAGTTCTCCCGGCTGAAGCACCGCAATACCACCCGGATCGCCGAGGCGATCGCGCGCGGGCAGGTCGACGTGATCTTCAGCTCGAGTCCGGTCGAGATCCGGGAGGGCACGACGGTGCTGGAGGTCGCCGGAGAGCGACGCGAGGTCCCGGCGGACTTCGTCTGGATCTTCGCGGGCGGCACCCCTCCCAAGGCGTTTCTGGAGAGCGTCGGAATCCGCTTCGGCCGCCACGACCAGGCCGAGGACGCCAAGGTCGAAGCGGCCGAGCAGGGCCGGGCGGTGGCGGCCGCCTAACGCTGCGTCACCAGCTTCCGGCACCGGCGGTCCGGCGCTGCGGCTTCGTCGTCAACCCGGTGACCTTCGACGACGGCTTCGAAACGGCCGGCGGATCCGGGCCCGCTGGCAGCGCCCGCCGCGCCCCAGCCGAACCGCCCGGCCGTCGATCGGCAGCGGCCCCCGCGCCATCAGCACCGTGCCGTCTCCCTCCGACCGCTCGAGCGGCGCGGGACGCAAGCGGGAATCGAGGTGCTCCGGCGAGAACCGGGCTTCGACGAAGCCGACGGGCTCGGGCCAGGCGGCCACGAGATCGTCGAGCGGCGGCAGCCGCGGCGCGATCACGTCGTGGAGCACCAGGCTGCCCGCCCGCCACTCCGCCACCATCACGAGGTCGAGCGCCGGCACGAAGCGAAGCGGCGACTCCGCCTCGTAGAAGGCCCAGACAGATTTCTCCCTCCCGAGCGAGAGCACCGGGGAGAGCGGGGCGCGCCGCTCCAACCGCCGATGAGGTGGACGTACGGCGTCGAGGCCGACTCCCACGGCGCGCCGAAGCGCGCGGCGGCGAGGCGGGCGCGGTCGAGAGGCTCGCCGGGAAACACCCGCCGGGGCAGGGCGAAGACCTCGTCCGCGAGCGCGGGCTCGTCCCGATAGGACCGGCGATGCGTCACGGCGCCGCCTCGGGTTGCGGCAGGGCCCGCGACCGATATGCTAGGTTGTCGGGACCGGGTCGCCTGGCGACCGCGAAACGTTCACTCGAGACGCAGAGGAGCATGATGGCAGGCAAGTTCCAGGTGAAGAGCACCTCAGACGGCAAGACCATGTTCAACCTGCTGGCCGGCAACGGCCAGGTCATCCTCACCAGCCAGACTTACACCACCAGGCAATCGGCACTCGACGGGATCGCCTCCGTCAAGACCAACGCGGCCAGCGACGCCGCCTTCGAGCGTCGGACCGCGAAGGACGGCTCGCCCTACTTCGTGCTGGTCGCGGCCAACAAGCAGGAGATCGGCCGGAGCGAGATGTACTCCGGCACCTCCGCGATGGAGAACGGGATCGCCTCGGTCAAGACCAACGCGCCCGACGCGGCCGTCGTCGACGCCTGACCGAAGGACCGGGCTCGGGCCCGGCGGCACCGCCGGCCCCGAGCCTCGGATCACACCTGCCGCGCTTTCCACCCGCCCCGACGGAAGAGCGCGCCGCTCACCACCGCCAGCACCGCGAAGGCGATCACGATCGCCGCGAAGACGCCCGCCGGTCCGAAGCCGAGCGGCCTGGCCAGCAGATACGCCACCGGGATCTCGAGCAGCCAGAAGCAGAAGACGTTGATCAGCGTCGGCGTCGTGGTGTCGCCGGCGCCGTTGAACGAGTTGGTGAAAACCATCCCGTAGGCGTAGAACGGATAGCCCGCGCTCACGATCCGGAGCGCCTGCACGGCGTACCGGGCGACGGCGGGATCCTCGGTGAAGATCGCCACGATCGCGGGCGCGAGCAGGATGAACACCACCCCCGCCGCGCCCAGGAAGAGCATGTTGTAGAAGCCCGCCCGCCAGACCGACCGCTCGGCCCGCTCGGGCTTCCCGGCGCCGAGCGATTGCCCGACCATGGTGGCCGCGGCGTTGGAGAGGCCCCACGACGGCAGCAACGCGAACAGGATCACCCGGATCGCCACGGTGTACCCGGCCACCGCTTCGGTCCCGAAGGTGGCGATCACCCGGACCAGTCCGACCCAGCTGGTCGTCGAGATCAGGATCTGGAAGATCCCGGTGCTCGACAGCCGCATCAGGCTGCGCATCACCCCGGCGTCGACGCGGACATGGCGCCGCTCGATCACGAAACGTCGGTCCCGGCCCGCGAGGCGGTAGAACTGATAGAGCACCCCGATGCCGCGCCCCACCGTGGTCGCCACGGCGGCGCCGGTCACTCCGAGGGCCGGGAACGGTCCCAGCCCGAAGATCAGAATCGGGTCGAGCACCAGGTTGCAGAGGTTGGCGATCCACAAGCACCGCATCGCGATCGCGGCGTCGCCCGAGCCGCGGAGGATCGCGTTGATCAGGAAGAGCAACAGCACCACGAAGTTGCCGATGAACATCACCCGGGCGTACGCGGTGCCGTTGGCGATCACCACGGCGTCGGCGCCCATCAGGCGGAGCAGCTCCGGCGCAAAGAGGCCGCCGCCGATGCTGATCGGCAGCGCCACCAGCAGGCCGAGCAGGATGGCCTGCACCGCGACCCCCGCTGCCTGGTCCGGCTTCTTTTCGCCGATCCGGCGGGCCACCATCGCCGTCGCGCCGATTCCGAGGCCCATCCCGAGCGCGTAGATCAGGCTGAACATCGCCTCGGTGAGCCCGACCACCGTCACCGCTTCGGCACCGAGCCGATTGACCCAAAACACGTTGACGACCGCGAACACCGACTCGAGCGCCACCTCGAGCACCATCGGAATCGCCAGCAGGACCAGGGCCCGACCGATCGGGCCCTCGGTGAAGTCACGCCCTTCCGCGCCGCTCAAGGCCTCGCGGATGGTCCGCCACGCCCCGGGAGACTCCGAGCCCTCGACTGCCTCCGTCAGGTTGTCCGTCATGCGAGCAGCCGTTCTATCCAGCGTCGAATCAGGGATGGGTCTGGCGGCTGCTGGATGGGGGGCGCGCCCAAGGACCCGTGGCTTCGGTCATCACGGGCGCGCCTCGGACTGCTCGAGCTACTGCGGAATCAGGCGGAAGGCGCGCCGGAGCGAGTCGGAACCAGGATCATTCGCATCGGCACCCATGCCATTCGGAGAGGAGAACGCCCCGCTCGTCGGGGCGGCGTCGGACAATGTAGCGGCGCACCCGTCGGGCGGGAAAGGGTTCCCGCTCGACGGTGATCCAGATCACGTTGCCGCAACGTCACGTTGCCTCAGCGCGTGAGGTCGAGCAGGCGCTCCGGCGGTCGACCCACCACGGCCCGGTCTCCCCTCACTCCGATCGGCCGCTGCAGCAGCGTCGGGTGTTTCGCCAGGAGCGGGATCAGATCGGCGTCGGACTCGGTGCCGTCGAGCCGGTGCGTCTTGTAGGCGGCGTCGTTCTTCCGGAGGAGGTCCCGCGCCCGGAGGTCGAGCTTCCGGAGCAGGCCGCGGAGCTCGCCGGCGGAGAGCGGCGCGCTCCGGTAGTCGCGATAGCTGTATTCGATCCCGTGCTGCTTGAGCAAGGCGACCGCCTTGCGGCAGGTGTTTCAGGTCCGGGCGCAGATCAGCTCGAGCATCGGTCCTCCTCTCAATGGTACGCGCCGAAGCGCTTGCGCCGGAGATCGATCACCAGCAGCGGGCTCGCCTCGAGCACGGCGTTCCCGGCCACGCCGACGATCGGCCCGGGAAGCTCCGAGAGGCTCGACGCCGGCGGCCCGGAGACCCGCCGGTAGACCAGACCCGGCGCGAGCGAGAGACCGCCCACCAGCACCCGCCGGCGCGGAGGCGCGCCCTCGAACACCAAATCTCGCCCGCTCGCCGTCGGCAGCACCAGGCGCCGGTTGCCCTGCTCCCCGCCCGAGCGCCCGGTCGCCTCGCGCCAGAGCGGGTCATCGAGCCAGAGCGGCACCAGACTGCTCGCCGGATCGACCAGCACCTCGCCGCGCGGCGCGCCCCCCAGCGCGATCGGGAGCAGGAAACGACCGTCGACCTCCCGCCCAACCCCGAAGCGGAGCCTGGCCCGAATCGACGCGGGCAGCGAGTCCACCGAGCCGATCCGACCGATCCGACGCGTCGTTGGGTCGATCAGCACCGTGGACCGGCCGAGGTAGAACGCCAGCAGCCCCAGGGTGCCGACCTTGAACCGGGCCGCGGACGAGTCGTCGCGATCGCCCAGCGTCGCCAGACTCCCGTGCAGCGAGGTCGGGGTGGAGTCGATCACCGCGAGCTTCCGGATCGGCAGCCCGAAGCGACCCTGCGCGCCCAACCCGAAGTCGAGCTGCAACTCGGTGTCGTCGGTCGGCTGCCAGCGCACCAGCACCGAGGCGCGCGGGAGCCTGGCGCCGCCGATCTCGAGATCGACCCAACGAAACGGAGCCCACTCGACCGGGAGCGCATCGAGCGCGGGCCGGAGATCGGGCGCGCGCCGGCACCCAGCCTGGAGCGCCACGAGCCCGAGAGCCGCGGCGCAGAGGGAGCCCGGAACCGGCCGCCAGCGCCCGAACCCACGGGACAGAGTGTCAGGCATCCCCGGCCGCCCGGCGGAACCGGTGGAGACGCACGTGCACGATCCCGTCCCCGTCGGTCCAGGTGCCGAGCACCCAGTCGGGGCCGAGCTCGACGGGCCGCAGACCCTCGGGCAGCGCGGCGTCACCCAGCCAGCGGCCGGAGGAGTCGATCACCGAGACCGTCCGCGAGGCCGGCGTCCGCCAGAGCCAGAAACCGCCGTCTCGGCCGGCGGCGAGGTCGTCGAACGCGGGAGCGACCCGGTTCGCCGGCGCGCTCGAGTACGCCCGTCGCATCGCCTCGCGCTGCGACGGGTTGCGCACGCCGTCGAGGATCGAGTCGACCGCGCCCCGGTACTCGTCCCCGCCGACGGAGCGCGGCTCCTTCGCGATGCGCACGATGCGGGTCAGCCGGCCTTGGCCGTCGTGCACTCTCACCTCCAGGCGGCCCGTGTGCGCCACCAGGATGCGCTCGCCCGCGACCCTCACGACGTTGCCCAGGTCGAAGGGTCGGTTCCAGGTACCTCCGCGAATCCAGATCCGCTCCGTCGGCCTCAGCTCGAGCAGCGAGTCTGCCGCGGTGCCCGCGGGCGAGAAAGCGAAGAGGGTGTAGCCGAGCGAAGCCAGCGTGTAGTCGGCGGGCGGCGCCTGGTAGCGCCGCGCCGTCGCCACCAGGCCGGCGGTGGTCGCGCCCTGGAGACGCGGGTACTCGAATCCGGCCGGCGGAACGAGCGAGACCAGGCGCACGAACTCGCCCGTCGGGGCAAAGAGCTGAAGCCGCCGATTGAAGGGCTCGTAGCTCACGATGCTGTCGCCTGCCACGGGAAACGCCCACCCCAGCCCCTCGAACTCGCCCGGACCGCTCCCGGGCCGGCCGATGTCCCGAATCCACGTCCCGGCGGAGTCGAACACCGCGATGCGCTTGGCGGTCCAGGCCACCACCACGATCGACCCGCGAGGACCGCGGAACGCGCTCGAGACGGGTCCTGGAAACTCGGCGTGCGGCGCCTCGAGGCCCCCGATGTCTGCGACCGGCGCCGGATCGATCTCGAGCGCCGTCGCCTCCGCGGGACTCAGGTTTTCGATGATCCGGACCTCGCCGCTGTCGCGGACGATGGTCGAAGCCGGCTGCCGGCCGCCACACGCGACCAACCCGAGCAGGGCAACGGCGAACCCCGGCGACAACCGCGAGCCGATCGCGCTCGGATTGCGGGGTCTTCGAAGAGGCAGTATGCTACGAAGATAAACCGAAAGTTCTAAAGTGTAACTAAGATATATCTTGACATTTCCGATATATCGCACGATATGTTGTACCCCGCTTCTGGGGCGGTGATGCCCGGGCGGCGCCTGTTGAACGGCTCGAAACCAGAGTTCGCGGATGACTGACGCCAAGCCCGACCTCGGTCGCCTTCGGATCGACCGAACCAAGCAGGTGTCCCCAGCACAGGGGAGAGCGCTGCGCTGGACGGTCTGGCTCGCGGGCATTGCCGTCGTGATCATCGCCGGCCTCTACCTCTACGCTCAGAGCCGCGGGGCGCTCGCGGTCCGCACCGCGCGGGTCGAGGTCGTGGGCGGGGGCGCGGCCGGCGGCACGGGCATCACCGCCAACGGATACGTCGTCGCCCGGACGCGAGCTTCGGTATCATCGCGGATTTCCGGCCGGCTCGCCAATCTGACGGTCGAAGAGGGCTCCGTGGTGCGGCGGGGCCAGATCCTCGCCCGGCTGGAGAACGCCGACTACTCGGCCGCCGTGTCCCAGGCGGAGGCGGACAGCATGCGGGCCGAAGCGGCGCTGCTCGAGGCCCGGGCCACGAGGGCCCAGCTGGCGCGTGACCTGACCCGGACCCGCGAGCTGGTGGCGAAGAACCTCGAGGCGCGGCGCGCCGAGGAGGATCTCGCCTCCCAACTCGAAGCCGCCGACGCCAGGATCGCCGTGCAGCAAGCGCAGGTCCGCTCGGCCACGGCGGCGATCGCCTACGCCCGGGCCAACCTCGACAACACCTACATCCGGGCCCCGTTCAACGGCACCGTGCTCAGGAAGGACGCCGAGGTCGGCGAGGTGGTGGCTCCGGTCGCAACCGG
The DNA here is from genome assembly GCA_050184075.1 of Gemmatimonadales bacterium. Classification (GTDB taxonomy): domain Bacteria; phylum Gemmatimonadota; class Gemmatimonadetes; order Gemmatimonadales; family GWC2-71-9; genus SHZU01. The sequence continues at coordinate 8,944 of JBFXAS010000034.1, forward strand.
CGGCGGGCTCACCCGCGGGGCCGTCGTCACCATGGCCGACCTCGAGACGCTGGAGGTCGAGGTCGACGTGAACGAGGCCTACATCGCCCAGATCACCGACGACCAGCCGACCCGGATCGTCCTCGACGCGTATCCCACCGAGAGCTTCGCCGGTCGGGTCCGCCAGATCGTCCCGACGGCCGATCGCCAGCGCGCGACCGTGCAGGTCAAGGTCGCGATCACCGATCGCGACCCGAGGATCCTGCCGGAGATGGGAGCGCGGGTCGAGTTCCTCACCACCGAGCGCGAAGAGCCCGGCGCGGCGCCGCGGGTCTTCGTCGCCGCCGACGCGGTCCGGAACGAGGGCGGGTCGACCATCGTCTGGGTCGTCCGCGAGGGCGTCCTGAGCCGGGTCACGATCGACGCCGGCCCGGTGTCCGGCGGCCGCCGCGAGGTTCGCTCCGGTCTATCCGGCGGCGAGACGGTCGTGCTCGATCCATCCGCAGACCTTCGAGAGGGAGCGCACGTCGATGTCGTCACCCAGTAGCGACGCCACCGTGGCCCGGACGGGCGGCGCCTCCGGGCGCGTCCTGGTCGAGATCAGGAATCTCACCAAGGCCTATCGGCGCGGGTCGGAGGTGATCCACGTCTTCGAGAACGTCGATCTCGACATCCGCGAGGGCGAGTTCCTGGCGCTGATGGGGCCGTCGGGCAGCGGCAAGTCGACCCTGCTCAACATCCTCGCCGGGCTCGACACCGCCGACCAGGGCAGCGTCACGGTCGACGGGCAGGAGATCACCAGGATGAACGCCAAGCAGCTGGCCGTGTGGAGGTCGGTGAACATCGGCTTCATCTTTCAGTTCTACAATCTGCTGCCGGTGCTCACCGCGGCGCAGAACGTCGAGCTGCCGTTGCTGCTGACCAACCTGCCCAAGAAGCAGCGCCGCGAGCACGTGATGACCGCGCTCGAGGTGGTGGGCCTCACCGATCGGGCCCAACACTTCCCCCGGCAGCTCTCGGGCGGCCAGCAGCAGCGGGTCGGGATCGCCCGCGCCATCGTGAGCGACCCGACGATCATCCTGGGCGACGAGCCCACCGGCGACCTCGACTCGGCCTCGGGCAACGAGATCCTCTCGCTCCTCGAGCAGCTCAACACCCGGTTCGGGAAGACCATCCTGATGGTGACCCACGATCCCCACGCGGCCGAGCGCGCGCAGGCCACCATGCACATGGACAAGGGGGTGCTGTCGCGATGAGCGTGGGACGGTTGATCTGGGCCAATCTCTTCCGCAACAAGAAGCGGACGTTCCTCACCGTGGCGAGCGTCACGGTTGCGTTCTTCCTCTTCGGCGCGCTCCGCTCGGTGATCACCACCCTCGACGCCGCGGCGGAGGTCGGGAGCGAAGCCCGTCTGGTGACCAGCAGCGCGAGCGGGATCACCTTCCCTTTGCCCGAGGCGCACGCCTCGCGGCTCGCCGCGGTGTCCGGCATCACCCGGGTGAGCTGGGCCAACTGGTTCGGCGGCTACTACCGCGACCCGCAGGACTTCTTCGCCCAGTTCGCGATCAAGGCCGACACCTATCTCCCGATGTATCCGGAGATCGAGATCACCGCCGGCGACGCGGACGCCTTCCTGCGGGAGCGCACCGCGGCGATCGTCGGCGTCGGGCTCCTGGAGAAGTACGGCTGGCAGGTCGGCCAGACCATCACCCTCCAGGGCACCTTCCTCCCCGGCGACTGGGAGTTCACGATCCGGGCCGCGTACACGCCGACCAATCCGAGCTTCGGCGACGCGAACATGTACTTCCACTACGAGTACCTCTACGAGCGCTCCAACGGGCAGATCTCGCCGGGCTGGTTCGTGCTCCAGCTGAACGACCCCGACCGCGCCGCCGACGTGGCGGCCCAGATCGACGCGCTCTTCGAGAACTCCACCGCCCCCACCAAGACCGAGACCGAGCGGGCCTTCCAGGCGGGCTTCATCACCATGTGGGGCAACATCGGTTTCCTGGTGCGTGCGATCGGGACGGCGGTGTTCTTCGCGATCCTGTTCGTGGCCGCGAACACGATGATGATGGCCGTCCGCGAGCGGATCGGCGAGATCGCGGTGCTCAAGACGATCGGCTTCAAGAACGGCATGCTCTCGACGCTGGTGGTGCTCGAGTCGCTCCTGATCACGGTGCTCGGCGGCGCCGTCGGCCTCGCGGCGGCGAAGCTGATGTTCATGGGGAAGACCCCGCTCAGCGCCTTCTTCCCGGGCTTCGGGGTCACCACCGGCACGATCGCGCTCGGGCTGGGGCTCGCGGTGGTGCTCGGGCTGGTGAGCGGCGCGATCCCCGCCCTCCAGTCGGCCAGGCTCTCCGTGGTGAACGCGCTCCGGCGGGTCGCGTGAGTCGAACGGAACCGTCAACCGGGGTGACCCGATGATTCCGCTGATCTACAACCTCCGGAGCCTCCGGCAGCGACCGACGTCGACCGTCGCCACGGCGCTCGGCATGGCGTTGGTCGTGGCGGTCTTCGTGGCGATGAACGCGCTGGCCACGGGGTTCGGCGCCGCCATGGCGGGCACCGGCTCGCCCGACAACGTGATCGTGCTCCGGAAAGGGGCCACCGCCGAGATGTACAGCGGGCTCCCGCGCCAGACGGCGAGCATCCTGGGCGGATACCCCTTCGTGGCCACCGACGCGGCCGGGCTTCCGCTGGTGAGTCCCGAGACCTTCGTGGTGGTGCCGCTCGAGCGCCGGGGCGGCGGCGGGATGGCCAACGTCGTGGCGCGCGGAGTGAGCCTCAGAGCGTTCGACGTGAGGAAGGGCGTCCGGATCGCCGAGGGCCGACCCTTCCGCTCGGGCGCGCGCGAAGTGGTGGTCGGGGTCAAGTACGCCAACCGGTTCCCCGCCTCCGGCGTCGGCGAAACCGTCCGCTTCGCCGACGAGGACTGGACCATCGTGGGGCACTTCGAGGCCGACGGCTCGGCCTTCGAATCGGAGATCTGGGGCGAGAACGAGCAGTTCATGCCCGTCTTCCGGGGCGAGGTCTTCCAGACCATCACCTTCCGGCTCAAGGATCCCGGCGCGTTCGACGGGGTGAAGGAGACCCTCGAGGACGACGCCCGCCTCGGGGTCGACGCCTTCCGCGAGCGCGAGTTCTACGCCAATCAGTCGTCAATGCTCACCACCCTGCTCAGCTTCCTGGCGATCTTCATCGCCACGATCATGTCGGTGGGAGCGATCTTCGGCGCCGTCAACACGATGTACGCCTCGGTCGCGTCCCGGGCGCCGGAGATCGGCGTGCTGCTGACCCTCGGCTTCAAGCCGCGCAACGTGCTGACCTCGTTCCTGCTCGAAGCAGTGCTGATCGCGGCCCTCGGCGGGGCGCTGGGCTGCCTCCTGGCGCTCCCGATCAACGGCCTGGTGACCAGCACGACCAATTGGGCCTCCTTCAGCGAGGTCGCCTTCGCCTTTCGGGTGACCCCGGCGCTGCTCCTCAACGGGATGATCTTCGCCGTGGTGATGGGCTTGATCGGAGGCCTGCTGCCCGCTCGACACGCGGCCCGCCAACAGGTGGTCGACGCGCTCCGCGAAGCCTGATCGCTAGCCGTCCGACGCCGCAAGCTCGAGCACGGTGCCCCACGGATCGCCGCGGCCGAAGCCGGCTGCGGCGATTCGCGCCTCCACAGCAGCGACGTCCTGCTCCCGCGGCAGCTCGATCGTCCAGTAGTCGAGCCGCGCTTCGCCCACCCGCGCCGGTCGGGCTGCGGGGCCGGCCCAGGTGTTGAGGCCGAGATGGTGGTGGTAGCCAGCCGCCGAGAGAAAGAGCGCGCCCGGGTATCCCGATACCGTCACGTCGAAACCGAGGGCCCGCTCGTAATAGGCGCGAGCCTCCTCCAGCGATCCGACGTGGAGGTGGAGGTGACCGATCGTCGTCCCGCCCGGCGCACCTTCCCAGGGCCCGGCACCGGCAGCCGCGACCGCCGCCAGGTCGAGCGGCTCGGTGGCCATCTCGAGCTCGCGGGGCTCTCCGTCCCGCCATCGCCAGGCGCTCCGCGGCCGGTCGGCGTAGACCTCGACGCCGAGACCGTCGGGATCGCGCAGGTAGAGCGCCTCGCTGACCAGATGGTCCGAGGCGCCGAACGGCTCGCCCCGCCCGAGCAGATGCCGGATCAGGCTTCCGAGCGCCGCCCGACTGGGCAACAGCACGGCAAAGTGATAGAGGCCAAGCCGCCCAGGCGCGGCGATCGCGCCCGGCTCCTCGCGGAGCCTGAGCAAGGCGCGGCCACCCGCGCCGAGAGTCACGCGGCCGGCCGCTCCATCGACAGGCTCGAGTCCGATCACCTCGCGGTACCAGGTTTCCGAGCGGCGGAGGTCGGACACGACCAGGCCCACGGGACCGAGCCGAAGCTCGGCGGGAAGGCGATCCTCGGTCGGCCTGCGCCCGACGGGTGCGGTCAACGCTGCTCCTCCTACTCCCAACGTACCAGGCGGTCGAGCCCGTGGCGGTGGTGCGGATAGCCGGCTTCGGTCCCCTTGCCGATCGCGACCAGCGCCGGGATCCGAGCCCCGGCCGGCAGGTCCAGCAGCTCGGCCACCGCCCTTGGATCGAAGCCGAGCATTGGCGAGGTCTGGTAGCCCCGCGACTCGGCCGCGAGCAGGAGGTAGCCGAGCGCGATGTAGCCCTGGCCGGCCCCCCAGGCGCCGCGCTGCTCCTCGCTCATGCCGGCGAAGGCCTCGAGAGTGCCGTCGCGAGCCGCGGAGCGCCGGCCGGGGGCGATGCCGGGATGGACCACCTCGTCGACGTTGGCGAGCGCGTCGGCCATGTCGGTGTAGAGCACCACGACCGCGGGCGCCGACTCGACCTGGCGCTGCCCCTTGGCCGCCCGGGCGAGCGCCCGCTTGAGGCCGGGCTCGCGGACCACGACGAAGCGCCACGGTTGGACGTTGTAGGCCGACGGAGCCAGGCGGACCGTCTCGAAGATCGCGATCAGGTCCTCCTCGGGAATCGGGGCGCTCTCGAACGCCCGGATCGAGCGCCGCCGGGCGGCGGCTTCGGCGACGGTGAGCAGGTTGGTGGTCTGGGCAGTGTTCGGGGTCATCGTCTTCTCCAAAGCTGTGGCATAACACATAGTGTTATAACATATAATCATCGAGGCGCCGGCGGGTTCCCGGCGGCTCGGTATCAGACGCCGGCCGGCACCGGACGGGCCTCGTCCAGCAGCGTGACCAGCTGCCTGAGCTTGCTCTGGCTCAGGTGCCCCAGGAGGTCCTTGTGGAGACGCTGCACCATCCCGTCGGCCCGCTCCAGGAGGGCGAGGCCGTCGGCCGTGATCCTGGCGGTGACGTAGCGCCGGTCGTCCGCGTCCCGGACCCTGGCCACGTACCCGGCGTCGGCGAGTCGATCGAGCAGCCGAGTCACGTCCGCCACCGGCGAGATCATCCGGTCCCTCACCTCGGCCCGGCAGAGGCCGGCGGCCCCCGCTCCCCGGAGGATCCGCAGGACGTTGTACTGCGTCGGGGTGACGCCGTGGGGGCGCAGCGCTTCCGCAACCGCGTGGTCCAGGACGGCGGCTGTGCGCGCGATGCCCAGGAGGGCGGCCTGCTCGAGGCTCGTGAACGGCTTGTTCTGGCGGAGCTCCGCGCGCAGGCGTTCGGACATGACTCGAATATTATGTGTTTACACACGCATTGTCAACCCTGGCCGCATCCGAGCCCCCCGGATGCCAGGTCAAAATAGCTTGCCACCGTTCGGAACCGGGTGGTCGGGCGACACCAGCACCACGGCCCCGGCCTCGTCCGGCAACCCGGTCACCAGGCACTCGGAGAAGAAGTCCGCGATCTGCTTCCGAGGGAAGTTGAGCACGGCGAGCACCTGTCGTCCGACCAGCGCCTCGGGACGGTAGTGGGTGGTGAGCTGCGCGCTCGAGCGGCGGACGCCGAGCGGGCCGAAGTCGATGGTGAGCTTGTAGGCCGGCTTGCGCGCTTCCGGGAACTCGTCCACGGCGGTGACCGTGCCCACCCGGAGCTCGACTCGCTCGAAGTCGGCCCAGCCGATCTCGCCGCTCACGCGGTGGCGCCCCCGTCGACGACCATCACCTGCCCGGTCACGAAGGAGGCTTCGTCCGACGCGAGATAGAGGGCCGCGAAGCCGACTTCGTCCGGCAGGCCGAGGTGGCGGATCGGCTGCTCGCCGAGGAGCTCGGCGGCGCGGCTCTCGTCCTTCCAGAAGTACTCGCTGAAATCGGTCTTGATCAGGCCGGGAGCGATCGCGTTGACCCTGACGCCGTGCGGTCCGAGCTCGCGGGCCCACGACCGGGTCATCATGATCAGGCCGGCCTTGGTGAAGCTGTAGAGCAACCCGCCGGGCTGCGGCTTGAGCCCCGAGATCGAGGCGATGTTGATGATCGAGCCGCGCTTCCGCTCGGTCATCCCGGGCGCGATCAAGTTCACCAGCCGGAACGCGGAGAGGACGTTCACCTCCACCATCTTGAGCAGCATCTCGTCGGTGGTGGAGAGGGCCGGTCCCTGACCGATGTTGGTGGCGCTGTTGTTGACCAGGATGTCGATCGGTCCGACCCGGCTGGTGGTTTCCGCGACGATCCGCTCGAGGTCTTCCTTGCGGCCGACGTGACAGCTCATCGGCACGACCGTCGCGCCGCCGGCGCCGAGCTCTTTGGCGGCGGCCTCGAGCGCGTCGACCTTCCGCGAGGCGATCACCACGTTGGCGCCGGCATCGGCGAGTCGCCGGGCGATGGCCTTGCCGATGCCACGGCCGCCGCCGGTCACCAGGGCGGTCCTGCCTGCGAGCGAGATCGATGCGGTCATTCGGGTTTCCCGTCTGGAGAGGTTGATCAGCCGTCTTGCGCGCCCGGACGGCCGCGCTCGATCACGAAGCTGCGGCTGGTCTCGAGCGGCGCGCCGGGACGGCTCACGTTGGTGACCTGGCGGAGGTCGACTTCGCAGCGGTCCGAGTCGAGGGTGCAGCGCACGTCGCCGCGACGGGCGTCGTGGTACCGGAGGTCGGGATTCTCGGCCAGCACGGCGTCGCTTCCGGGAAAGGCGTCGACCCCGTCGCCACCCGAGGTGAGCGAGGTGCGACCAGCTCCGTGGCGACGATGGGCGGCTCCGCCTGGCCGACCCGATGGGGCAGATCGCCGACCCAATTCGAGTGAACGCCGCCGGTCAGGACGATCACGTCTCCCCGACCCCGCGCGGCCATGGCGTCGAGGAGACGCTGCCGGGCCGCCTGGTCGCCGTTCCAGGAATCCATGTTGTAGCGCTGGTCCGGCCCCGGCCCGGTGTCCACCTTCCCCATGGGGACTGCCGCGCGATCACCGCCCTGCGGTCGGTCACCGATCGGCCTAGCGGCGACCGCGCCGGGTCCAGATCAGGATCACCCCGCAGCCGTTGCGGCTCTGATACTGCGCCGGCGCGTTGACGGCGTTGCTGCTGTAGGTCTCGATCCCGTAGATGTCCTGCGGGTTGATCGGGAGGCCGCCCCCGACCAGGGGGTCGACCGTGACCCGGGCGCCGTCGATGTAGAACTCGGGCGAGCACTGACCGCTCGCGCCGACGCTCCGGGTGGAGACGATCCGATAGTCGAAGCCGCCCGAGGGCACCACGTTGAAGCCCGGCACCATGCGGAAGAGGTCCTCGGTGCGGATCGCGCCGCGGCGGTCGATCTCCTCCTGGGTGATGAAGTGGCCGCCACTCGCGGGCGAGGTGCGCCGCTGATCGAACTCCGACTTCGGGGCCTCCGCGGTGACCGCGACCTCCGGCAGGACCACGGCCTGTCGGGCGAGGGTGAGCTGGACCTGGGTGGCGGAGTCGGGCTTGAGGTCCACCAGACGGCGGGCCCTCGTGTACCCGATCGCGCGGACCTCGACGGTGTGGGTGCCGCCCGGGAGGCCTCCGAGCTCGAATTGGCCGGACTCGTTCGACTGGGTGGTCGTCGTGTGGCCGTGGACGACCACCTGCGCGCCCGGCACCGGCTTCCCGTCCGTCGCGGAGACGCTGCCCCGAAGGCGGGCGGTGCCGCTGTCCGGATTGATGGTGACGGCCTGGCCGTCCGCCGCCACCGGGCCCCGATCGAGGCTCAACATCCGGATCGCGACCGGCCGCCTCTCGAGGTCGAGCTCCAGCGGGGGACCATCCAGCAGGCCGACGCTCGCCTTGAGAAGCACGGGCGTATCGTTAGGCACGCCGCAGAGCCGGTACCGGCCCGCGGAGTCGACCGGCGAGCGCACGACGCGAGTCCGGGTGTTCACCCCGAGCACGACCGAAACCTCGCTCTCGGTCCACTCCACCCGGACGTCCCCGCCCGGGATCGGCCGACCGGTGCGGACGTCGGTGAGGGCCCCCAGGACCACGCTGGTGCCCTGGTCCTGCACGTTCGGGCAGAGGGCGGCGAAGATCCCGTGACCGGCGGTGGAGCTCAGGAAGATGGTATTGACGCCCGATTTGAGCGCGACCTTGCGGGGCGGCGGCGTGTAGCCGACCGCGTCCCAGGCCGGATGGGTGAAGGCGATCGTGTAGTCGCCCGGGAGGAGGCTGTCGACCAGGAACCGGCCGCGCCCGTCCGCCACCACCACCCGGTTGCTCGGGCCCGAGAGGGCGACCCGTGCCTCGGGCGCCGTGGCGCCGGTGAGCAGGCTGTCGAAGACGTAGCCGCGGACCCTGGCGAATTCCGGTTCCTGGGCGGCCAGACGCCCGCCCGGGGCCAAGACGGCCAACCCCAGCAGCAGCAACGAGATGTTCTTGACGATTTTCACTTCACCTGACCCGATACCGTTGTCGTTTCCCACCACATTCTAGATGCCCGGATCATGCGCCACCTGCACGGCCCGGTTGGCCAGCACCGCCACCATCCGGTTCATCTCGGCGAACCGGGCATCCGAGGTGGCTCCGCGCCGATATCGAGCGTAGATCTGCTGGATGATCACCGCAAGCTTGAACAATCCGAACACGAAATAGAACCCCAGGGCCACCGGGGCCATGCCCCGCGCCTCGAAGTATCGCCTGGCGACCTCACGGCGGGGCCACATGCCAGGCTCGGCGGTAGGCCACCAGCCCAGCCGCCGGAGCGGCGCCGGGTCGTCCGGCTCCACCCAGTAGGCGAGCGAGGAGCCGAGGTCCATCAGGGGGTGGCCCAGGGTGGCCATCTCCCAATCGAGCACCGCGACGACCCGGGTGGGGTCGTCGGCATCCAGTATGACGTTGTCGAGCTTGAAGTCGTTGTGGATGATCGAGGCGCCGGGGTCGGCGGGGAGTTGCTCGGCGAGCCAGCGCGCCGCCGCCTCCATGTCGGGAAGGTGCTCGGTCGCCGCCGCGTGGTAGCGCTGGGTCCACCCCCGGACCTGCCGCTCCACGTAGCCTTCGGGCCGGCCCAGATCCGCGAGCCCGACGGCGACCGGGTCGATCTCGTGGAGCCGGGCGAGAGTGCTCACCAGGCTGTCGCAGATCCGGGCGAGCGTGTCGGGGCGGTCTTTGAGCTCTCGGGGCAGCTCCTTCCGGATCACCAGGCCGTGCCGCCGTTCCATCAGATAGAACGGCGCGCCCAACACCGACTCGTCTTCGCAGAGGAGCAGCGGCTTCGGCGCGGGCGGGAAGACCGGCGCGAGCGCGCTCAGCACCCGGAACTCGCGGGCCATGTCGTGAGCCGTCCTGACCCGATTGCCGAAGGGCGGCCGGCGGAGCACGTAGGACGTGGCCCCAACCCGGACCTGATAGGTCAGGTTCGAGTGCCCAGCCGGGAACTGCTCCACGACGACCGGCTCCGCCCGTCCGAGCCGGGTCGCGAGGTATTCGCCGAGCCGCGCCGGGTCGAGCTCTTCGCCGGGGCGGGGTGGGCCCGGCCGATCGGGCGCGCTCACGACTCCACCCCGAGGTCCGAGTCGAGCCGGGCGGCGAGGCGGCGCATTCCGGCCAGCCAGCGCTCGTTGTCGTCCCACTTCCGGCGGAGGTGCTCGCGGACCACCGGGTGCGGCAGGATCAGGAACTCCTCTCGCGCGACCCCCGCCATCATCGCGTCGGCCACCTGCTCGGGCGAGAGCGCGTCGGGCTCGAGGAGGCGGCGGATCGCGGGGTCCGACCCGGCGAGCATCGGGGTGTCGACCCCGAGCGGGCAGACGCAGGAGACCCTGAGGCCGCGGTTGCCATAGCTGATCGCCAGCCACTCGGCGAAGGCGACGGCCGCGTGCTTGGTCACCGCGTACGGCGCCGATCCGATCTGGGTGAGGAGGCCGGCGGCCGAGGCCACGTTGACGAGATAGCCGAAGCCGCGGCGGAGCATGTCGGGCACCACCAGACGGGCGGCGCGCACGTGGGCCATCAGGTTGACGTCCCAGACCCGGTCCCAATCCTCGTCGGCGGTCTCGGGACCGCCGCCCGGCGCGATGCCCGCGTTGGAGCAGAAGAGGTCGATCGGGCCGACCCGCTGCTCGACGTGGGCCACCAGGGCCACGAGATCGCGATTCGAGGAGACGTCGGTCCGAAAGGCGACCGCGCCGATCTCGGCGGCGGTCCGCTCCGCGCCGTCCAGATCCCGGTCGACCACGACGACCTGGGCGCCGGCCCTCGCCAGCGCCCGGCAGAACGCTCGACCGATCCCGGACGCCCCGCCGGTCACCACCGCCACCCGATGGGCGACGTTCATCTGACGCCCTTGGCCAGCTCCAGCTTGGCGACGGCCTCCCGGTGCACCTCGTCGGGCCCGTCGGCGAGCCGGAGCGTACGCGCGCCGGCCCAGGCGTAGGCGAGGAACGTATCCTGACTCACGCCGGCGCCGCCGTGGACCTGGATGGCGCGGTCGAGGGCCCGGAGCGCGACGTTAGGCGCCACCACCTTGATCATCGCGATCTCCGCCCTGGCGGCCTTGTTGCCCACGGTGTCCATCAGGTGCGCGGCGTGGAGGACCAGCAGCCTCGCCTGGTCGAGCTCCATCCGGGTCTCGGCGATCTCCGCCCGGACCGTGCCCTGCTCGGCGAGCGGCTTGCCGAACGCGACCCGACTCCGCGCGCGGGCGCACATCAGCTCGAGCGCCCGCTCGGCCAGTCCGATCAGTCGCATGCAGTGATGGATCCGTCCGGGCCCGAGGCGCCCCTGGGCGATCTCGAAGCCGCGGCCCTCGCCGAGGAGCAGATGGTCGGCCGGCACCCGGACGTCGTCGAAGGTGATCTCGGCGTGGCCGTGGGGGGCGTCGTCGTAGCCGAAGACCGTCAGCATCCGCTCGACGGTGAGGCCGGGCGCATCCATCGGCACCAGGATCATCGACTGCTGCCGGTGCTTGGGCGCGTCGGGGTCGGTGCGACCCATCACGATCGCGATCCGGCAGCGCGGGTCGCCCGCGCCGGAGCTCCACCATTTGCGGCCGCTGATCCGATAGCCGTCGCCGTCCCGCACGATCGCGGTGCGGATGTTGGTGGCGTCGGAGCTGGCGACGTCGGGCTCGGTCATCGCGAAGCAGCTGCGGATCTCGCCCTCGAGGAGTGGTGCCAGCCAGCGGTGCTTCTGCTCCTCGGTGCCGTATCGGACCAGGACCTCCATGTTGCCGGTATCGGGCGCGGAGCAGTTGAACAGCTCCGGCGCGAAGGGCGAGCGGCCCATGACCTCACAGAGCGGGGCGTACTCCAGGTTGCTGAGCCCGGCACCGTGCGCGGAGTCGGGCAGGAAGAGGTTCCAGAGGCCGGCCGCGCGGGCCTCCCGCTTCAGCGTCTCGACGATGGGGGGTGGGCGCCACCGGTCGGCGGCGAGCTGCCCGCTCCAGGTCGACTCGTTGGGGTAGACGTGCTCGTCCATGAACGCGAGCACCCGGGCCTTGAGGTCGGCCGCGCGGGGCGAGAGGTCGAGGAGGCTCATGGGCCAGAAGGTACTCCGCGCCGGGGTCCCTTGCATTCCCGGAGGGGGAGCGGCATCCTAGTCGCGCCATGGCCTACTCGACCTACACCACCTTCGACCGCACCGAGTGGGCCGCGCTTCGATTCAACACGCCGCTCACCCTGTCGGAAGCGGATCTGGCCGAGCTGCAGGGCCTGAACGAGCAGCTCTCGCTCAGGGAGGTGGTCGAGGTCTATCTGCCGCTCTCCCGGCTGCTCAACCTCCACGTCTCGGCCAGTCGGGAGTTCGGCCGGGTGGCGGACATCTTTCTCGGCAAGACCACCACGGACCATCCCTATCTGGTGGGCATCGCCGGCAGCGTGGCGGTCGGCAAGAGCACCACCGCCCGGGTGATGCGCGCGCTGCTCGCGCGGTGGCCCGACCACCCGCGGGTGGAGCTGGTCACCACCGACGGCTTCCTCTATCCGAACGCCGAGCTGGAGCGCCGTGGGCTGATGCACCGGAAGGGCTTCCCGGAAAGCTACGACACTCGTCGCCTGGTGCAGTTCGCGGCCGACCTGAAGGCTGGCGCGCGCGCGACGGCGCCGGTCTACTCCCACCTGATCTACGACATCGTCCCGGACGCGGCGCAGGTCGTGGAGCGGGCGGACGTCGTGATCCTCGAAGGCCTGAACGTGCTCCAGGGCGCCGACCACCGCTCGGGCGACGGCGACCGGCCGTTCGTATCGGACTTCTTCGACTTCTCGATCTACGTCGACACGCCCGAGCCTAACGTCAAGGCCTGGTTCCTCCAGCGATTCCAGCGGCTCCGCGAGACCGCGTTTCGCGACCCCAGGTCGTTCTTCCGGCGCTATGCCGAGATGCCGGAGCAGGAGGCCCTGGCCTTCGCCGATCGGGTCTGGGAGGAGATCAACGGCATCAACCTGCGGGAGAACATCGAGCCGACCAAGGAGCGGGCCCACCTGGTCCTGGAAAAGGGCCGCTCCCACGAGGTGACCGGGGTTCGGCTCCGGCGGCTCTGACCGGGCCCGGGACGGCTCGGAAACCGATCGTCGGGGCCGTCCGTAGGACAGCCCATTCAACAACCCGTTTCCGTGGAGGGACGCATGATCCGTAGCACTCGATGGGGCCTGGCCTTGGCCGCGGCCGCCCTGGCGGGGGGCCTGGTGGCCACCCCGACGATGGCGCAGGATGGCGCCAAGAAGGCCGGTTCGTCCAAGCTCGTCGGGAGCTGGGAGGGCCAGTACACCTCCGACGGCCCCACGGGCACGATCGCACTCAAGGTGTCCGACAAGCCAGCCTGGGGCGTGGTGCTCGAGATCACCGGCGACGTGCCCCCGCCCGCTGACGCGACGGGTGTGGCGGCCGAGGGCAACGTGCTGACCTGGAAGCACCTCATTGGTGACATGGACGTCGCGTTCAAGGCGACCTTGAGCGAGGATGGCGAGACGCTCGCCGGCACCATCGAAGCCACCCAAAACGGGCAGTACGTGGGTGGTGGCTCGTTCTCGCTCAAGCGGAAGATGTAGCGACACTCTCCAGACGAGGCCGAAAACGAGCCGGGGTGCGTTCGCTCCCCGGCTCGTTCGTGTCGCCACCCGGTGCCGCCTATCGGCCGAGTCGATTGGTCTCGAGCAGGACGGCTCCGGCTTCGTGGCCCTCGCCGTGGCGGCCCTGTGGCGCGTCGGTTCTACGACATCGTCCACATCGGCCGGAAGAGCACCCGCAGGGCGCCGCGGTGCCGCTTATGTGGTGGATCTCGGCGATCTCGGCGATCCGGGCGCTGTGGAGCTCTTCCAGGGTCGTCCTGCGCGACCACGATCCACCTGGTCATCTCGCCCCTTGTGCCCTCTGGATCCCGATCAGGCCGGAAGACCCGGCTTTCCCGTGCTCAACGTTGCGGCGCGGTGGCGCTGGCGTCGATCAGGTCGACCCGGGCGATCTTGTCGCCCTCGAGGATCGTGTCGACCACGTCCATGCCGTCGACCACCTGCCCCCAGACGGTGTAAGCGAAGTCCAGTCTGGGGTTGTCGACCAGGTTGACGAAGATCTGGGCGTCGCCCGTGTCGCGGCCGCGGGTGGAGATGCCGAGGGTGCCGCGCTCGTGCGAGATGGCGCCGACTTCGTCCCGCATGTAGGGACCGTCGCCCATGTACTCGTTGGCGTTCGGGCTGCCACCCTGGATCACGAAGTTGGGCTCGATCCGATGGAAGGTGAGGTCGTCGTAGTAGGACTGGAGCGCCTTACCGACGACCCGCGCCACCGTCGCCGGGGCCAGCTCGGGGAAGAGCTGCACCAGGAAGGAGCCGCCGCCTGCGGTCGGGCTCATCGTGACGCGGAGGAGCTTGCCCGCGTACCCGTCGAGCTCGGCCAGGGAGGCCTCCGGTCGGGGCAGCGGGCGAGGGGCGGTCCCCGGCCGGCGGCCGGTCCAGCGCCCGATCGCGTCCGCGGCCCGAGCCGCGACCCGCGGGTCGAAATCGGAGAGGTAGCGCTCGAGGGCCGTCGCCAGAGTCGAGTCGCCCAGCTGGTCGATCCGCTCGAGCAGCGCGACGCGGGCGTCGCGGGACGTCTCCCGGCGCTCGCGGGTGACCCGGGCGAGCGCGGCGAGCAGCCCCTCGAGCGCCGCCTGGCGATCTGGCGCCCCGTTCAAGGCGGCGGCCGCCGCCATCAGGAGCTGATAGTCGGGCCGGGTCAGCTGGTCGAGGTAGATCTCGTCGGCGCCGTGGCCGCGGACCCTGACCAGCTCGGTGACCGCGGCGGTGCGGACGTTGTCGTCGGTGTCGTTGGCGAGAGCGATCAGCAGCTCGGCGTTGCCGATTTCGCCCGCGGCGCGCGCGGCGTAGGCCCGAACCTGCCAGGTATAGTCGGCGGCGGCCCGCGCGAGGACGGTCCGCACCCGATCGGGATCGATCTTCGCGAGCGTGACCATCGCGTGCGCGCCGCGATGCCAGTTGGCGATCCCGGTGAACTTCTGCCGCTGCGACCCGGCGAGGCTGTCGACGAAGGGCCAGAGATAGGCGCCGATGTCGATCGCCTCCGGACAGGGCCCGGCCAGCAGATCGATCGAGAGGATGGCGACCTGGTCGTTGGAATCGCGAAGGCCATTCACGAAGGGCGCGCAGGAGGCCTGGCGCTCCCGGCGCGTCCAGGCGCGGAGCGCTTCGTATCGAACCATCGGGCTCTGATCCCTGACGCCCTGGGCGAGGAGGTCCATTCGCCCGGGGAGCGAGTCGGGTGCCCCGACGGTCAGGATCGCGAGTCGACGGACCTGCTCGTCGGGATCCTCGAGCCCCCGGAGGATGAGGGGCTCTCCCGCGGCCCCGCTCCGCGCGAGCGCCGCCCACGCGAGACGGCGCAGCCGGGCGGACAGGGCTGGCGAGCCCTCGTCGTAGACCGCGAGATCGCGGAGCACGGCGCGGGTGCGGGAATCGGGATCGAGCAGTCCGGCGCGCGAGCGGAGCAGGGTCTCGAGACCCCGGGCCGCGTCCAGCATCGTCCCGCGCTGTCGCGCGTCGAGTATGTCGAGCAGCGCCCGTCGGGCCCGATTGGCGCTGGCGCGATTGCCGAACGGAATTCGTCCGACGGAGCGGGCCAGGGCTCCGATCACCTGCGGCTCCTCTTCCGCGGCGAGCCGGTCGAGGAGCGCGGTGGCGATCCCGTCGGCGAGGCTCAGCTCGGCCGGGTTGGCGCTGTCGAGCGCCTGGGCGATCTGGGCGACGGCGTGCGCGGCTTCGAACCGCACGCTGGCTCGGGAATCGGCCAGGCGGGGCAGCACCAGGGTCGCGAGATCGGCGCGCTCCAGGCGACCGAGCGCCCGCACCGCCGCCGCAACGACGCCCGCGTCCCGATGCTCGAGGCCCTGGCGAAACGGCTCGAGCTCGGCCGCGCCGCGACCGCGCGCGTCCTCCGCGCTGAAGATCGCTTCCCGAAGCGCCGCCGTCGCCCGCGCCTGACCCATCGCCGTTGCCGGCGCCAGCGCGGAAGCCACGATCACGAGCCAGGTTCGAGCCATCGTCACTGCAACCCCACTTTGCCTTTGACGCTCTCCAGCAGGCGCGCCGGATCGTAGCCGATCCCATCCCGGAAGACGAGCGCCACGCGGCGGATGTCGCTCGCGCGAGCCGTCGGATCACCATCGAGGACGACCAGGTCGGCCCGCTTGCCCACGGTGATGGTGCCAGTCTCGTCCGCCATGCCGAGCACCTTGGCGCCATTGCCGGTGACGATCGCGACCGCGGTCTCCGGCGTGAAGCCCGCCTCGACCAGCAGCTCGTAGTTCCGGAGGTCGCCGAAGCCGGGCAGGCTGCCGTTGCCCCAGGGGTCGACTCCGGCGGCCAGGAGGCCGCCCAGCGCGACGAAGCGCCGCTCGAAGCGCAGCATCCGGCTGAACAGCTCGTCGGGCACGAACCCGGCGCCGCCGTTGGTCGAGGCCAGATCGTCGACGACCGCCTGGCGCGCCGCGGGCGCCAGCATCTCGAGCGCGAGGTCGGGCACCGTCGCGCGGCCGGCGACGAACAGCTCGTAGACGGAGAGCGTGGAGGTGAGCGCCACCCCACGCTCGAGCAGGGTGGCGATCACGGAATCCGCCAGCGGCCCCTCGGGATCGACCTCGACCTGGTGACGCATGTTGTCGGCCGGGCAGAGATCCGGCTGCTTGCCCGGCACGAAGTCACTGTTGGTGATGAAACCGTGCTCGAGATTGTCGATGCCGAGCCGGGCCGCCTCGGTGAAGGTGACCGAGCAGAGGTGGCCGGTGACCCGCATCCCGCGGCGATGGGCCTCGTCGATCGCCGCGCCAAGCACCGCGCGACTGACGCCGCCGGAGAATTTGAGCCAGGTGGCGCCCTCGTCGGCCCAGTAGCTCACCACCCGGCGAGCCTCGGCCTCGGTCGTGAGCCGACGCTGCTGCCCGGGCCCGGCCCCCGGCCCGTTCAGGTAGGGGCCGGTCACCAGCATCCGCGGTCCCGGGGCGAGCCCACGGTCGATGTCCTGCTTCATGTTGAGCTCGGCGTAGGGAATCTGCGCCCCGGCGGTGCGCACCGTGGTGATTCCCCCCGCGAGGTAGAGCCGTGGCGCCGAGACCGCCATCTGCGAGAGACCCGCGCTCGACATGAAATAGGTGTGCGCGTGGAGATCGATCAGCCCGGGGATCAGCGACTTGCCGCTCAGATCGATGACCCGCGCACCGGCCGGGGCGGTCACCAGCCGGTCTGGGCCGACCGCGGCGATCCGGCCGTCCCTGATCACCACGGTCTGGTCGCTCCGGGCCGGGGCGCCCGTGCCGTCCACCACCCGGGCGTGGCGGAGCACGATGACCGCGGCGCTCTCCGCCACGAAGGGACGAACGGCCGGGCCGAGCGGACCCTGGGCGAGCGCCGGCGCCGCGCTGGTCACGCAGAGCAGGAAGGCGGCGGGCGATCGACGGAGTGTGGTCATCACGGGATACCGGGGCGCGGGCCGCTCGACGGCGCGGTCGTGAACTTGTCGGGACGGTCGGGCAACGGCCCTGGTCGGCCCGGCGCTGGGCTGCTGGTCCCGGATCGATCCGGGCACGCCCGGAATGTTGCCGCCGCCCGAGACGCCCGGCAAGAGCGAACGGGCCGCGCGAGGCGCGGGGTCGGCCGGCCGGCGGTGCCCGGACGCCGCGCGACCGGCGTTAGGCGGCCCGCCGACCCGCCCCGCCGTCCGCGAGGAGTTGGAGCCGGCCAGCCGTTCGCCTGGCCGGCCCTGGCCCGCGAGCTCACCGGCTAGGCGGCCGGCTCAGGCCTCCCGGAGCACCTCGGAAGGATCGAAGCGCGCTGCCCGCCGCGCGGGCAGCCAGCCGGCCAGCCCACCGATCGCTCCGAGCACGAGGGCCGATCCGACGAACACGACCGGGTCGGTGGGCTCGAGGCCGTAAAGCAGCTTGCCCACGAAGCGCGAGCCCCACCAGCTGAGCAGCGCGCCGATCGCCACCCCGGCGACGACCTGCGCCCCGACGCGGCGGAGGACCAGGCCGAGCACTCGACCGGGGCCGGCGCCCAACGCCATCCGAATCCCGATCTCCGCGCGCCGACGATTGACGGTGTAGGCGGTGACGCCGTAGAGACCGAGCGCCGCGAGCAGCAGCGCGAGCCCGCCGAAGAAGCCGGAGAGGATCGCCACCAGTCGCTCCTGGGCCAGCGAGGCGCTGATGTCGTCGTCGAGTGTCCGAAAGCTCAGGCTCAGGTCGCCACTGACGCCGGCGACCGCCCGCGCGATCGGCTGGGCGAGCAGCATGGGCGATCCCCGTCCCGCCCGCACACTGAGGGAGACGGAGGTCGGGATCCCCTCCTGTGCTCCCGGGAGATACATGGTGGGCGGGACCTCCTCCCGAAGGGTCTGGTAGACGGCGTCCTTGACCACGCCGACGATCTCGTTGGCGATCGTCCCCTCGTCCCCGGGCGCGCGGCGGAGCACGACCCGTCCCAGCGGATCGCCAGGGCCGATGAAGGTTCTGACGAAGGTCTCGTTCACCAGCACCACTCGCGGCGACCCGGCCCGGTCGTCCGCGGTGATGCCCCGGCCGAGCAGCACCGGCGTGCCGAAGGTCTCGAGCCAGGTCGGCGAGATCAGGTTGAGGTAGCTCGTCCGCTCGCGCTCGGGCAGCTCGATCCCGTCGCGCACCTCGATCCGCTCGTTCCACATCGACCGGCCGAGCGGCGTGAGCACGGACCAACCGACGGAGGTCACGCCCGGGACCCCCTCGACCGCCTCGGCCATCCGATCGTAGAAGCGCGACAGATCCCGGGTCTCGATCCCCGCTCGATCGGCCGCCACCCTGGCGATCAGCACCTGGCTCCCGTCGAAGCCGCGCTCGACCGTCGCGAGCCTGGCGAAGGTGCCGACGAAGAGACTGGCCGCGACGACCAGGACCAGCGAGAGTGCCACCTGCGCGACGACCAGGCCGTGGCCGAGCCCGCCCCCGGTCCGCTCGCCGACGCTCCGTCCCTGTTCCTTGATCGCCTCGATCGGCTGAGTCCGCGCGGCGCGGAGGGCCGGCGCGGTGCCGAAGAGGAGCGCGGTGCCGACGGCGAGGAGGGCGGTAAAGAGAAAGAGCCGCCAATCCGGGCCGAGGTCGAGCGACACCGTGCTGGTGGCGGTCGAGAGCTGGTACACGAGCAGTCGGCTGCCCCACAGCGCGATCAGGCCGCCGAGCACGGCGCCCGAGGTCGAGAGCAGGAGACTCTCCACCAGGAGCTGTCGGGCGAGCTGGCGGCGCGAGGCGCCGAGCGCCTGCCGGACGCTCATCTCGTGACGGCGCGCGGTCGCGCGGGCGAGCAGCAGGTTGGCGATGTTGCCACAGGCGATCAGCAGCACCAGTCCGACCACGACCATGATGGTGAGCAGCGGTCGCTGGTAGCGGGAGCGGAGGGAGGAGACGCCGCCCGCCGCAGGGAGGACGGTGAATCCGTCCTTCAGGTAGCTGGCCTGATCGTCCAGCCGCCAGTCGGTGGGCAGGGTTTCGTCGCGGATCTGGGGCGTCACGGCCGCGAGCGCCGCCGCCGCCGCGGCGGCGTCCTGGTCGGACTCGAGCCGGACCAGGATCTCGAGCCACCAGGTGGAGCGGCGATCGAGCCAGCTCGCGTCGGTCCCCCGCATCACCGGCTCGGTGCCGATCGGCACCGCCACCTCGAACGCCCGGCCCACCTCGGCGCCGAAGAACTCGGGCCCGGTCACACCGACGATGGTGTAGGCGGTCCGGTTGAGCGAGATGGTCCGACCGACCACGTCGGCGGCGCCACCATAGCGCCGCTGCCAGTAGTCGTAGGAGATCACGGCGACCGGGCCGCCATCGCCGCCGCCGCGGCGATCGTCAGCGGCGTCGAAGGTCCGACCGAGCACGGCGCCGGCGCCGAGGACCTCGAAGAAGCGTCCGCTCGCCCAGAGCCCATC